>CAMWQB010000035.1 GCA_947176295.1 uncultured Porphyromonadaceae bacterium
CGACCCCGAGATTACAAATCACGTGCTCTGGCCAACTGAGCTAAAGAGGCAATTTCAATTTTCTCTCGCACCGGGAGCAGGGGTTGCTTTCCCGTTTGCGATTGCAAAGTTACAACCATTTTTCCGTTCTGCAAAATTTTTAGAGCTTTTTTTTCAAACTTTTTTATCCTCGCAGGTCTTCATCATTAATTTTCAGACATAAACATACTCGCCTCCCCGGCCTAACTCCGCATTTACACTTCCCCTCGATTGCCCACATCGATTTTTTTTCGTACCTTTGCACGGTTCTTTAATAAGGAGCCATACTCCACCAATATTTCACATCTCAGATATTCCAGTATGCAGGCCCCAAAACGCGCGACGCTCATCCTTGAGGACGGCACCCGGTATGAAGGAAAATCCTTCGGCTTCGAAGGCTCCACCGCCGGTGAAGTAGTATTCAACACAGCTATGACGGGTTATCCCGAGAGCCTCACCGACCCCTCCTACGAAGGGCAGATATTAGTCACCACCTTCCCCCTGCTCGGCAACTACGGCGTTCCGCCAAGCGACGACCGGAGCCCATCCCTCAGAGCATACTACGAAGGCTCCCGTATCCACTGCCGCGCTATTGTGGCTCAGGACTACGCCTTCCACCACAGCCACTGGCTGGCCGAACGGTCTCTGGCTAAATGGCTCAAAGAAGAAAAAATCCCCGGCATCTACGACATCGACACCCGCGCCCTAACCAAGCACCTCCGCGAACACGGCTCAATGCTCGGTAAAATAATAATCGAAGGCTCTGAAGCGGAGGACGATGTCGATTTTTATGATCCCAACGCCGAGAATCTGATCGCCAAGACATCGACCACAGCACCCGCCGTATACGAAAGCATCGACGCTCCGGCCCTGCCCCTCACCCCGGCCACCGACACCTCCGCCTGGGCGGAAGAAAGCCGGAACGGCCGCAAGACCGTCGTACTCGTCGACTGCGGCATTAAGCACAACATCATCCGCTGCCTCCTCAAACGCGGCGTCCGGGTGGTCCGCGTGCCCTGGGACTACGACTTCTCAGCCCTGCCTTACGACGGCCTCTTCATCAGCAACGGGCCCGGCAACCCCGACTTCGCAGAAGCCACCGTCGAAAACATCCGCAAAGCAATGGCCGACGGGTCCCACCGCCCCATCTGCGGCATCTGCATGGGAAATCAGCTCCTGGCAAAAGCCGCCGGAGCATCGACATACAAGCTCAAATACGGACATCGCAGCCACAACCAGCCCGTGCGCCGCAAGGGCACAAACAGCTGCTACGTCACCTCTCAGAACCACGGTTTCGCCGTTGACGATTCCACCCTCCCCGACGGTTGGGAAGCCCTTTTCGTGAACATGAACGACGGCACAAACGAAGGAATTCGCCACCGCGAGCTCCCCTACTTCTCAGCCCAGTTCCACCCCGAAGCCTCAAGCGGCCCAAGGGACACGGAATTCCTTTTCGACGAATTTCTCTCCAAACTCTAAGGCCACATGGAAAAAGAACAGATAAAAAAAGTACTGCTCTTAGGCAGCGGCGCACTGAAAATCGGTGAAGCCGGCGAATTCGACTACTCCGGCGCCCAGGCCCTGAAGGCCCTTAAGGAAGAAGGCATCGCCACCGTCCTCATCAACCCCAATATCGCCACGGTGCAGACCTCCGAAGGCTTCGCCGACAAGATATACTTCCTGCCCGTTACGCCCTTTTTCGTTGAGCGCGTAATCGAGAAGGAACGCCCCGACGGCATCCTCCTCGCATTCGGCGGTCAGACAGCCCTCAACTGCGGCGTCGAGCTCTACAAATCCGGAATCCTCGAAAAATATGGCGTCGAAGTCCTCGGCACCCCCGTCCGCGCCATCATGGACACAGAAGACCGCGAACTCTTCGTCGAAAAACTCGACGAAATCGACGTCAAGACCATCAAGAGCGAAGCCGTCGAAAGCGTCTCCGAAGCCCTGCGCGTGGCCAACGAGCTGGGCTATCCCGTAATCGTCCGCGCCGCCTATGCCCTCGGTGGCCTCGGAAGCGGCTTCTGCGACAACGACGACGAGCTCCGCGCCCTCACCGAGAAAGCTCTCTCCTTCGCTCCCCAGGTGCTTGTTGAGAAATCACTCAAAGGCTGGAAAGAAGTGGAATACGAAGTGGTCCGCGACCGATACGACAACTGCATCACCGTCTGCAACATGGAAAACTTCGACCCGCTGGGAATCCACACGGGCGAAAGTATCGTCGTGGCACCCTCGCAGACCCTCTCCAACGACGACTACCACTACCTCCGCTCCCTCGCCATCAAGATTATACGACACGTAGGCATCGTAGGCGAATGCAACGTGCAGTACGCCTACGACCCCGCTTCGATGGATTACCGCGTGATCGAAGTCAACGCTCGCCTCAGCCGATCCTCGGCTCTGGCATCAAAAGCCACAGGCTACCCCCTGGCGTTCGTGGCAGCAAAACTCGCTCTCGGCTACGGCCTCTTCGAACTCAAGAACTCCATCACCCGCACCACCAGCGCATTCTTCGAGCCCGCTCTCGACTACGTGGTCGTCAAAATCCCCCGCTGGGACCTCGGCAAATTCCATGGCGTGAACCGCGAGATCGGTTCGTCGATGAAATCCGTGGGCGAAGTCATGGCCATCGGACGCACATTCGAAGAAGCAATCCAGAAAGGCCTGCGAATGATTGGCCAGGGGATGCATGGCTTCGTCGAGAACAAGAGCCTCGACATCCCGGACATCCGCAAAGCCCTCGTCGCCCCCACCGACAAGCGTATCTTCGTTATCGCCAAAGCCTTCGCCGAAGGATATACGGTCGACCAAATCCACGAACTGACGAAAATCGACCGCTGGTTCCTATACAAACTGCTCAATATCCTCGAGACGTCCCAAGCCCTTGAAGCCCACGACAGCTTCGACACCCTCCCCGACGAGCTTCTCCGCCAGGCCAAGCAGCAAGGCTTCAGCGACTTCCAGATTGCCCGCTCCGTATTCAAGAAAAACATGGATGCCAACACCGAAGGGGCTATCCTCGATGTGCGAGCCCATCGTCTCGCCCGAGGAATCCGCCCTGTAGTCAAGCAGATAGACACCCTCGCCGCCGAATACCCGGCAGAGACAAACTACCTCTATCTCACCTACAACGGCACTCAAAACGACATCGACTACACCGGCGACCATCGCTCCATAGTCGTTCTCGGCTCCGGAGCGTACCGCATTGGCTCGTCAGTCGAATTTGACTGGTGCTCGGTGAACGCTCTCATGACCGTCAAGAAAGAAGGCTGGCGCTCGGTGATGATAAACTACAACCCCGAGACCGTGTCCACTGACTACGACATGTGCGACCGACTGTATTTCGACGAGCTCACCTTCGAGCGCGTGATGGACATCCTCGACCTCGAACAACCCCACGGCACCATCCTAAGCGTGGGCGGGCAGATTCCCAACAATCTCGCAATGCGCCTCGCCGACCAAGGCGTCAACATCCTCGGCACATCGGCCAAAAGCATCGACAACGCCGAAGACCGCCACAAATTCTCGGCCATGCTCGATTCTCTCGACGTCGACCAGCCCCGCTGGCGCGAGCTCACAAGCCTCGAGGACATCAACGAATTCATCGACGAAGTAGGCTATCCCGTTCTCGTCCGCCCGTCGTACGTCCTCTCCGGAGCTGCAATGAACGTCTGCTCCAACCACGACGAACTCGTCCGCTTCCTGAAACTCGCCGCCAACGTCTCCAAGCAACACCCCGTGGTTGTTACGGAATTCATCCAGGGAGCGAAGGAAATCGAGATGGACGCAGTGGCCGACAACGGCGAAATTATCGCCTACGCCATTTCGGAGCATATCGAATATGCCGGCGTTCACTCCGGCGACGCCACAATTCAGTTCCCTCCGCAGAAGCTCTACGTCGAGACGATGCGACGCATCAAGAAGGTATCGGCCAAAATCGCAAAAGCCCTCAAGATCTCAGGGCCCTTCAATATCCAGTTCATGGCTAAGGACAACGACATCCTCGTCATTGAATGCAACCTGCGTGCATCCCGAAGCTTCCCATTCGTATCGAAAGTTCTGAAAATTAACTTCATCGACCTTGCAACGCGAGTAATGCTCGGCCTCCATCCTGAGAAACCGGCCAAGAGCGCCTTCGACCTCGACTACGTAGGCGTCAAGGCCTCGCAGTTCTCCTTCTCGCGTCTCCAGGGCGCCGATCCTGTCCTTGGCGTGGACATGAGCTCCACGGGTGAGGTCGGTTGTCTCGGCGACGACACCGACGAGGCCGTCCTGAAGTCTCTGCTGGCTGTCGGACTGCGCGTTCCCCGCCGGGCCGTGCTCCTCTCCACAGGTGGCACGAAGCAGAAAGCCGAACTCCTCGACGCCGCACATCGCCTCCACAAAGCCGGCCTCAAGATCTACGCCACAGGAGGCACCGCCCAGTTCCTCAACGAAAACGACATCCCCGCTGTCCGCGTCTACTCGCCCTCCGAGCCCGACAAGCAGCCTCAGGCCCTCGAGCTTCTCCACGAAAAGATGGTCGACCTCGTAGTGAACATTCCCAAAAACCTCTCGAGCAACGAGCTGAGCAACGGCCGAAAGATACGCCGCGCAGCCATCGACCTGAACATCCCCCTGCTCACCAACGCCCGCCTGGCCGCCGCCTTCATCAAGGCTTTCACCTCCCTTCCGATGAACGAAATCGAAATCAAGAGTTGGGGCGAATACTGATTCTGCTCCTTCACCAGGATAAAACTCACGAAATGAAAACCAGACTTCTCCTTTTCCTCAGCGCCCTGCTCCTTGGCAGCCTGGCGCTGAGCGCCGTTTCAGTGCCCTTCGACACCGTCCCCGGCGACCCCCTGAAAACCCGTATCTACACCCTTCCCAACGGCTTGCAAGTGATGATGAGCGTCAATAAGGACACTCCTCGCGTCCAGACCTTCATCGGCGTGCGCGTCGGCGGCAAGAACGACCCGGCCGAAACCACAGGCCTCGCTCACTACTTCGAGCACCTCATGTTCAAAGGCACACCAAACTTCGGCACATCTGACTTCGAAGCCGAGCGGCCGCTTCTCGACAGCATCGAAAGTGCCTTCGAAACCTACCGTATGACCTCCGACCCCGATGCACGGGCAAAAATTTACGCACGCATCGACTCCCTGAGCTATGCCGCATCGCTCATCGCCATCCCCAATGAATACGACAAGCTCATGAGCGCTATCGGTGCCCAGGGCTCGAACGCATTCACCTCAATGGACATGACCTGCTACACGGAGGACATCCCCTCGAATCAGATCGAAAACTGGGCCCGAGTGCAGAGCGATCGCTTCCGCCAGCCCATCCTCAGAGGTTTCCACACCGAACTCGAAACCATCTACGAGGAAAAGAACATGTCCATGAAAAGCGACAGCGAGAAAGCCATCGATTCGCTCTTGTCAGTCGTGTTCCCGCGCCATCCCTACGGCACACAAACCGTCCTCGGCACGCAGGAGCACCTCAAGAATCCTTCGATCACCAACGTCAAGCGCTATCATTCCCAATGGTATGTGCCCAACAATATGGTTATCGCCATGGCCGGCGATTTCAACCCTGATGAGGCCATAGAAATTATCGACCGCTACTTCGGCTCGATGGAGCCAAATCCCTCCTTGCCCTCTCCCGTCCTCGCCCCGGACAATGCCATCTCCGCCACCACGGAAAAAGAGGTCCTCGGCCCGGAAAACGAAACCGTCTACGTGGCCTGGCAGCTCCCCGGAGCATGGTCCGACGAAAGCACGACTATCGAAACGATGGGCACGGTGATGCAGAACGGATGGTGCGGCCTCCTTGACACAAACGTCCACCTTCCGCAGCTCACCCTCTCGAGCGGTTGTTTCGCCTATCAGATGGCCGACGGCGGCTGCTTCATCCTCTACGGCCAGCCCAAAGCAGGGCAGACACTCGAGCAGGTGCGCGACATCCTTCTCAACCAGGCCGACAGCTTGCGCAACGGCCTCTTCAGCGAAGAAATTGTCCGCGCTGCCGCTGCCAACAACAAGCTTGCACTCGCCAAATCCATCGAGAGCAACGAAAACCGCGCATACATGATGGTGAACTCCTTCATGAACCGGCGCCCGTGGCAGAAGGAAGTAGCCTCCTTCACGGCCCTCGACACTCTCAGCAAAGCTTCGATTACCGACCTTGCCCGTAAATATCTCGGCCAGGACAATTACGCCGTGGTCTACAAGCGTACAGGCACCGACCCCTCCGTCTCGGAAATAGCAAAACCCAAACTCACTCCTATCGCCACCAACCGCGACAAGACCTCGACCTTCCTCACGGAAATAACCTCTTCCCGCGTGGAACCCATCGAACCCCGCTTCGTAGATTTCGAACGCGACCTCACAATCCTCGAGGCCAAAGCCGCCACACCGGTCTACTACGTCCGCAACACAACGAACGATATCTTCAGCCTCGAATTTATCTACGAGACCGGAACGGGCGCCCTGCCGCTGCTCAACGATGCAAGCTCTCTGATCGAACTCGCATCCACGCCCACAATGACTGCCGCCGACATCCAGCGCCGCTTCTACGAGCTGGCATGCACCTACAGTATCGGCGCCGGCCGGGAACGCTCCGCCATCAGCCTCAGCGGCCTCAGCGAAAACATGGAAGCAGCCCTGACGCTTCTTGAAGATTTCATCTCGAACGCCACGGTCGACAATGCCACCTTCGAGACATGGATCTCCGACCTTGAACAGAAGCGCATCAACTACAAGACCAACGAGGCCTGGAATTTCTATGCACTCACCACATACCAGACATATGGCCCCGACAATATGCTCACGAGCCGCCTTTCGCCTGAGGCCCTGCGCGAGCTGGGGCCTGACAAGATTCTGGCTTCCCTGCGCGAGCTTCTCGGCTTCCGCCACCGCACCGTCTACTACGGCCCTGCCTCCGAAAAATCGCTTCTGGCAATTCTCGACGCTCATACGCCCGACAATCCGGCCGAAGCTCCCTACTCCGCTCCCTACACCGTCGTCGCTACCGACGAGCCTGTGATATATCTCGCAAACTACGACATGGCTCAGGCCGACTACCAGCGTCTTTCGCGCCTGCCCGAGCTCTACTCACTTGAGCTTGAGCCCGAAAGAAAAATGTACAATACGTATTTCGGCGGCGGAATGAACGCCGTGGTCTTCCAGGAAATGCGCGAAAGCCGATCGCTGGCCTACAGCGCCTACGCCAACAACTACCACCAGCAGCGCGCAGGGCGCCCGTATCTCTTCACTGCCTACATAGCCACGCAGGTCGACAAACTCCCTGAGGCCATGGCTGCGTTCGATGACATTATCGACAACATGCCCGAAAGCGAGCAGGCCTTTGCCGTGGCCAAACAGTCGGTCGAAAACGACCTGCGCACATCCCGCACCATCAAAGACAAAATAGCCGATGCATACATCGCCCACCTCGACCGGGGCGACGCCGTCGAAGCCCAAAGCTATATCTACGCTCACCTCCCCGAGCTCACCCTCGACACGGTGCGCGACTATCAGAGAGCCCACATCCGCGGCCTCGGACACAGCATCGCCATCCTCGGACCTCTCGACAAAATCGACATCGAGGCCCTCAGGAAGAAAGCCCGGGTAGTTGTTCTCTCACAGGAAGAAATCTTCGGCTACTAAGCAATAACAACTGACAGACCTGACAAAAATCGCGTGTCAAAACATTTTTGGCACGCGATTTGTTTTATTTCCGACAGCAGCCCCGAAATGCGGGCTGCCGGAACAAGAAAACAAAAAATACAAACAACATAAAAACACGTACACTATTATGGGAAAAATTATTGGTATTGACTTAGGAACAACCAATTCCTGCGTTGCCGTCCTTGAAGGCAAAGATCCCGTTGTGATCCCCAACAGCGAAGGCCGCAACACCACCCCCTCGGTCGTAGCATTTGTCGATGGCGGCGAACGTAAGGTAGGCGACCCTGCCAAGCGTCAGGCCATCACCAACCCCAAGCGCACCATCTATTCGATCAAGCGCTTCATGGGAGAAACTTACGACCAGGTAGAAAAAGAAATCGAGCGCGTGCCTTACAAGGTCGTACGCGGCGAGAACAACACTCCCCGCATCGACATCGACGGCCGCGAATATACCCCTCAGGAAATCTCGGCAATGATTCTTCAGAAGATGAAGAAAACCGCCGAAGACTATCTTGGACAAAGCGTAACGGAAGCCGTCATCACGGTGCCCGCTTACTTCAACGACTCTCAGCGTCAGGCAACGAAAGAAGCCGGCGAAATCGCAGGCCTCAACGTTCGCCGTATCGTCAACGAGCCTACGGCCGCAGCCCTGGCTTACGGCCTCGACAAGAGCAATAAGGACCAGAAGATTGCAGTGTTCGACCTCGGTGGCGGCACATTCGATATCTCCATCCTCGAACTCGGCGACGGCGTATTCGAGGTTAAATCCACCAACGGTGATACCCACCTCGGCGGTGATGACTTCGACCACGTGATCATCGACTGGCTCGCCGACGAATTCCAGAAGGAAGAAGGCGTAGACCTCCGTCAGGACCCCATGGCGCTCCAGCGCCTGAAAGAGGCTGCCGAGAAAGCAAAAATCGAGCTTTCCAGCACCACGTCCACGGAAATCAACCTTCCGTACATAATGCCCGTAAACGGAATTCCCAAGCACCTTGTGAAGACCCTTACCCGCGCAAAGTTCGAACAGCTTGCCGACAAGCTCATCCAGGCCACCCTCAAGCCCTGTGAAGACGCTCTCCGCGATGCCGGTCTCACGGCAAAAGACATCGACGAAGTAATTCTCGTCGGCGGTTCCACCCGTATCCCCGCCATCCAGCAGGTTGTAGAAAAATTCTTCGGCAAGGCTCCCTCGAAGGGCGTTAACCCCGACGAAGTTGTAGCCGTAGGCGCAGCCATCCAGGGCGGTGTCCTCTCCGGCGACGTCAAGGACGTGCTTCTGCTCGACGTTGTGCCTCTGAGCGTAGGTATCGAAACCCTCGGCGGCGTAATGACCAAGCTTATCGAAGCAAACACCACCATTCCTACGCGTAAGAGCGAAACCTTCTCGACGGCAGCCGACAATCAGCCTTCCGTAGAGATCAACGTCCTCCAGGGCGAACGCCCCATGGCTAAGGACGACAAGCTCCTCGGCAAGTTCCACCTCGACGGTATCGCACCTGCACCCCGTGGTGTGCCTCAGATCGAAGTAACTTTCGAAATAGATGCCAACGGTATACTGAACGTATCGGCCAAGGATAAGGCAACCGGTAAGGAACAGAGCATCCGAATCGAAGCTTCCAGCGGCCTCACGGACGCCGAAATCCAGCGAATGAAGGACGAAGCCGCAGCCAACGCCGCAGCCGACGCCAAGGAGAAGGAGCGCGTGGACAAGCTCAATCAGGCCGACGCCATCGTCTTCCAGACCGAGAAGCAGCTCGCCGAACTCGGCGACAAGCTCCCCGCCGACCGCAAAGCCGCTATCGAAGGTGCAATTGCCAAGCTTAAGGAAGCCCACAAGGCTCAGGACGTCGACGCCTGCGACGCAGCAATTAAGGAAGTCGAAGCCGCAATGCAGGCCGCAGCTCAGGACATCCACAACGCCTCCCAGCAGGCAGGTCCTCAGCCCGGAGCCAACCCCGGCGCAAGCCAGCAAGGCCCCGACGACCACGTAACCGACGTAGACTTCGAGGAAGTGAAATAACTCCTCAATTTAGAACAATCTAAATCCATATAAATGGAGTGTAGCTCAAAAGCTTACACTCCATTTTTCTTTTTTCGGTTATAATTTATAAGCCCGAATAATTTTGCAATTTAATTCAGGAGAATCCTTGGATATAATGCGATTATTTTGTATCTTTGCAACTACTATGAACATATTCGGATGCCGAAATTGCGACATCCTGCAGAGTTAACAACCATATAACCAATCATTAAGGCAGTATGGCCGAAAATTGATTACGACTTAATGTATATAAAATTATCACATATTCTTCTCCTCATCAATATCGTGTGCCTTCTATGGTCATGCGAGAGAGATGCTATTGACGAAAAGTTCGATGAGCCTGGTTCAGAGATGCAGTTTGTCGTCTCCTCAGACAGAACCCGCGGGTCTGTAACAAGCACCCTGGAGACCGAGGGCTCCAGATTCGCGCTTTATGGCGATAAGAAATCTCTCTCAGACAACCAGACAAGAAACGACGTGTACACCATATTCAACAATACACCTGTCAGCTATACGGGCAACAGTTGGAAATATGACACACCTCAATATTGGTTTCCTAACTGCGAATATTCCTTTGTTGCGTTGCATCCTGCCAGCACGGGCAACACAACTTATGGCAACTCTACTCTCAAGCTTAAATACACGATTCCCGACAATTTCTCCGATACCCGGGATATAATGGCGTCAACGCATCGGCGAAAGAATCATGCCGGTTCCTCATCTTCAACCAAACAGGTCCGGCTCAATTTCTTTCATATCCTGTCGAAGTTAAATTTCCGGCTGAACTATGCCGAATCCTTCGATAAGATAGACGTAAGTTTGGCGTTAGAGGATGTAAACCGAACAGGAACATTTTCCATTACTCCGGCATCTCTTTCGTCGGATGGCCTGCAGACCGACGATTGCGAATATTCTTGGGGTGATCTTTCTGACAAAGGCACGGTCGGCATTGAAATAACGGTCATAGATCCTAATGCCGATAATATGAACAATAACGGAATGCCGCTCTTTCCCGAAAACGATGCCCTATTCATGATCCCTCAGCCTGATAATAAAGACATAACGCTCTCCATAACATGCACAATATACAAGGGCGAAAATATAGAAGAGTATACGTCGTCGGCAGTAATAGAAGGATGGGAGCCAGGGAAAGCTTACACGTATTCGTTTACCCTGCAGCCTCTCATCAAGGATATATATATCGATGTGGTTAGCGTGAAAGATTGGCTACCCGGAGGCGATAATAACATAGAAGTGCCCCGAAAATAATATATTCAGACCTCGTTCCCCAATATTTGTTAACGTTGGGAAACGGGGTTTTAAAATTCGGGCTTTATCCCTATTGTCCATTTAAAAATGGTCGTGGTAAAAATCAAATTCTTTCAGTATACTTAAGCCATAGAAAGGATCAACCTTTTTTGATATTCGATTTATCGAAGAGATCGTTCTATCTTATGCGTCTTGTCTGTCAGCGACCAACTCTAATAATACAGAAAGAGGTCTATGGTTGTGGAGGCAATGACGTTCATTCATGACCTAAAACTCAATTTCCTTTTCTATCCTTATGCTGCATGCAGACCTCTGAAATCATTTAGATGGCCTGCACCTCTAAGATACATCAATCTCACCGCCCCTTAGCCTTGCCAAAATTCCTCCTCGTTAAAAAATTTGCCAATACCGCAATAATAGAGTTTTCTGACATGAGCTTTCATAGCAACGACAAGTCATATCAACAAAAACTGCGCCACTCTTTTGAGAGTGGCGCAGCCTGTTCTGGATTATGAAATGGTAAAACGATGATGCTTAGGCTTATTCTTCCTCATCGATTTCACCACCATCTCCCCAATCCGTAATACTGGTTGAAACATTAAATTTGATTTCACTCAGCTGGAGGTCAGAAGGATCTATCGTTACGTTATATATGTAAGCGAAGCCCTTCTTCCATTCAGGTTGGAAAGCAGCCGTCAAACCTCTTGACAAAACTAAGTCTCTATCGTAGTAGACATCTACGGTAAACGTGAGGTAAACATCACGAGACTCGTATTTACAGGGAATTACGTATGCTTCATCTGTTAGTGCGGATTCACCGTAAGTCAGAGAAATGGGCTCACGCGACTCCGAGGCATTCTCAGTATCCAACAGAGCAACGAAAGGAGAGCCACCCATACGTTCAGCTTCTGACCAGCCGGCTTCGCTTTTAGAATCAAAGTCTGCTACGTTACAAATATTGGTTACAGCAACGTCTCTAATTACAACCTCATACTCCGAAGAGAGATTATGAGTAAATTTCGCTTTAATCTTGGAAAGGATGTGGCTAAATTGGAAACTTACGTCAGAGTTAGAGCCTGCAGAAGCAGTAATAGGATCTGCTACAGCATAGAGGAGGTCATGCTGATGCTTGTTGTCGCAGACGAACCTGTCGATTGTAAAAAGACGGTCACCGGCCAGCATGCCGGTCCCATTATTCTCCATGTTCAGATCAAAATGCCCATAGGCAGTGTGAGCGTCCACACTTCCGCAGCTGTAGGCATAGAAATAGTACGTAAAGCCGGGTATCCAATATTGCTTGGGGCCGTCATAGGTCCACTGGCGATTTCCCTCGTTGTCATAAACGGTGAGATCACTGAACACCTCGTGCGCCGTTTCCGGATCGGTATCCTTGGTGTAGAAGCCGAACACGTTGAACTTACGTAGAGTTCCTGTGGTGAGATCCTCGACTGCACGGGTGTGTTTGTTCACAACATTCGTGAACCTGATCTCATTGCGGGAGGACGCAGCATCATCAATGACATTTTCCGATGTGCAGGCAGTGAGTGCGAGCGCTCCAACTGCCAGAAAAGTTAAATGTTTCATCATGTTGATAAAGATTAGTTGTTATTAAAAAAATGATTACTTTCAATGAATTATTATAGTGGTGAATTATTTTCCTATCGGGATATCGATTTCTTCGACATTATCATTCCAATCCGAGACATCGACATCAAACCCGGATGAGGTCGGTTCCCAGGCTGTTTCATCTTCGATTCTGATGCCACCGACCCTGATGATTCCACCGCGAGGCTGATTCTTGATTTGATCCGTGACATCGAAGTTGAAATCCACGTTCTTGCCATTTTTCAGTTTAACCTCAAGATTGAGTGAAAACGGACCGGAATGTTCCGTCGTCACGCGCCCGAAATAGGAATCCGGGAAAGAGGGCATCCCGAAGGTGCGCACGCGGCTTCGGCAAGCACCGGACTCTATATCGCAATCGAAGAGGATGATTGATGTGTCGTCTGTAGTAGTGCCTGAGCGAAGGTACACACCTTCAGCCATTCCTCCTAAAGCTCCTCGCGCCAGGACCACATGCTCGAAACCATGTTCAAACTCATATGAAATGACATATGTGTACACCAGCGGTTGCATCTTTACGGGTAAATATTTCACCTCATGCATCATAACCCCGGGCAAATGGTCTATATATGCCGAATAAATAACATCGGGAGGATTGGTGGTTCGAGATGACTGATACATCTCCTGCATCTCCTGCATTGCAGCGCCCGAACGGGTACGCGTCGTGGCCGACGCCCGCACATCGTGCAAGGAAGCCACATCAGAGAGGATGATATATTCGGTGTCGCCGTTATAGAAAAGTATAGAACTCACCTCATTCTTATCGACTTCGAACTTATCTCCCTCCGGCGTAAAAAAACGTTCCGTGACACGGCCATCGTCGAAATATCTCACCATCTTCACCCATTCCGGCACTCCGGGGCGCAATTCGTCATAATCGAAACCATGCTGATCGGAATCCCAGCCTGAAAGGTGGTGCATACCATAATCGCGCTCCCATTCCTGCTCCCACGAGAAATTTACATCCATTGCGGGATAATGATCGTAGCACAGCTCCTTTCGGCACGAAACACACGTCACCGACATGACAAGCACCAATGCAAATATGTAGAACTGACTACTTCTCATCTTGCACGATCGTTTCGTTTATTAGAGTTATGACGCTTGGAATTATTCAGATCCCACAGACGCCATACCAATGACAGTTTTAATTTCAGCGGACCGACGTAATTCAGGTCTTTGGTGCGCTGGTATACGTGATGTCCGTCCATGGGTCTGTATTCCTTATATTTCGAATAGAGATAGCCGACGCCGATTTCCGCTTCTAAAGAGAGACGTGTGCTCACCGGCCACATGTAGCCGACAGAGAAGCCTCCCATTATTCCTTCTCCATAATAACCCTTTTTCCCATTTTCCAGGTCATATAAGCCGGCTCCTACAAATGCTCCTACATATAGGCCGTGCCACGGGGCGCGAGGACGTATCCAACGCTTTACTTCCGGCGAAACTATGGCCAGTCGGTAGCTTTTCTCGCGGCTATATTTACCCCACCATGCCAAATCACCTTCAAGAGCAACCGACCAATTGTGGTTGATGAGATATTCTACCTCCAGATTCGGCAGCAGCAGAGCATAGTAAAGCATATTTGTCTTAATGGCAAGACGATGAATGGGATCCGGTGTTTCAACGGCAGAGGCCTGCATCATATCTACTCCTTCTCCTTCATGCGTATCGGATCCAGATATGGCCACCTCGTTGACAATCGGCTCTTCAAGGATAAGCTGCTTGCCATTATCGGCCGAGCATTCAAGGCCAAACACCTCTATGGAATCTACAGCCTCAGCAAGCGCTGCGGAGTCTTCAGCAGCTGACTTACGATCAGGCTCGTATTGCATAGAAACGGTCAAGGCATAGCGAAGTTTTGGGAAAACATTTTCCAGAAGCCACCTGTAGGGGCGACCGCCGGCAAGATCCATCAGCTGCTTCTTGCGACCGCCGACGACTCGTCCTTTCGAGTCGAAAATCCACTCGGGTGTATTATCGATTATGTCGAGCACCCTGCTGCGCATAGGCACATCAGGAGTGGCTTCGATCTCTGTTCTCAGATCATCCCAGGTCTCACCGCAACCCCGTGCAGTGATCAACTGCGGATCAACGCCGGTTCGCGTCACAATATAGTCGGCAATGGTACGACACCGGCGATTCGACAGCCGCTGGTTGCGTCGCCGGGAGCCTTCAGGTGAAGAATAACCATATACATCTATGTGGCGGATGGACCCCGCCGCATGCGCACTGTCCACCTTTTCAATGAATCGCTCCATCACCGTTGCGTTATCGAAAAGCTCGGGATTAAAGACATCTCGGTTCACCTCAAAATACACCCTTACCGTATCGGCCTTTGTCTGACCGAATACAACAACGGCGTATAATAGTGCTAAAGCTCCTGCGATGCTCCTGAGCATAAAAAATTATGTTATAGCTTAAGATAAAAAATTTATATCGGTACAACCCTCCACAAGAGTATATATCTTTTTGCAAAGATACAATATGATTTTTAAACAAAAAAAAATAATTAGTTAAATTTTTAGTTCACGAGGGTATTTCGGATACACATAAACCTATGCCAAGGCTCACACCGGAATCTTAAAAACATAAGGAGACACCGTAACAATCAACACAATTAACCATCCTTTCTTTAATTTCAAGGCATCTAAATGAGAGCGGATTAGAACGGCTTGCTTCTTGTCCCTGACAAGTTGCGTGGAAGCTACACAACAGAATGAGAATTTCTCCGTTAGTAACTTGGAGGGCATCAAACACGAGATAGCGAAACTCGAACTTTGCCAACGACACAATGCGATGAAAGCTGGTTTCTTGCTATCATAACGATAGTAATCAACCACTTAAAGAATAATAAAATGAACAACGCTGAAATATTAACCCGGTTTACTGACTCGAAGTTTACTGCAAGTTTTCGTGTAATTGGAATTGGAGAGTCGACGAAAGACGTAATCGAGGCTGTAAAGTCTTTTGGGTATGATCTGTCGGCCACGATCCTAACCGAACCCTTCGACTGTGCACCGACCGACGAGGATAAGATGGCGATAATTGTCGCTAAAGACAACGAAGATTCTGCAAACCGTATTGCCAAACAATTCCATGATGCCGGCATACTGACCATTGGATTGCTTGACAATGCCGACGTGGATTGCTATGATAGTGTGGCAACACAAGCCGAGTACTCTGAATACCCCGGCATACTAAAAGCTATTCTTCAGCCCATGTATACACAAGGCGTGATTGCCTGCGACTTCAACGATTTAAGAGCTACACTGGCGGACAGTAAACATTTCTACGTAAAGTCGGCCACGCGCTGCGGCAAAGAGCGCTTGAAGAGCGCGATATGCGACATTAATAGCGCCTTGACCTCATCGATGCCGAAAACATACCAAAAGATTTTGCTTTCTTTATACTTCAACAAGGTAGGCCGGCAGCCAATGGAGATGCAAGAAATGACTGCGTTGACCGAATTTGCAAAGTCCTTACCCGACAACGTTGAAATAATCTGGTCTGTATATCCCGATGAAAGCATAAAAGCCGACGAAATAAAAATTACAATCTTGGGCGCCGGAAAATAAGACACTTTATAGCGTCCGCGACATGCTCTGTGCATCGCCGCAAGAACACCGAAAATCACCATCCATATTTTCAGAGTAAAAAAATCGGGGCCGGCGTGGATGCCGGCCCCGTTGCTTATCCTTTGGGGGGATTAGAATTAGTCCTTGTTGAGGTTTACGCGCTTGAAGGAAACAGCCACGAGACCCTTCTGAGCCTTTTCGAGATATGCACCGATTGTGAGGGTGGCATCCTTGATGAACTCTTGTTCGAGGAGGCAGTTTTCCTTGAAGTACTTGTTTACACGACCGTTGGCGATGTTCTCGATCATCTGGGCAGGAAGGTTTGCAGCCTTTGCGGCAGCAGCCTCAGCCATAACCTTGCGGCCACGCTCAGCTTCTTCCTCGGTGATCCAACCCTTGGAGATGTTGGAGAGGATGTGGTCCTCGGAGTCGAAGTGGTTGGGATTGAGGCCGGCCTTCTTGAGGGCGGCTTCTGCAGCCTTGCGGATCTGCTCTTCCTTTGTCTTCTCGATAGCCACGGAGCGCTCGCTCTCGATGATAGCGGCGGGCACGTCCTCGCGGCTTACAGCCACGGGATTCATGGATGCAACCTGCATGGCTACGTCCTTGCCGACCTGCTCGTCGACGCCTTCGAGGTTGAAGCCTACGATGGTGGAAAGCTTGTTGCCGAGGTGGTTGTAGGAGGCGGTGGCGGGAGCTTCGAGGCATTCGTAGATGCTGAGTTCCACCTTTTCGCCGGTCTTGCCGGATTCTTCGGTGATGAAGTCGGCAACGGTAAGGCCGTCGATGGTGAGAGCCTTCACTTCATCGATAGTCTTAGCCTTAGCGGCCATAGCTGCGTCGAGCACCTTCTGGGTTGCAGCCACGAAAGTGGCGTTCTTGGCAACGAAGTCGGTTTCGCAGTTCAGGGCCACGATAGCGGCGAAGCCACCATCGTGAGCAGAGAGGACGCAGCCTTCGGAAGCCTGACGGTCTTCGCGCTTAGCGGCCACGGCCTGACCCTTCTTGCGGAGGATTTCCACAGCGGCTTCGATGTCGCCGTTGGTCTCCGTGAGAGCTTTTTTGCAGTCCATCATGCCTGCGCTGGTGATGTTGCGCAGCTTGGTGATATCTGCCAGAGTAACTGCCATATATTGGTAATTATTTATCGGTTGGGAAAATTGGATTTGATTTTTACGTCTACTCGTCACTTATTCAGCGGCGGGAGCTTCAGCTGCAGGAGCTTCAGCAGCGGGAGCCTCGGCAGCATCGGCACCGCGGCGCACGCGGCGACGTTCGCGGCGGGGAGCAGCTGCAGCAGCTTCTTCCTCAGCGGGGGCGTCGAGCTTCTCGGCCTTACGCTCTTCCAGACCTTCGGCCATAGCCTTCACGAGGGTGCCGGCGATAAGCTCGATGCTCTTGGAAGCATCGTCGTTTGCGGGAATCACGTAGTCGATGTTTGTGGGGTCGGAGTTGGTGTCGACCATAGCGAATACGGGAATACCGAGACGATTAGCCTCAGCCACAGCGATGTGCTCCTTGTGCACGTCCACTACGAAGAGAGCTGAGGGAAGACGGTTGAGGTCGGCGATGGAGCCGAGGGTCTTCTCGAGCTTAGCGCGCTGACGGGTAACCTGAAGGCGCTCGCGCTTGGAGAGGTTGTCGAAGGTGCCATCCTTGAGCATCTTGTCGATGTTTGTCATCTTGCGGACAGCCTTGCGGATGGTGGGGAAGTTGGTGAGCATGCCGCCGGGCCAGCGTTCGATGACGTAGGGCATGTTGATGGAGGAAGCGAGGTCGGCAATCACTTGCTTAGCCTGCTTCTTTGTTGCCACGAAGAGCACTTTCTTGCCCTGCTTGGCGATGTTCTTGAGGACAGCTGCGGCTTCGTCTACCTTAGCAGCGGTCTTGTAGAGGTCGATTATGTGGATACCGTTGCGCTCGATGAAGATATAGGGAGCCATTGCAGGGTTCCATTTGCGTTTGAGGTGGCCGAAGTGGCAGCCTGCTTCAAGGAGCTGATCGAAATTAAGAGTTGCCATAACTTATAAAGTCGGGTCTTTTTTGGGGTTTACGTTCTTTTGGATTCTGAAATCAACCGGACGGTAGGGATGAACGTTTCCATCCGTACGGTTTAGATACTAAACTCTTATTAAGCACGTGCCGGCAAAAGGCACGCATGGTCGAAGAGGCCTGAGATTAACGCTTGGAGAACTGGAAGCGCTTGCGGGCCTTGGGCTGACCGGGCTTTTTACGCTCGACGGCACGCGGGTCGCGGGTCATGAAGCCATGCTTGCGGAGCACGCTCTTGTCGTCGGGGTTGATTTTTACGAGGGCGCGGGCGATAGCGAGACGCAGGGCTTCAGCCTGGCCTTTGTAGCCGCCGCCGTCGAGGTTTACGTGGATGTCGTACTTTTCAGCGACGTCGAGGGTCGACAGGGGCTGCTTTACGATATACTGAAGAATCGAAGAGGGGAAGTAAACAGCGAGGGGACGCTTGTTGATGGTGATTTCACCTTTTCCTTCCTTGAGGATTACGCGTGCTACTGCGGCCTTACGACGGCCTACTGCATTAACTGTTTCCATGCTTCAATTATTTCATTTTGTTAATATCGAGCACGACGGGATTCTGTGCTTCATGAGGATGGTTGGGACCGTTGTAGACGTGCATGTTCTCGATGAGACGACGGCCGAGACGGTTTTTGGGGAGCATGCCTTTCATCACGCGGATGAACAGGGGGTGCATGCCGGGCTTGAGGTGCTTGTTGAAGCTCTTTTTCATGAGCACCTCGGGGGTGAGCTCGCGCTGGCCGCCGGGATAGCCCGTGTAGTTGAGGTAGATGCGGTCGGTCATCTTTTTGCCGGTGAGGCGCACCTTGTCGGCGTTGATGATGATTACGTTGTCGCCGCATTCAACGAAAGGAGTGTAGCAGGGTTTGTCCTTGCCGCGGAGAATTTTTGCCACTTTGGCGCAGAGGCGGCCGAGTACCTGATCGGTGGCGTCGATAACAACCCACTTGTGGTCCACTTCCTGTGCGTTGGGAGTAGCGGTCTTGTAGCTTAAAGTATCCACTTGTAAATGTTTGATTAATAGTTTACATAACTTAGACAGCATCACGCCGTCGGACTTGGCCAAAAGCCCTGTGCATGACCGCTGTCGGTAATTAGTTGGACATAATCGGTCCGCAAAGGTAGTAATTTTTTCTGACCTGACAAAGCAAAATCCACTTTTTTCATATCCTACTTTTCTTCAAGCCTCTAAAAACTAACAAATCCCTCCGCACTGCGCGGGGCTGTGCGGAGGGATGAGATTAGAAAGCTGAAATTATTTCTTTTTGAGTTTGATTTCCAAAAGTCCGTCGGGATATTCCGTGCGGTCCTTATGCACGGTTATGGATTCGATATCGTCGGGAGAAATGGAATTGATGTCGCCGGTGTAGAGCTTCCCGTCTACAAATACGGCAGGTTTCTTTCCCGATAAATCATTGTTAACTATGGCCTTCGGAGTTCCGGAGGACTTGAAGGCCACTACGCGGATGTCCGAGGGATCTACGTCCTCCCGGGCAGCCTTGGCATTGTCGTCGACAAGGGAGAAGTTTAAAGGAAGAACCATGCTGCAGGCCACAGGCTTGCCGGCGGAAGTGCCGGGAATCCAACGCGGCATAGATTTCACCACTCGTATTGCCTCATTGTCGGCGGCAGGGCACAGGCTTTTCACCATTTTGATGTTCGAAAGCGAGCCATCGGTCTCTACCGTGAATCCTACAACGACGCGGCCGCTTATGTCGTCCTTCGCCATCGATTCGGGGAACCGCACGTTTTTCACCAGGAAGGCGTACATTTCGCTTTCTCCGCCGGGATACTGCGGAAGGACCTCTCCTTTTGCGGCGTCTTGAGGCTGTTCTCTGCCCACGACGACCATACGGACATCCGAATCGGAGGAGCCTGCCGGCTGCTGATGATTGCTCGCAGGGAGAGTGGCGGACGACGTGGCCGAGAGAACGGATGCCACCGCGGGGACATGCATGAGGCCGAAGCCGATAGCCAGGGCCGGGATGAGGAGCACCGCGCGAAAGCGCGTGCGTCGTGAAGATGGAAGTTGATACATCATTGCAATTCTTTTTTTAAGGTTACTATTAAAA
>CAMWQB010000036.1 GCA_947176295.1 uncultured Porphyromonadaceae bacterium
TTGCACAAGGCGATTATCTTATCCATATTCAGCTCAATCAGTTTCATGCCGCAAAGATAATAATTATTGCTATAACAAAAAAGCAAACTCAGGATTTAAGCCTGAATTTGCTTGATGGTGGAGTATAGCGGACTCGAACCGCTTACCTCAACACTGCCAGTGTTGCGCTCTACCAGATGAGCTAATACCCCGATTGGTTTATTTGCATTGCAAAGGTAGGGGAATTTTTTTGTTTTTGCAATCGAGAGGGATATATTTAGGGTTTGTTAACACGCCGTACGGTTTTTTGGTGGTATCTTCGCAAATAATTCCTAACAAAGCCATGAAAGTACGTGCAAGATTTATGTTTTTCTCATTTGTGATGGCGCTGTGCGCTCTGTCGCTGTCGTGTTCGGCCGGTGCCACCGATGGAAAGGGCGCGCCGGAGCCGGCGGATACTTTGGCCGAGGCGCGTGTGCGCGTCGGGGCGGAGCGCTTCGAACGCTATTTTCCTCTGCTGCAGGGCAAGCGCGTGGCTCTTTTCTCGAACCATACGAGCATTCTGCCCGACGGCCGCCATACACTCGATGCGCTGCTCGACAGCGGAGTGGCGGTGTCGACGATTTTTTCGCCGGAGCATGGATTCCGTGGCACGGCGGATGCCGGAGAGCACGTGAAAGGCGGCACCGACCCGAAAACGGGGATTGCCATAGCCTCGCTCTATGATGGCTCGGGCCGACGGGAGCCTTCGGCTGAGGTGATGGATTCGTTTGATGTGCTTGTTGTGGATATTCAGGACGTGGGGCTCCGCTTCTACACCTACTACTGCACGATGCTCGACCTTATAAATGCATGCGCCGGGGCGCGGGAGCCTAAGGCTGTGGTGATTCTCGACCGCCCGAACCCGAACGGCATGACTGTGGACGGCCCTGTGCTGGACATGAAGTATCAGTCGGGGGTGGGGCGTCTGCCCATCCCGACGGTGCATGGCCTCACGCTCGGGGAGCTTGCGCTGATGGCCCGCGGCGAGGGCTGGCTCCGCGACGGGGCTCAGCCGGAAATAAGTGTTGTGCCCTGCGAGGGCTATACTCATGCCACGCGCTATGAGCTGCCCGTGGCGCCGTCGCCGAATCTCAAGACGATGCGGGCCATATACCTGTATCCGTCGATGTGCTATTTCGAGGCTACACCCGTGAGTCTCGGACGCGGCACGGAGGCGCCTTTCGAGATTTACGGCCACCCGTCGGTGAAGACCGACAGCCTGCACCCCTTTGTCTTCACGCCCGAGAGCATGCCGGGGGCGAAGAATCCTCCGCGCCTTGGCGAAGAATGCCACGGGCGCGACCTCCGGGGCCTCGACGAGGAGGATATAATTGCGGGAGGGATAAATCTGGAGTATCTGACGGACGCCTATCGGTCGGTGAGCCCCGAGGTGAGGAGGAAGTTTTTTACCTCGTTTTTCGAGAAGCTGATGGGCCGCGGCGATATCCGCGCGATGATAGAATCGGGGATGACGCCCGAGGAGATAAAGACCACCTGGGCGGCGGATGTGGAGAAGTTCAAGGAGCGCCGCCGGCCGTATCTGCTATATGAAGAGTAATGCATTGAGGAAGCCATGCCTGTAACGATAATCCTTACGATCGCGGGCTATTTCGCCCTGCTGTTTCTCATCTCGTGGTTTGCGAGCCGCGGGAGCGCCGACAATGCCACGTTCTTCACCGGGGGACGCAAGACGCCGTGGCCTCTGGTTGCCTTCGCCATGATAGGCGCCGCCATTTCGGGCGTAACCTTTATCTCCGTGCCCGGCATGGTGGCGGCCAAAGGCTATGCCTACCTGCAGATGGTGCTCGGGTTCATCGTGGGCTACGGGCTGATAGCGCTGGTGCTCGTGCCGATGTTCTATTGCCGGAAGCTCATCAGCATCTATGGCTATCTGGGCGAGCGCTTCGGGCGCCACACGTATCGCACGGGGGCGTGGTTTTTTTTCGTGTCGAAGATGCTGGGCGCGGCGGTGCGTTTCTTTGTGGTTTGTGCCGTGCTTCAGCTCCTCGTGTTCAGACCTTTGGGGATTCCGTTTGTTTTCAATGTCATAGTGACGATAGCGCTGATATGGCTCTACACCCTCCAGGGAGGCGTGAAGACCCTGATATGGACGGATACGCTCAAGAGTTTCTGTCTTATAATGTCGGTGGTGCTCTGCATCTGGTTTGTGGCGCGGAACTTAGGGATGGACTTCGGGGAGATGGCCTCGACCATCAAGGGGCATCCGAGTTCGCGGATGTTCTTCTTCGACAATCCGCGCGAGGGCACTTATTTCTGGAAGCAGTTCATCGCAGGCGTGTTCATGGCCATAGCCACGAATGGCCTCGACCAGGACATGATGCAGCGCAATCTTGCATGCCGCGACTCGGGGCAGTCGCAGAAGAATATGATAGTGAGCGGAGTGGTGCAGTTTTTCGTGATAGCGCTGTTTCTGTTGCTGGGCACGCTACTGATGGTGTTTGTGGAGCGTAAGGGCATTGCCATGCCGGAGAAGAGCGACGAACTGTTCGGGCTTGTGGCCACGCATCCCGACGTTCCTGCCATCGTGGGCATCCTCTTTGTGCTGGGCCTTGTGAGCGCGGCCTATTCGGCCGCCGGGTCGGCGCTGACGTCGCTCACCACGTCCTTTACCGTCGACATCCTTGACGCCCACGAGAAGCAGAGCTCCGAGCGGCTGACGCGCACTCGCAAGCTGGTGCATCTGGCCATGAGCGCGATAATGGGGCTCGTGATCATCGCTTTTTACTATCTTTCGAATCAGGATGCCATCTCGGCGGTATATACCCTTGCATCCTACACCTACGGGCCTATCCTGGGGCTGTTTGTCTACGGGATGTTCTGGAAGCGTCCGGTCCACGACCGCCTCGTGCCGCTGGTGTGCGTGGCGGCACCGGCGCTGAGCTGGTGCATCCAGTGGGCGCTCAAGCATTGGTGCGCCTACGAGACGAGTTTCGAGCTGCTGCTCATGAACGCAGTTCTCACCATCATCGGGCTCCGCCTGCTATCGCCATGGCACAGTCGCTCCTGAACCGCTATCTCTGGATAATCGACACCATCCGCCGGCATGGGCGCATCACGCGCCAGGAGCTGGACCGTGCGTGGCAGAAGAGCGATTTCTCCGATGGCGAGAAGCTGCCGCGGCGCACCTTCTACAACTACCGCCAGGCCATTGCCGAGATATTCAATCTCGAAATCTCTTTCGACGCGTCGACTTACGAGTATTATATTTCCGAGGATACTGGCAACCAGAGCGGGATGACCGACTGGCTGTTGAACTCCGCCTCGATGAGCGACACCCTTGCGTCGGCGCGCGATATTGCGGGGAAGATATTCGTGGAGGATGTGCCGTCGGCCCGCGAGTTTCTTTCGCCCACGATCGAGGCCCTCAAGGGCAATCATCCCATCGTGTTCGACTATCTGCCCTACTACCGCACGGTGCCTACCACGGGGATAGAGATGCAGCCTTTGTTCCTGAAGATTTTCCGCCAGCGGTGGTATATCACGGGCTATGTGCCTGTGGACAAGAAGATCAAGACTTATGCTCTCGACCGCGTGCGGGCCATGCGTGTGCTCACGGAGACGTTCGAGCCCGACGCGGCCTTCGACCCGGAGGATTATTTCCGCCACTCCTTCGGCGTGGTGTTCACGGAGGGTCCGGTCCACCGTGTGGCTCTGAAAA
Organism: uncultured Porphyromonadaceae bacterium; assembly: GCA_947176295.1. Classification (GTDB taxonomy): domain Bacteria; phylum Bacteroidota; class Bacteroidia; order Bacteroidales; family Muribaculaceae; genus CAG-873. The sequence goes on from CAMWQB010000036.1 coordinate 3,701, forward strand.
CTCCGCCGCGTGAGGCTAAGTATCTGCGGGCGCTCCCATTGCATCCCACACAGGAGGAGGTGGTCCACGACGACTATTCGATATTTTATTACCGCATGCGCATCAGCCCCGACCTGGTGGGCGAGATTCTTTCGCACGGGCCTCGGGTGGAGGTGCTCGAGCCTCCGGAGCTGCGCCTGCAGGTGCGCACGGAGCTGAGCGAGGCCCTCGCCCGCTATGGCTCGGCGGAAGATGACGAAAAATAACAAGGCTCTCTGATTCAGAAAAAATGCTCCCTGCCGAAGAATTTGCCGAAGAGATGCTGGCGCTGCTGCCTTACACTCCGAACGAGCAGCAGCGCTGTGTGGCCCACGCCTTGGCGCGCTTCTGCGCGTCGCCGAGGGAGGATGTGGTGTTTGTTCTCAACGGCTATGCCGGCACGGGCAAGACGTCGCTGACGGGCGCTCTGGTGGGCATGCTCGAGGCTTCGGGCGTGAAGTGTATGCTCATGGCTCCCACGGGGCGGGCGGCGAAGGTGTTTTCGGCCAACTCCGGTGGCCATCCGGCATGGACCATCCACCGCAAGATTTACAGGCACATGCCTCAGAATCCGGGCGGCGGTGGTGCGCCTATGGCTCAGGGAGGCTCAGGGGCGGCAATGACACGCGACAATACATATCGCAATACGGTGTTCATCGTGGATGAGGCTTCCATGATAGGCGGCGAAGGCGAGGGCGGCGGAGGTCTGCTCGAGGACCTGATTACCTACGTCTATTCGGGCGACAACTGCCGCATGATTCTCGTGGGCGACACGGCCCAGCTGCCCCCTGTGGGCTCGGGGCGTTCGCCGGCGATGAATCCCGAGGTGCTCCGCGGCTACGGGCTGCGAGTGAGCTCGGCCACGCTCACGGAGACGGCGCGCCAGGCTGCCGATTCGGGCATCCTTTTCAATGCCACGCGCCTGCGTCGGGCCATGCTCGCTTGCTCGCGTGCGCTTGCGGCGTCGGGAGGATGTGCTGCGGATGTGGCGCTTCCGGTGCCTAAGCTGTGCGCCGAGGGGCTCGACGACGTGCGTGTGATCGATGATGCCGAGGAGCTCCCGGAGCTTGTGGACCGCTGCTACCGCGAGGACGGCGCGGGAGAAACCATCCTCATTACCCGCAGCAACCGCCGGGCGCTCGAATACAACCTGGGCGTGCGCAATCTTGTGCTCTACCGCGAGGAGGTGTTGGGTGCAGGCGATATGCTCATCGTGGCGAAGAACCACTATTTCCCGGGCGCGAAGCCCAAGGGGCTGGATTTTATTGCCAACGGCGACATGCTGCGGGTCGAGAAGGTCTACGGCACGGAGCTGAAGTATGGCCTGCGTTTCGCCGATGTATCCGTGACGATAGCCGATACGATCACTTTCGACATCAAACTCCTCATCGACGGCCTCTACAGCGAGGGCGCGGCGCTGACGCAGGAGCAATACTCCAAGCTCTATTACGGCATTCTCTACGACCCCGAGCTGTTCGCGCCGGAGGCTCCTGCCGATGTGCGCTTGCGGGCACTTGCCACCAACCCCTACTGGCATGCGCTTCAGGTGAAATTCGCCTACGCCATCACCTGCCATAAAGCCCAGGGCGGACAGTGGCAGAATGTGTTCATCGACCTGAGCTACATTCCGGCGGATGCGCTGGGGATGGAGCTTTACCGCTGGCTCTATACAGCCGTAACCCGCGCGAGGAAACGCCTGTATCTTATTTCGCCGCCGGAGACTTTGATCGAGGGCTCGCGCTGAACAAAGGGGCGATGAATTTTGTATTTTATTTATAGACTACCTTAAAATATCAAATACGAATTCATCATGTTAGCAAGCGAACCTTACGACGTTACGCACTTCGTCGGCGACAGCACTGGCTCTTCCTATGCCATAGCCCAACTGATAATGAAGGTTGTGGACTGGATTTTGGGTATCTTCGGTCTCGACCACTACCAGACCCTTGTAACCTTTCTCTACGCAGCAGTTGTGCTTGGCATCTCGCTGGTAGTGGGGTGGATTGTGCAGTGGATTGTGCTGTCGATAGTGAGAATCATAGCACGCAGATGGAACGGCGGTATGTACCGAGGACTCACGAACGTGCATTTCTTCTCGAAGGCCTGCCGCATAATTCCGCCGCTTGTCTTCCTGATACTTATACAGTTCACGCTCTCGAACCACAACGTGCTTTCGACGTGGCTCACACGCATCTCGCTGATATACGTCGTGTTTGTTATTGCTATCACGCTTTCGGCGCTGGTTGTTGCCGTGTGGATGCACCTGGATGCCAAGGAGAACAAGCGCAAGCTTCCGCTGAACGGGCTGGCACAGCTCGTGCGCGGCATCATCTGGATTGTGGCGGTGATAACGGTCGTGGGCATCATCGTCGACAAATCGCCCGGGGCGCTGCTTGCCGGTCTGGGTGCCTTTGCCGCAGTGCTGATGTTGGTATTCAAGGACAGTATTCTCGGAGTTGTGGCCGGAGTGCAGCTTGCTGAAAACGATTCGCTGCACGTGGGCGACTGGATTGCCGTGCAGGGCACCAATGCTAACGGCACGGTGGAGGAAGTGTCGCTTACGGCCGTGAAGGTGCAGAACTGGGACAAGACCACGACCACCCTTCCGCCCTACAGCCTCATCACCGGCGGCTTCACAAACTACCGCACGATGCAGGCGAGCAATACGCGGCGCATCTGTCGCTCGTATATGATCGATGCCGATTCCGTGCTACCCGCCACGCCGGAGATGCTCGAGAATATCCGCAAGGTGCCCTTCATGGATGAGTACATCACGAAGAAGCTGGCGCAGAAGGCGGCCGGCAAGGTTGCGGATGTTGACAATCCCGAGGGGCTTGTCAACGGAACAATCGACACGAATCTCGGCTTGTTCCGTGCCTACTTCAAGATGTGGCTGGATGCTAATCCTCATATCTCGCACGACAGCGATTGCTTCGTGTCGACCCTGCCTCAGACGGCATCGGGCATCCCCTTCCAGGTCTATTGCTTCACGAATACGTCCAAGTGGTTCCCTTACGAGGCAATTCAGGACACGGTGTTCGAGCAGCTCGCGGCTATGCTGCGTTTCTTCCAGCTCTACACCTTCGAGAATCCTTCGAGCCGCGACACGGTGGTGGAAGGCTACCTCAGCCCCGGCGGCGACATCGACAAGGTGTTCGGGGTGCCTTATCCCTTCTTCCAGTCGCCTGACGCACCGGACAGTCCGGCCTCGACGCGGGTGGGCGCCAAGCAGTACTATCCGAATGCGTCGTCGCCCTACGCGGCCAAAGGTCCGGAGGCTTCCACTACACCAGCGGACGCTCAACCCTCGTCGACGGACGCAGGGAAACAGTGAAGGCGCAGTTGCGCCCGAGGGCTTTGCTGCGATAGAGGAAATGGTATCGCTCGAGACCGAGGCAGTCGATGCGCACTTCGGCGCCGGTGGCCTGCGGGCGGCCGGGCGAGCCGAAGTCGAGCCGCTCGTTTACGGTAACATCAAACCCTGCCACCTCCACGGCTACGGAATAGGCTCCGTCGTCGAGATTTACCCCCGCGAGGCCGCGACGCTCCAGAACGAGCTCGCGGCCGTCTTCGCTCATGCAAATGGATATGGACGGCGCTTCGCCGTCGGCTCCGGGACCGTCGTCGAGAAGGGTCCCGCCATAGAGCCATGTCCGGGCGGGGCCTTTTTCGCGCGGCTTCACCACGGCTGCCACCACGGCGGCAGCCAGGACCACGGCCAGGACGTAAAACTCAACGCTGTGTAGAAAGGAAAATAAAAGCATATTTCATCGGCCGGCCATGGGAGAGCCGCGCCTGCACGGCAAAGTTAGCAATTTATTCTTATATTTGCAGGCGAAATGAAAATCAAAGAAGTGCTTGATACTCTTGGCGAGGTGTTCGTGCCCAGGGTTTGCAAGGTGTGCGGGCGGACGCTCGGCGAGAAGGAAGGACGCCTGCTCTGCCTGGGATGCTACCTCGAGCTGCCCCGCACGGGGATGCACACGGTGGAGCCCTCGCTCTCGCGCGGAGGCAACGCCGTGCAGGAACGTCTGGCCGACGGGCCTCCCCTGGCTTTGGCCGGGGCGTGGTTCTACTACAGCCGCAACTCGGCGTATGCTTCTCTGATTCGAAAACTTAAGTATAACGACCGCCCGCGGTGGGGCATCGAAATGGGCGAGCTCTACGGGCAGGAACTCCTCGCGGATATTCCGGATCTGGCCTCGCGGATAGATGTGCTGTTGCCCGTGGGCATGCACTGGCGCAAGGAATGGCGCAGGGGCTACAATCAGAGTGCGCTCCTGGCCGAGGGAATCGGGAGTGTCGCGGGTGTGCCGGTGGGCGATAATCTTGTGGCCGTGCGCGGACATGCCACCCAGACGCGACGCTCTGCCGACGAGCGGCGCCGCAATGTGAGCGGGCTCTTCGAGGTGGTGCATCCCGAGGAGGTCCGCGGGCTCCACGGCGGCAGAGGCTCTGAGGGCCGTGCTCGGTGCCGGTGCGTCGTCGGTGAGCCTTTTCGCTGCGGGGCTCACGGATTCGTAGCGGCCGTGCTTGCAGGGGCGAAAATATTTTGCTAATTTTGCGGGTAAAACAGACAAGATATGAGCCATATTCAGAAAGGAATCGTTGTGTATGGAGCATCGTCGGAGCGGATAGCGCCGGAATTTTTTGATGCTGCCCGCGCAGTTGGCGCGGCCATAGCGCATGCAGGTGTGCCGGTGATCAACGGTGCCGGTTCGCGCGGGCTGATGGGTGCCACTATCGACGGTGCGCTCGCGGCCGGGGGAGAGTGTATAGGTGTAATTCCTGAGTTTATGGCCGCTCGAGGTTGGGCGCACGAAGGCATAGGCGACCTGAGGATTACGCCGACGATGCATGAACGCAAGGCTCTGATGGCCTCGCTGTCGCGCGGAGCCATTGCGCTACCGGGCGGAATAGGCACTTTCGACGAGCTGTGCGAGATGCTGACGTGGCGTCAGCTTGGGCTCTACAAGGGGCCGGTGGTGATTCTGAACACTGCGGGCTACTACGATCCTTTCCTCGATATGCTTGCGAAAGCCGCTGCCGAAGGCTTCATGCGCGCGGGCAGCGAGCATCTGTTTGAACTTACCGACGACCCGCTCGAGGCCGTGCGTATGGCTCTATCCTGACGTATTTTTTTCAAATATCTCTGCCGGATGTCTTACGCCGATACTTTGCTCCTCCATAACGAAACCGCCGATTCGGCTGTGGCTATAAGTCTGCATCCGGACAGGGGCGATGCGTCCATGGCGGAGCTTTTGGCGGATGGACGATCGGAGGTGCGCGACACGACGGCCCGCTGGATTGCCGCGGGGGACGACTCCGTGTCGATGGCGCGGATGGATTCGATTGTGACCTCCGTCCCTTTCGACCCCGTGGGGAGGCTCGACGGGCTCAGACCGGCTCCTTTGCGAGTGCTGCCGGGGCAGTCGTCGGTGATTCTGGCCATATTGCTGGCTCTGTTTGTGGGAGCGGGCTGCAATCCTTCGGGTTTCCGGCGCACTCTTGTCCACTACCGCTCGGAGTTGTGGAGCGTGCGCCGGCGGCGGAACGCTTTCGACGAGGATACGGCCGGAGGGCTGGCGGTGATGCGGATGTTTCTGACTGTCGGCGCCATAATCGTGTGCGGAGTGTGCGCATCACTATGTGCCGGGGCTATGAGCACATTTTCTATTCTTGCCGGCGTGGCTCTTGCCGGAGCATTCTATATATTCGAATATTGCGCTTATTGGCTGACGGGCTATGCTTTCAGCTTTAAGGATACACGCAAGCGCTGGCTGTCGGGCTTCTCGGCGTCGGTGGCGCTGACTGGCTTGTGGCTTTTTATTCCGGCGTTGTTTCTGCTGTTCTTCCCGGAGTGGACGGTGGTGCTTGCTCCCGTGTCCGTGGTGGTGTTCCTGGGTTTTCGCTGTGTGTTCATCACCAAAGGTTTTAGAATTTTTTTTGAGGGATTTCCCTCTTTGCTTTATTTTATTTTGTACCTTTGCACTCTTGAAATAATACCGCTGATGGCCCTACTGAAGCTCTATCCGTTTATAACGGGCATCGACCTATGATTGACCGCCGGGCCAAAAGGTGGGTTTTGATTAATTCTAAACCTCAATATCAAAGTGAAAGTTAACAAGATACTGGTGTCTCAGCCTCAGCCGGCCAACGAGAAATCGCCTTATTATGACCTGGCTCATAAATATGGCGTTGAGCTGATATTTCGCCCTTTCATCAAGGTTGAAGGGGTGTCGGCCCGCGACTTCCGCGCGCAGAAAATAAATCTTCCCGACTACACAGCTGTGATTTTTACGGCCAAAACTGCAGTAGACCACTATTTTCGCTTATGCGAGGAATCGAGGTTCACGGTTCCTGCCACGATGAAATATTTCTGCACCTCGGAGTCGGTGGCCAATTATCTACAGAAATATATTGTCTACCGCAAGCGCAAGATTTTCGCATCCCCCACGGGTAAGCTCGACGGCTTGCAGCCTCAGCTTGTGAAGAACAAGAACGAAAAGTTCCTGCTGGCGGTGTCGGATGTGAACACTGGCGGCGATGCTGCATATATGGAGAGCCTCAAGCTCGATTTTGCCCGTGCGGCCATGTATCGCACGGTGAGCAACGACTTCGGGCCCGACGAGCCATTCGACTATGATATGCTCGTGTTCTTCAGCCCGCAGGGTATAGAATCCCTGATGAAGAACTTCCCGGATTTCAACCAGGGAGAAATCGCCGTGGCTACCTTCGGAGCCCCGGCTACGAAGGCTGCGAAGGAGGCCGGCCTGCGCGTGGACATCGAGGCTCCTACAGAGAAGGCTCCGTCGATGGTTGCGGCCATGGACCACTATCTGGCCAAAACAAACCCTCCGGCCGAGGGAGAGGCCGCTCCCGATGCCTGAGAACCTGCGTCTTTATAAGAAAGAAAAATTATGCTCCGCCGTGGCCATCGAACAGCTCTTTGGTCCCGGCGGCGCTGACTTTGCGCGCCTTGCCTATCCTCTGAGGCTGGTGGCGCGGCGCAACCCGGGACGCTACTCCGACGCGCCGGTGGCCTTCGTGATTTCCGTGCCCAAGAGGCGTCTGCGCCATGCCGTGGATCGGGTGGCGATGCGTCGCCGCATCCGCGAGGCCTATCGTCTCCACCACCGGGATTTCCCGCTCGAGGAAGGCATACGGCTGGATGCGGGCTTTGTGTATGTGGCCAATGAGCAGTTGCCGTATGCGGAGGTAGAGAAGGCTATGCTGAAGCTTCTCGAGCGTCTTTCGGCAGCATTCCCTCCCACCACCATGGCCGAGGAGGCGGCTGTGAAGCCATGATTCGTTCCTTGGCGGCGAGTTTGGTCGGGGCCCTGCGGGCGGCATCGGTGTGGCTGCTGTGCCTGCCGATACGCTTCTATCGCTGCTGCATATCGCCGCTTACTCCGCCTGCCTGCCGCTACACGCCGACTTGCAGCGCATACGCGCTTGAGGCTTTGCGTCGCCACGGACCGCTGCGCGGGTCGTGGCTGGCTTTGCGAAGGATAATGCGCTGCCATCCCTGGGGCGGCAGCGGCTATGACCCGGTGCCATGACAGCTCCGACTACATCGCGCCGCTCCATAGAGAGCTTTGAAAATATTCATGCCCACGGGCTGCCGCCGGGGGGAGATAAGGTGCTGAGCATCCGTCCGGGCGAGGAAATGGCTCCGGAGGGCTTCTATAGCGTGGGCGTTCATCCATGGGACACTCCTGTCGATGGTTCGGCCCTCGCTGCGGTGGAGGCTCTGGCGGAGGGGGATGCGCGGGTGGTGGCCATCGGAGAATGTGGCCTCGACAAGCTCCGGGGGGCCGGACTGCCCGAACAGGAGGAGATCTTCGAAGCTCAGATTGCAATTGCCGAGCGGCTCGGGCTTCCGCTGATAATCCACTGTGTGCGGGCTCAGGACCGACTTCTGCACCTGCGCCGAAAGCATCCCGGGGGGCGGTGGATTCTCCATGGGTTCAGGGGCGGGGCGGCATCGGCGCGCCAACTGCTCGATGCGGGGATAGACCTCTCGTTCGGAGACCGATACAACCCGGAGGCTTTCGAGGCTACGCCTGCCGAAAGACGCTTCAGGGAAACCGATTGATATCATCCTTTCTACAATACCAAAAAAAACCATAATACAAATGCTTGACTACCTACGCCATGTCGCTACGGAGATTATTCCTGCAAGCTGGCCTTCATGGCTTTCTATCGTGATCCTTTGTGCCGGAGTTGCCCTTGTGGCGGTGCTCACCTACTATATTGCCATATATTTCCTGAGAATTGTGGAGAAGGTGATTTCCCGGACGCCCACAACCTGGGACGACGACTTGCTGAACCGCAGGATTCTGCGGGCCATATCGCAGCTTGCTCCGGCCATTACGGTGAACTGGCTGCTTCCGGCGCTTTTCGGCCACACGCCGCAGACGTTCAACCTCCTGTCGACATTGACGAGTTTCTATATCCTCTGGGCCGTGATTCATGTTCTCACGGTGTTTGTCGACAATCTTTACGGCGCGATGAGCCGTCGCCCCAAGTTCAAGGCATACGCTGTGAAGGGCTTCTTCCAGATGTTCAAGATAATCTTTATTGGCGTGGGCGTGATAATAGGCCTAAGCATGCTGATAGGTAAGACGCCGATGACTATACTCACGGCCTTGGGCGCGTCGGCGGCTGTTCTCTCTCTGGTATTCAAGGACACTATTCTGGGGCTTGTGGCTTCGGTGCAGCTCACTGCAAACCACATGCTTCATCGCGGCGATTGGATTATTGTTCCGGGTCTGGACGCGAACGGGGAGGTAACGGACATTTCCCTGACTACGGTTAAGGTCCGCAACTGGGACAATTCCGTTACTACCGTGCCGCCATACTCGCTGATATCCGGGCCATTCCGCAACTATTCGCCCATGAAGGAGGCTGGCGCGCGCCGCGTGGACCGCGCTATATATATCGACATCAACAGCGTGCGCTATCTCAGCGAGGAAGAGGTGGATTCGCTTGCAGCAGAGGGATTTCTTTCCGAGGAGGAGCGAAACGGCGGACGGGCCGTGAATCTGGGGCTTATGAGGCGCTATCTGGAGCGGCTCATTGGCGGGCATCCGCTTGTGAGCTCGAGTTCCACGCTGATGGTGCGTCAGCTTGAGCCGACGCCTTCGGGGTTGCCGGTGCAGATGTATTTCTTCATCACGGACACCAACTGGGTTGCGTACGAACATTGTGCGGCCGAAATCATGGATGAGATCTACGCTACGGTGAGCCGCTTCGGTCTCCGCATCTTCCAAACCCCCGCCGGCACCGACCTCCACCCCCTCGCAAAAAAATGAAGCGGCTCACATTTGCGCCGAAAAAGCTGCTATATACAGGCGGTGAAATTCAGAGTCTCCAGGCTCTGAAATTTCTATGTGCCATAATGGTGTTTTTTATTCATATCCATACACGTGGCCACTATGACTACGAAATCTATCTAAGAGGTGCGGTTCCGGCTTTTTATATGATTTCCGGATATTTCCTATTGAGCGAAGACGGGACCTTGAGTATCTCCCGCATAAGGCGTACGCTTCGAAAGATCGTAGTTATAGCGGTGTGTGCCAATCTCGCATACGTTGTTTTCGAGTCTATCAGGAATTTCAATGATATTGAATGGTTTCGAAAGATGTTTCTTGATCCGGAGATGTTGTTGAGACATATACTTTTAGGCGATATGTTCTGTGCTGCGCTATGGTTTTTGAACGGATATGGAATATCCTTGCTTTTGATCATGCTGGCAGTAAGGCTAAAGGTGGAGCGGCTATTGTATCTATGGATAATACCGGGTCTAATCCTTAATTTTATTATGGATAATTTTCACATGCTATGGAGTTGGGTGCGACCGTTTGATAATATGTTTAGCTCTAATGCGCTTTCATGTTCTTTACCTTGCATGGTGCTTGGAATGTTGTTAAGACGCCACGAGCGGATTCTGCGAGGGCGCCGCCACATGATTGGCTTTCTTTCGGTATTGGCTGTAGTGCTCCTGGGAATGACGTTTATAGAATATCGGTTGGAATGCAGAATGAGATTATATGGAACGGAGTTTTTTTTCTCGGAGGTGGCTTTCGGCATGGTTCTCATTTGCCTCGCCCTCGTATGTCGGGAAGAAAGATGGCTCAGAGTTATAGCCGGGCTTGGTCGAAACCTGAGCATGTATATATATTTAAGCCATATATTAGTGTATTATTTATGCGCTTTGGTGTTTTTTGGAGAGGTCAAAGAATATGGTTATGAGAATACGGGATTCGCATTTATTGTACTTGCAGCGACCTTGCTTCTGAGTTTGGGGTTACATTTGACTGCACGTGCTATAAAGAGAAGAAAACATTCAGATAGTAAAGGATGAAAAAGTTATTGCTGCTTATAATTGCCGTGCTCACTGTGGGTCTTCTGCCGGTATGGTTTGATTTCGGCTACAACTGGGCTAACATGGATTTTGCGACACAACAGATCCCTTTTCTGTTGGAAACGAAGAGGATGCTGGCAAGCGGAACGCCCTGGTGGAGTTGGAATACTTTTCTGGGAGAAAACTTTATTGGCGCGTATGCATTTTACACCATTACAAGTCCGTTTGTATGGCTTATATGTCTTTTTCCGGCAAAATACATTTTATGGGGAGTTCTTTGTTCGGTTTATCTTAAGACCATCTGCACGGGATTAGCGGTTTTTTTGTATTTTAGGAAAATGGATTTTGTTGAGAATCTTTGTATTCTCGGGTCTTTGATGTATTGTTTCTCATCGTTTTTTATAGGCAGTCTGTTTTATTTCCATTTTTGCGAGCCGATGATGATGTTCCCATTGCTGTTGATTGCGGAAGAGAAGGTTGTGCATCGTGACCACAGAGCATATTTGTGGCTCGCTCTGGCAGTTTTCGGCGTAATATTTGTAAATTTCTATTTTGCTTTGTCGAGCATTATTCTCGGAGCTTTGTATTTTTTTGTGAGAGCCGCGAGTGAAAAAGTTTTAAATTTCGGTGTCTTCATCCGGAGTGTGGGCGGAGTGTTTCTTGGCGTTCTCATGGCCTCGGTAGTTTTATTTCCGGTGGTATGCCATCATTTGGGGAGCTATAGTGCGAATACTTTTTTCTATCTTGATTATCGCCTTAATGCATTGCTGTCGAGTGTTCTTTGCGATCTTAGGCTACTGGTTATGCCTGATATATCCGAGGAACCTTTTCCGGGATTTTACCTCACCCCGGAATGGAAGAGTAAAGAGGCTTTCCTTGTTGTATTCGGATTGTTTTCTACTATCATTTATATAAGCAAAAGACGGAATTGGCTGACTGTACTTCTTGCGATTCTGATAATTATGTATTTCACACCGCTGAACGGCTTGTTCACCGGATTTACGAATGTACATTATTCCAGATGGATCTACGGTTTGAACATTATGATGATTCTGACGGTGATGTATCTCGCGAAAGATAATATTTGCGTGAGACCCCGAGATTGCATGTTGTATGTTGCGGGGGTCTTTGTGGTTGTTGTGTGCAATTACATTCTGGATTTTAGAATGGGACTTAAAAGCGGAAGCGTGTCATTGTTCACACCCCGCAAGGTTGTCGAGACGCTCCTTGTTGCTATAAACTGTCTGTGTCTTTTCATATGGACATTAAAGCCTCGACGGGTGCGGGGTCTCGTGTTAATGATATGCTTGTGCGGGGGACTTAATCTTGGAGCTTCGGTATGGTTCCTGACAAAAAATGGAGGCCTATCTATGGCCGGTGAAGATTTTATACATAGAGAGTTATTTACAGAAGAATTCGACGGGGGCGCCACGACTATGAATGGTTGCCGTGTGGATGCTCTTACCAATTATAGAAATTATGCTCTTTTGAAAAATATTCCGGGTATATACGGATTCCATTCTTCGATGGATAAGAGACTGGAGAAGATAAAGAAACTGGTGCAGGATGACTATGGTAGCCAGCACTTTACGCCGGATCGGCTCCGGGAAAGTCTCGGGGTTCTATGCTCGGTAGGAGAGATTCGAGACTTTCGTGATTCTTTAATAAGAGGAACGAGATATGAAGGAGGGCTTGTATTCGAGGGTAAGCATGGAGGGTACGATGAATATTCGCCGACCAACTTTATTTCCATGGGATTTACTTATGATTCTTATATATTGGAAAGTGAACTGACAGCTGTTCCGGATTCCGTCGATAAGATAGCTAAGATGATGGAAAATGTTGTAATAAAGTCGGAAGATGAGGCTGTTCTATCGCATTATCTGGTGAAAGGAGATGCTGATGTCTCTGTGGATATAAACGAGGCCACCAGGCATAGAAGAGTTAGGACAGTGCGAGAGTTCGCCGGGGATTCACGAGGCTTTAGCTGCCGGGCGGATTTTGATTCGACGGAATTTGTGTTTTTCAGTGTTGTGGCTGACCCTGGTTTTACTGCATTCGTAGATGGGGTGCCGACGCGGTTTTATGAGGTGAATTTGGGAATGATTGGGATGATAGTTCCTCCGGGAAAGCACAAAATTGAATTCAATTATTTTCCTGTCGGATTGAACTTTGGTTTTTGGGTGTCTTTTGTGTCGTTCCTTTTTTGGGGGATTCTGTGGTGGCAACAAAGGACCTGTAAATAGCAAATGAAAAGATAAAAAAATGAGGCGGGGCCGGGGTGGGCTCCGCCTCTTGGGTTTTAGGGCCGGTCGTGGTTGTGGGGGGGATCAGGCGTTCTCTTCTTCGGCGTAGAAGCCGGTGAAGCGCCAGGGCTGGTAGCTCTCGGCGTTGCGGACTTTGTTGAATTCGCAGGAGCCGAAGATGCGACGGCCTTCGGGCGTCGAGAATCCTGTGGGGAAGTCTGCTCCGATGGGCGACATTCCGAAGAGCTGTTCGCTGTCGTCGTACTCGCGGCGGACGGCTTCAGCGAAGTCGCGTTCGAGTTTGTTGAGGAGCATGCGGTAGGGGTTGACGTCGCCTTCGATGAGGAAGCATCCGTCGGTGGGAGCTGCCATTTCATAGAGGTTCTTGAGCGCACCGTTGAGGTCGGGGAAGAAGGCGAAGTCGGAGAGGGAGTAGAGCGAGAGGGTGCGTTCTTTCACCTGGGGCTGATGTGCGCCCATGTAGGGAGCGGCATTGCTGTGAGCTCCCTTGAAGCCATAGGGCTTCTCAGCGCCGAAGGGTTTGCGGTCCTTCTTGTAGCTCTTGAAGCCTTTGATGGGCTTGATGTAGATTTTCTGCGAGGCGGAGGGGTCGACGGTGATAGTGAATACACGGGGATAGAGGCGGCAATAGGAGAGGAGCTTCTCTTCGTGGGGCGGGGTTGCGAGATTGTGTTCTTTTGCAGCCTTGGCGAACTGGGCGAAGTATAGGCCATCCTCTGGTGTGTTTTCATCGGCCATGGCGTTCATGAGTTTGATGAGCCTGCCGTTGAACTGGAAGTCGCGGGGCGGAATGGGATACTTCTTGGCGCCGTCGTTTTCATCATCGTCGGCGTCGTTTTCTTCAATTGAGGCATCGAGTACACGGATGGTGCGGCTTACGGGGTCGAGTTCGAAAGCGGAGGTTTCGCGTTCGAAGTAAGCCAGGGGATCGTTAGCGTCAGATTCGAAGTCGAATTCGCTCACGAGGTCGAGAGCCGTGTCGATGTCGATGCATCCGGCCTCGTCGAGGCCCGGGCGAAGAGCGTCTATCACGCTGTCCTGAAAGTTATTAGCCATTTAGGTTAATAGGGTTGAGTTGGTTGGAGAATAGATATGTGAATAGTTGAAAGAGTGGAGATAGGGCTCCGGCTGGCCGAGGCCGTATAACCACACTACAAAGGTAGAAAAAATTTTAGTTTTGGTGGTTGTTTTTAACAATATTTAGAGGCCTTATACCTTCTGGAATTCGGTAGGCGACATGCCCGTGATGTGCTTGAAGTATTTTCCGAATGCGCTCTGGTTTGGGAAATTAAGGGCGTAGGCCACTTGTTGCACGTTTTTTCCGGAATAACGCAGGAGGTTCTTGGCTTCCATTATCACATAGTCTTCTATCCATCGTGCGGCCGTGCGGCCGGTGGTTTCCTTTACGAGGGCGGAAAGATATTTGGGCGACACGCAAAGGGCCGAGGCGTAATACCCGACGGAGCGTTCGCGGGCGAAGTCGGCATGGACCATGCGGATGAAGTCGCGGACGTGAGCCGAGCGGGTCTTGCGGCCTGCGGCGCTTGGCGGAGCTGCCATTCCGGAGAACTCGAGTTGCCGTATGAAAATGCGGATGCAGTAGTATGAGAGGCCCACGCATAGGCTTGCCGCGCATTGGCGGGTGAGGCGGGGATATGACTTATCGCGGGCTGTGAGGATGAGGAGGTGGAAATATGACTGTAGTGTTTCGGCGTCCTCGCGGTTGACAGGGCACACGGGGGAGCGATGCTCGAGCACCACAGGTCCGGAAAACGCCGAGAGGGAGAAGTTGAGATTCTGGAGGAAATCGCGGCTGAGGTATATGACAGTTAGTTCGGTCGTAGCCCAGTCGTCGGAGGTGATGATTGTGGGAATGCTCGGAGGAATGCAGAAAATCGAGTTGTCCGTAGCCGTGAAGACGTGGTTTTCGAATTCGATCTGTATCGAGCCATGGCGCACGAATGTGAGGAGCATGCCTTCGAAGCGAATGTGGTCGGAGGGAGGGAGCTCGTATTTAGCGAGGCTCCCGGGTTTTAATTCGACCACGACGTAGTCGCGCTCGAAAGCCGTGGTGTTTACTCCGGGCCCCGGGGGCATGTTGAGGAAATCGTGGATAGAGTATGTTTTCAGAGATTCCATAAGGTCAGTATAATTGTCGAAGGATATCGGGCGAGCGGAGGTCGCCCGGCGGAAGGAGATGTATTCGGTAATATTCGAGGATAGCATCAAGGATGCGCGAGCGCTCGTCGCGCGAGAAGTGGAAGCGATGCATGTTTTGGAAATTCATGATGTCGAGGATTGCGACGGCTTTTGCCTCCGGGCCGGAGTAGAAGAGCGGATGGCTCGGAAGAGAATGCCGGAATCGGGCGTCTCGCAGGTCGAAAATCAGCTGTTCCGGTCGCGAGCCCGCGGGCACGGTCATGTCCGGGGCCACGCCAAGGAAGCGGGCGAGGCGGAATAGGAAAACGATGTGGTAGTTTGCGAGGGCCGTAGGGTGGGAGAGAGAACCGAGGATGCGCAGGGAGCTGAACAGGTAGTCGGCCAGAAGTGGCTCCGGAGCGCTCTCGCGCAGAAGGTGGTCGAGCACCTCGGCGAGAAAGAGATGGAGCATGGTTCGTGCCGGCCCCGGAGCCGCAGCTACCGGCGAGCCGGGAGATGGCCGCAGGTCGCGGAGCTGCAGGATATCTTGAGCCGGACGCAGCTGCGCCACCCCCTCAAACATGGCAAGAGGCATCGTGAGTGCACGGCGGCGCGCCGCCTCGCGCCCCTTTCCATCCGGAAGAGCGATGGCCACACGCCCTCGTTCGGCGCTCCAGGCCGTGAGGATGGCGCGGGTGTCGGAGTGGCGCACGGTGCGCAGCGCTATGCAGTGGAGAGGGGTATACATCAGAATCCTCCGGATAAAGAGCTGTGAGATTGTCAGGAGACAAAATTACTAAAAAAATTGCCAAAAACTCCTCGTTTGGCTATAAAAGGACTTGTCCTATTTCTAAAAAAATATTAAAATCACAGGCTTAAAGTGCGAACATTTGTGTATGTCGCAGAAAGTGTCTATATTTGCACTCGCAAAATGCGCAAGGCCCATTCGTCTATCGGTTAGGACGCAAGATTTTCATTCTTGAAAGAGCAGTTCGATTCTGCTATGGGCTACAAATAAAAGATAAGTTTACGACATATCTCACGAAATTTTACAATGGCAAATCATAAATCATCCGAAAAGAGAATCCGTCAGACCGAAGCCCGCCGCCTTCGCAACCGTTACTACGCCAAGACTGCCCGCAATGCAGTTCGTAACCTCCGCAAAATGACCGATAAGGCAGAAGCAGAGGCACGTTTCCGCGAAGTAACCGCGATGCTCGACCGTCTTGCATCGAAGAAGGCTATCTCGAAGAACAAGGCTTCGAACCTGAAGAGCAAGCTGGCAAAGCACATCGCCAAGCTCGCCTGATAAAGGATCCAGAGAACACGGATTGAGCAGCACGCACGTCTGCCTGTCCGGTATCCGCGGCGCGAAGCAGTTCCGGAGAGCATGGAGCCGGCCGCCCGCAAATATGGCCCATTCGTCTATCGGTTAGGACGCAAGATTTTCATTCTTGAAAGAGCAGTTC
>CAMWQB010000037.1 GCA_947176295.1 uncultured Porphyromonadaceae bacterium
AGTGGTCCCACTAGGGCTTGAACCTAGGACTCCCTGATTATGAGTCAGGTGCTCTAACCAACTGAGCTATAGGACCGATGTTGCTCCCTCTGTTAGGGGCGACGTCTCGCCGATTCGAGGGTAGGGGAGCAATTATTTCTTGTTGCGATTACCGTAGCGGCTCATAAACTTATCAACGCGGCCTGCGGTGTCGACGAGCTTCTGCTTACCGGTGAAGAAGGGGTGCGAGGACGAGGTGATTTCGAGCTTCACCAGGGGGTATGTTTTGCCGTCAACTTCGATGGTCTCACGCGATGCAACCGTAGAACGGGTGATGAAGATTTCGTCGTTCGACATATCCTTGAAGACCACTTCGCGATAGTTGGAGGGATGAATGTCTTTTTTCATTGTTATTGAGTCTCTTTAATACGTATTGTTCAATGATTTTGTGCCGCGCTGGTAAGGCGCTCATTCGTAATGGCCTGCAAAGGTAAGCATATTTTTTGATTCCTACAAATATCCAACCTCAAAAAACTGTTAAATCATCTGAAGGCGGCTGCTGTTATGCCCAAGCAATGGCAGTTGGTTTATTCGAAAAGGTTCATAAAAATTATTATTGCATGCCTCAGGAACTTTTGTTTCAAGTGAATGTGTGTTTGGCTTGGAAATTGGGGGATTTTTTTGTATCTTTGTAAATCCGTTTTTTGCGGAAATTCGGAATATGAAACGTCTGCTCTCTACTATTATATTTTTCTTGGCGTTGGCGGCGAGGGCTGCCGCGTCTCTTGGTTTTGCCGGTAATGTTTTGCCGGTGATAGATGTCGCTCCGGCTGCTTCTACGGGGCTGGAGGCTATTTATGTGCTTTCGTCGACTGATGGAGTGCGCGTAGCCTCGCCTTATCCATCTTCGACCTGGCAGATTTTCGGGTCGATGGGTGGCGCTTATGCCGAGGTCCTTGGTCCGGCTTCAGATGAACTTATCCTTGGTTCCGGGGATACGGGTATTCTCATTGTCGATGATTCCGGTCGTCAGCATTGCTTTTGGATTGTAGACTATGCCGCGCACGAGCTTGAGCTCCGTTCTCTGGCTCCGGTGGAAGGGCAAGCGGATTGCGACCGCGTGGCACTTGCGCTCGACGGAGCTGCCGAGGCCATCCCGTTCTACACGATAACAGGGCGCCGCGAGACTTTGAGCCGTGAATTATTGCTCGAATATGACTCTCAGGAATTTGACAAGGATGCGTTTGTTTACCGCGACATCAAGAGCGAAGTGAAGCTTGATGGAGCCGGAAGCGTCTTTGGTGCTCCTGCGCCCCTCCGCGATACCCGCTTTACGCTGACGGGCGATCGTTTTCTGCGTCGATGGGGACGGGAGTTGTCGGTGAGCTCGGATGAATTCCGCACATCGGCCGTCGCTTGCGAATCGCGGGCTGAACAGACGGAACGCAACGTTGACAACGAACAGAAGGAGGATTCTGCTGAAGGTCTTGGCGGGTCGGCTCCTTGTGAGGTGAATTTTTCGGCAGCTGTGAGTTCTGGAGTTGTATTCCGTGAGTGGCAAATTTCGCGGACCGCTGATTTCGAGATTCCTGAAAATTCGTTCAATGAGGATTCGTTTACGTACACCTTCGATGAGAAAGGCACCTTTTACGTCCGCCTGATGGTGAATAATGAGGGCGGCACCTGTGCAGTTGCAAGCGAGGTGTATGAGGTGTTTATAGGAGAATCGCGTCTTGATATTCCCAATGCCTTTTCCCCTAATGCTTCGCCCGGGGTGAACGACGAGTGGAAGGTGAGTTATCGGAGCCTTGTGGAATTCGAATGCCATATCTTCAATCGCTGGGGCACGCGGATGTGTTCTTTCACCGACCCTTCTCAAGGGTGGGATGGAAAATACGGCGGAAAGTTTGTCCCTGCAGGGACGTATTATTATGTTATAAAAGCCCGTGGAGCCGATGGGGTGGAATACAAACGTAGCGGCGACATCAATATAATAAACTTCCGCGAGGGCTCGGGCACATCCGGCTCGCAGGAAAATCAAGGGGCGCAGTAAACCCGTCGCTCTCCCCGGCGTTATATCCGAAAGCCCTCTTTATCGCCACACGGGGTAGGGAGGGGCCGGTATAATTTCTTTCTATTCGAGAACACACACAATGAAAATCGATATTCCCTCTATTTCAGCCATACCCCTGCTTGCAGGCTTGATGATATTCTCAGCATGCCCGCAGAGGGCAAGCGCAGCACCTGAGCGCAGCCAGGTTTTTGCGTCGGTCTATAGCCCTGAGATTCCGTCTAAAACATCGATATGCGGACAGACCATCGATCTCGACAGGACGGAGTATTACGAGGCCTTTGATCGCGAACTTACGAGCATCATCTATAGCCACGGCTCGACGCTTCTTGTGCTAAAGCGAGCCAACCGCTACTTCCCCGAGCTTGCTCCCTTGCTTAAAGCTAACGGCGTCCCGGAGGACTTCCTTTATCTCGCCATTGTGGAATCTACGCTGAACAACAGGGCATATTCCCCTGCTAAGGCCGCAGGTCTCTGGCAGTTTATCCCGTCGACTGCAAAACAGTACGGCCTCGAGGTGAACGATGATGTGGACGAGCGATACAATCTCGAAAAGGCCACAGCAGCTGCATGCCGGTATTTTAAGAATTCATATGCCAAATATGGCGACTGGCCATCGGTCATGGCTTCGTACAACGGAGGGCCCACGCGTATCACCAACGAGCTTGCCAAGCAGAAGGCCTCGACCTCGCTCGACTTGTGGCTCGCGGAGGAGACTACCCGTTATCCTTTCCGCATCATGGCCTATAAGGAGCTTATGAAAAACCCTGCCAAATATGGTTATAAAATCACGGACAAGCAATTGTATCAGCCGCGTAAGTATAAGACCGTAACCGTTTCCGGTCCGGTAGAAGATTGGGCGGCATGGGCGCAAAAGCAGGGAATAACCTATGCTCAGCTTCGCGATGCAAATCCTTGGATCCGGTCGAATACCCTTCCCAACAAGACGGGAAAGACATACACCGTGAAGATTCCTCAGAAAGAGTCGCTCTCCCGCAAGTCGGCAGGCACCACTACCTATTCCGAGAACTGGACGGTGGACTGAGGGCTCCGGAAAAAGTTATATTGTAAGAAATAAATGACATCAGATAAGAAAAAAAAGTCAGAAACACTCCCGCAGGTCGCTGCCGATACCGATGGTCTTGGAAAGATATCGGTGATTGGCGCAAGGGTGCATAACCTGAAGAACATAGATGTCGAGATTCCGCATAATGCCCTGACTGTAGTTACGGGACTGAGCGGCTCCGGCAAGTCATCGCTGGCTTTCGATACGATTTTCGCCGAAGGCCAGCGGCGCTATATCGAGACGTTCTCGGCCTATGCCCGCAATATGCTTGGAGGAATGGAGCGCCCGGAGGTCGATAAGATCAGCGGTCTCTGTCCTGTGATTGCCATTGAACAGAAGACAATCAACCGCAATCCGCGAAGCACCATTGGAACAACCACGGAAATTTATGATTTCCTGAGACTTCTCTATGCACGTGCCGGCCATGCCCGGAGTTATGTTACGGGAGAAGAGATGGTGAAGTACACCCCTGAAAAAATCGTAAAGCTTATCACAGAGCGTTTCGGTGGACGGCGCGTTTACATACTCGCACCTTTGGTAAAAAACCGTAAGGGCCACTACCGCAATCTCTTCGAACAGCTTACGAAGAAGGGGTATCTCAATGTCCGTGTCGATGGCAGGATATGTGAGATTACCCCCGGCATGAAGCTCGACCGGTACCGCAACCACAGTATAGAGCTGGTTGTGGACCGCCTGAAAGTCGATGGCAAGGACGAGGTGCGCCTGCTCAATTCCGTAGAGACTGCTCTCGAGCAAGGAAATAAGGAGATGGGCGTGTATGATGTGGATGCCGATGCAGTTTCGTTCTACAGTCAGGAACTCATGGACCCTGTGAGTGGAATTTCCTATCACGATCCGGCACCTCACAATTTTTCGTTTAATTCTCCGCAAGGCGCCTGTCCTCGGTGCAAGGGCCTTGGCTATGTTGATATTGTCGACCGGACCAAGCTTATCCCCGATCCTCGAAAGAGCATATATGCAGGCGGAATCGAGCCTATTGGAAAATGTAAGGATAATCTGATTTTCCGCCAGATACGGACAATCTGTGAGCGCTATGGCGCCACGCTGAAAACTCCCATATGCGAGCTCCCGGAGGAGGCAATGGACGAGATTCTCCATGGCACAGCCGCACCTCCGGTAAGCATGACGGATGATGGCGTCTCCGGAGCCGATTTCTTCGCATCCTTCGATGGACTTGTAAAGTATATCGAGATGCAGCAGGACGATGAGGATGCAGGGGCGGCATCTAAAAAATGGAGCGGCAAGTTTTTCACCCGTTCAGTATGCCCCGAGTGTGAAGGCCAACGCCTTAACCGCGAAGCCCTGCACTTCTTCGTCGATGGCAAGAACATCGCCGAACTCTGCCGGATGGATATAGCCGCTCTATACAAGTGGAGCAAGTCGGTGCCGGAGCGTCTTGACGAACGCGACCGCCGTATAGCCTCCGAAATAATCAAGGAAATTCGCTCGCGTTTGCATTTTCTGGTGGATGTCGGTCTTGACTATCTTCAACTCGACCGCAATTCCTCGACCCTTTCCGGCGGTGAAAGCCAGCGCATACGCCTGGCCACGCAACTTGGGTCGGAGCTCGTGAATGTGCTCTACATTCTCGACGAGCCTTCCATCGGTCTACATCAGCGCGATAACCATCGCCTCATTGCATCCTTGAAAAGGCTGAGGGATGCATCGAACAGTGTGATCGTAGTGGAGCACGACGAGGATATAATGCGCGAGGCGGACTATATCGTGGATATCGGTCCGGGCGCGGGACGGAAGGGTGGAAAGGTTGTTTTCGCGGGCACTCCATCGGAGATGCTCGCCTCTGACACGCTTACTGCCCGCTTCCTCAACGGTAGCCGGCCTAAATTCATGCCCACGGAGAGGCGAAAAGGCAATGGCAAATTCCTGAGTTTGCTCGGTGCCACGGGCCACAATCTGAAAGATGTGGATTTCCGCTTGCCCTTGGGCACACTCACATGTGTTGCAGGTGTGTCGGGCAGCGGTAAGTCTTCGCTCGTCAACGGGACCTTGCAACCCCTCCTCAGCCGACATTTCTATCGCTCCGAGGCCGAGCCGCTCCCGTATCGTGCGATCGAAGGCCTGGAGAATATCGACAAGGTCGTTACTGTCGACCAGTCGCCTCTCGGCCGGATGCCTCGCTCCAATCCCGCAACATATACCGGCGTATTCACCGATATCCGCGCTCTGTTCGTGAGTTTGCCCGAAGCCAAGATTCGCGGCTACAAGCCCGGGCGATTCTCCTTCAATGTAGCCGGCGGCCGCTGCGAGGTGTGCAAAGGGAACGGCTACAAGACCATAGAGATGAATTTCTTGCCCGACATCCTTGTGCCATGCGAAGCGTGCGGCGGCAAGCGCTATAATCGCGAGACGCTTGAGGTGCGCTATAAAGGCAAGAGTATAGCCGATGTCCTAGACATGACCATAAATCAGGCCGTTGAGTTTTTCGATGGGGTACCGCATATCCTCAAGAAAATTAAGGTTTTGCAGGACATAGGTCTGGGTTATATCAAGCTCGGCCAGCCGTCGGTTACGCTTTCCGGCGGCGAGAACCAGAGAGTGAAGCTCGCCACAGAACTTGCCAAACGCGATACGGGGCGTACCCTGTTCATTCTCGACGAGCCCACCACGGGGCTTCATTTCGAGGATGTAAATACTCTGATGGGTATTCTTGACGAGCTTGTCCGGCGCGGCAACACGGTGCTTGTGATCGAGCACAATATCGACGTACTCAAGGCTTCGGACTATATATTCGACATGGGTCCCGGAGGAGGCTCCGGTGGAGGACGGATTGTGGCGCAGGGCACTCCCGAAGAGATTGCCAAGGGAAGTTCCCCGACGGCCCCTTTCCTGAAGTAGAGTCGGTCCATTGTTTTTTTTGAATGTTTAGCGCACGCGGGCGTTTTTCATGCCCGCGTGCGCTTTAATTTTGTGGTGTAGAAATTCTCAACCTTAAAACTTGTCTTAAGAATATGAACGGAACACTTGTCCTCACAGCGCGCGTCCTGCGCACCATCCGCACACTCCCCACGGAAGAGCGTATGGCTATTGCCACGGCCATTGCAAATGAAATTATTCTCGGAGGCGCACCGACCGATGAGGCTGCTATGTCGCCTGTAGCCTCGATGCTCTATCCTCTTATCCGATTCGATATCGAGCACGATTCACTGCGCTTTGCCCAGAAGCTTGCATGAACGCATAACGCAAATTCCAACATTTTTTTGCAGAATGAAAGTTTTTTATTACTTTTGAGGCGCGAAAGGGTCTGAGGCCACGGGCTTCGGACACATAGCTTTCCGAAATACTATTATTACTGACCTCCTACATTATGGAATTGCGAGAAACCACTCCTATGCCGGAATCCGGCAAGGCCATCGAAAACGAGATGTCGACCGCTTCAGAGGCCGCCGACGTCCGAAATGAAAACGAAGCTGTTGCAGCAGCCGACGAGCTTGAAACAGTCGGCGCCGACGGCGAAAATCCTGAAGCCGCCGCCGAGGCAGAAATGACTTCCGGTGTGCGTCAGGAGCTCACAATGGAAAGTCTGCTCGATGCCGCGAGGGAAATTCTTTCGCGTGATGCTGCCGACATCAGCAACGATGAGTTGCGCAGGCTCAAGCAGCAATTTTTCTCGCTCCATAATTCAGCCGCAGCCGCCGATGGCGAGCACACCGAGCCGGGCGTGGAAGCGAATGCCGCAGAGATAACCTTCAACGACCTTCTTAACGCAGCTCGCGAGAAGAAAAACGCATGGAGCGCCGAGCAGCTCGCCGTAAAGGCCGCCAACCTCGAGCGCAAGAATGCAATTATCGCCGAGATTCTCTCCCTGGCCGATGACACGGATAACGTGAACCGCACCTTCCCCCGCTATAAGGAGCTTCAGGACGAATTCAATGCTATCGGCGAAGTGGACCAGACGGAGGAGACCGGTGTGTGGAAGCGATTCCAGGACGCCCGCGAAAAATTCTCGGACAATCTCAAGATAAACAAAGAACTCCGCGACTACGATTTCAAGAAGAATCTCGAAGCTAAGCAGACACTTCTCGAAGAAGCCAGGGCCATTGCCGACGAAGAGGACGTTATTGCCGCTTACCGCCGGCTCCAGGAGCTCCACAACAAGTGGCGTCAGGTAGGTCCTGTTGCCAAAGAGCTCCGCGAGGAAATCTGGAATGATTTCCGCGAGGCATCCGTGCAGATAAATAAGCGCTATCAGGCATATTTCGAGGCTCGTAAAGCCGAAGAAGCTGCGCACGAAGCTGCCAAGGAAGCCCTCTGCGAGAAGGTCGAAGCCGTGGATATTTCCACGCTCAAGACATATTCTGCATGGGACGAAGCTACAGCAGCCGTCATCGCAACCCAGAAAGAATGGAGCGCTGCCGGCCTGGCTTCCCCCAAGGCCAATCGCCGTCTTTTCGCCAGATTCCGCGGCGCCTGCGATAAGTTCTTCCAGGCCAAGGCCGAGTTCTATCGCAATTCCCGCGAAGAGCTGAGCCGCAATCTTGCCCGCAAGACCGAGCTGGCCGAGCGCGCCGAGGCTCTCAGCCAGAGCGAAGACTGGCGCGCCACGTCGGAGGTGCTCACAGCTCTCCAGAAAGAGTGGCGCACCATCGGCGCTGTGCCCAAGAAGCAGAGCGATGCCGTTTGGAAGCGTTTCACTACCGCCTGCGACACCTTCTTCGCCCGCAAGAAGGAAGCCACCTCGGGCACGCGCAATGAAGAAGCGGCCAATCTGCGCTCCAAGCGCGAAGTTATCGGCCTTCTGTCGGAACTCCTCGAGTTCGACGGCACGCGCGACGAAGCCTTTGCTCGCCTCCGCGGGCTGCAAAGCCGCTGGCAGGAGATAGGCCATGTTCCTTTCCGCGAGAAGGATAAGGTGTATGAAGCATATCGCTCGGCCTGCGATGCCGTGCGCGATAAGTTCAACCTCCAGGAGTCGCGCCGCCGGATGAATAATTTCCGCGAGAACATCCAGCGTCTTGAAGGCGACGACAATAAGCTCTACCGCGAACGCGAACACACCCTGCGCATCCTTGAAGCACGCAGGAACGACCTCCGCACATACGAGAACAATCTCGGCTTCCTCTCGTCGAAGTCGAAGAGCGGCGAAAGCCTCGTCCGCGACCTGCAGCGCCGAATCGAGCGCCTGAAGGCCGACATTGCCGACCTGGAGCAGAAGATTGCCGTCATCGACGAAGGTATTGCCTCCGCCAAAGAATAATATCCTTGATCCACACCATTCGGCCGCCACACGGGGCGGCCGATTAGCCTTTCATATTAATGCAACCCGATCTTCGCACCGAACGGCGCACCGGAATGGGGCGCTACCTGCAGACGATGTTCGTGATATGCGACCTTGCAGTCGTGAATATCGCCGTTTTCCTCTCATGGGCCTTATATCCGTCCTTTAGGGAGATTGCAGGAGATTCGGGCGTGAAACTGATGTGGCTTCTTGCGAATGCGGCACTCCTGCCCGTATTCTATTTTCAGAAAGAACACGCTCATGCCCGTCGCGCCATCCAGATGGAGGGTGTGGTCAGGGGCATATTTTATACCGTCGGATTCCACGCTCTCGTCTTCTTGCCTCTGATGATGTTCATGGGCCTGACTGAGCGCATGGAATATCGTGCGATAGGAATATTTTACCTGATATTCTTTTTCCTGTTGCTGCTCTCGAGGATAGGCACGCGTCTGTACGTGAAGTCGATACGTCGAAAGGGACGCAATACTGCTATAGTCATAATTATAGGTACGGACGAAACTGCGCGTCGACTTTATGAAGCCATGCTCACTGACGAAGGATTCGGCTACCGTGTCCTCGGCTTTTTCGGCGATCATGCTCCGGCCTTCGACGGCAAATATCTCGGTAGCATCGACGGTCTTGGCGACTATGTGGAGAAGCAGAAAGTCGACCAGATATTTTACACCCTCTCCGGGCATCATGAGTCCATGAGCTACGTTGCATCCGTGGCCGACAACAAGGTTGCCGATTTCTACTATGTGCCTCAGGTTTCGCGTTACTTCTCGCGTCGATTCCAGCTCAACAGCATAGGCTCCATGCCCGTGCTTTCGGCTATGCGCAATCCTCTGCGCTCGAAACCTAACCGCCTCCTCAAACGTGGTTTCGACCTAGTGGTCTCAAGTATCTTCCTTTTTTTCTATCCCCTTATATACGTGCCGGTTGCCATTGCAATAAAGATGACCTCCCCTGGGCCGGTGTACTTCAAGCAGAAGCGCACGGGGTATAAGGGCAAGGACTTCGACTGCCTGAAGTTCCGCACGATGAAAGTGAATAAGGACAGCGACCGCGCGCAAGCCACGGCCGACGACCCTCGCAAGACACGCCTCGGCGCCTTCCTCCGGAAGACGTCTCTCGACGAGCTACCGCAGTTTATCAACGTCTTCCGGGGGGAAATGAGTGTCGTGGGCCCACGACCGCACATGCTCAAGCACACCGAGGAGTATACCCGCCTTGTCGACCGCTACATGCTCCGCCACGCCGTGAAGCCCGGCATCACCGGCTGGGCTCAGGTCAACGGCTACCGCGGAATTACCGACGAATTGTGGAAGATGGAGAAGCGCGTGGAATTCGATGTGTGGTATATCGAGCACTGGAGCTTCCTTCTCGACCTCAAGATTATGTGCCGCACGGTGTGGAATGCCATCCGCGGAGAAAAAAATGCATTTTAATTCTTTTTAGGATGCATTTTTGTTTTGCAGTTACAATCTATCTTTGTATATTCGCATCGAAAATCAGGGTCCGCTAAAAAACATAGTACGGGCCACACATATACAGACTCTACCATCTATCACGGAACAACCAATATGATATTCAATTTCCGCATTGTCTCCGATGAAGTGGACAACTTCAAGCGAGAGATCAATATCGATTCGACGGCAACGTTCATGGACCTTCGGAACGCAATCTGCGACTGCACGGGTTATGACAAGAACGTGTTCAGCTCTTTTTTCCTCTGCGACGAGGACTGGGAGAAGAAGCTCGAGATTACTTCCGACGACATGGATTTCGATGCCGACCAAGATTTCGAGCTCATGGACGATGCCATTCTCGGCGACCTTATCGAAGAAGAAGGGCAGAAGCTCCTCTATGTGTTCGATTACATGACCGACCGCGCGTTCTTCGTCGTTATGACGGAAATGATTCCGGATCGCTCGCTCAAGGATGCCGTTTGTTCCCTTTCCGTTGGCAAGGCTCCGGCACAGACCATGGACATCGATGAATTCGATGCTATCGTCGATGCCAAGGCCGCAAAAGGAGCCGTAACACCCGTAGGCGACGACGACCTTGACGCCGACTTCTACGGAGCCGACGCCTACAACGAAGACGAGTTCGACGCCGACTCCTTCAGCGACCTCATGGAGGATTGACGGCGCAGCCCCCCTCCCGGGGCTGCCTGCATCTTCCACATAGTATAATTCCGACAAAGCATTGTATCCTATCGTACCTGACTTCCTGCAGGGCTACGGCTGGATTTCCACAGTCGTAGGTCTGCTCTATGTCGCTACGGTGCTTGGGCTCATTGCTGTGATTCTCAGCGAAAACCGCAATCCGGTAAAGACGTTGGCATGGACAATGGTGCTCCTTCTGCTCCCGTTTGTGGGGATAGTGCTTTATGTGTTTTTCGGGCGCAACATCAAAAACAAGAGGATGATTTCGCGGCGCAACCGCCGCCGTCTTCGCCGCCACGAGAAGCGCAGCGGATATGATCCCCGGCGCGAGGACCTGAGCCTCACATCGCTGCAGGTGATTTCCACGGCCTCGTCGCTCGACGGAGCGCAATACTATGCCGGGAATTCGGTCGAGGTCTTCACTGACGGGCGCTCGAAGTTCGACGCCTTGCGCGAGGATATCCGGCGGGCCCGCAGCTATATCAATATCCAGTATTATATTTTCGAGGACGACAGCCTCGGCACCGAGTTTGCCGAGCTGCTGATGGCCAAGGCCCGCGAGGGTGTTCAGGTGCGTCTTCTTTACGACCATGTCGGGTCCTTCAACGTGAGCAACGGATTTTTCCGTCGCCTCCGTGAGGCCGGCATAGAGACTCATCCCTTCTTCCGTGTTTCAATTCCCCAGTTGGGTTCGCGTATCAACTGGCGCAACCACCGCAAGGTGTGCGTAATCGACGGCACCGTAGGATACGTCGGTGGCATGAATGTGGCCGAGCGATATGTTTCCGGCGGCAAATTTCCGGTGTGGCGCGATACACATGTCCGCGTCATAGGGCCGGTTGTTGCATCACTGGCATATTCCTTTGCCGTTGACTGGAACTTCACCTCAGGCGAGCTCATCGTCGAAAACGCCGCCCCGGACGGTCGGAGCATGTTCGAGCCCGGCCTCGGGGCGGTGAAAGGCGTCGGGGCGCAGTTCCTCACATCCGGCCCGACATCGCAGTGGAGCAACATTGCCATGACTTTCCATAGGGCGATCGCATCGGCCCGCAGGCGCGTCTATATCCAGACGCCCTACTTCCTGCCCACAGAAGGCTTGATGCGTGCATTGCAGACGGCGGCACTGGCCCATGTGGACGTGCGTCTGATGGTGCCTGAACGTTCGGATTCCAAGATGCTCACTCATGCCACAGCCTCATATCTCGAGGAATGCCTGCGTGCCGGAGTGCGTGTCTATCGCTACACCGCCGGAATGCTGCACGCCAAGACAATAGTGATCGACGATGAGATCTGTACGATTGGGTCGACCAACTTCGATTTCCGGAGCTTCGACTATAATTTCGAATCCAATCTTTTCTTCTACAGCAAGGAGTTTAATGGCCGCATTGCCAAGATATTTATGGAGGACCTCGCTTTCTGCAAGCGCATCACGGCCTCGCAGTGGCGTCGGCGTCCGAAGCTCAATAAAATCACGGAGTCGATTGTGCGGCTCCTAAGTCCAATTTTGTAAACGAAACAATCGAGTATGGCAAGCGACGGTGAAATGCGCGAGCGATTTTGCTCCATCCTCCGGGAGACGGAGCGCGAAAATATAGAATATGTAATCGAAGACCTTACGGATATGGGCTTCTTCGAGGCTCCTGCTTCGAGCCAAGGCCACGGAGCCTATGCCGGAGGCCTTGTGGAGCACTCCTTAGGTGTCTACGACATGGCCATGGAAATCCGCGAAGCCACGCTGAAGTCGAGACCCGACCTTGCAAAATATCTTACGCCTGAAAAAATTGCCATATCAGCTCTGCTGCATGACGTATGCAAGGCCGACCGCTATCGTCTGGCCAAACGAAAGCGTCGCAACGAGGTGGGGCTCTATGAGGAGCAGGAGATGTATGAGGTGCACGACGAGATGTTTCCATGCGGCCACGGCGAAAAGTCTGTAATTCAACTGCTGCGCTCGGGAATCGACCTCGAAGACGACGAAATCTATGCTATCCGCTGGCACATGGGGCCATGGAATCTCGGAAAGGAAGACGAGAAATATTACAGACAGGCGTCGAAACAGACACCGCTGCAGGCTGTGATACATGCCGCCGACACTCTTGCATCGGCGGTGTTGGAGCGCAACCGGAACTGATGGGCCGCTTCAGCGAGACGGACCCGCCCCGACGGTCAGCGCAGGCGGTCGTAGCTCGTGAGCAGACGGTGGTCCTTCTTCATGCCGCGGTATGCGAGAAGGGTCGAGATGAGGGCGCATACGAGTAGGACGGCACCTCCGGTCCAGATGATGTGTGCGTCGGGCATGCCCACGTAAAGCACGAAGCCGAAGGACACAATCGATGCGCAGATGAGCACCATCGATGCGAGGGTTATCTTCATCTGCAGCTTGAGGTTCTTGAACATGAAAATACCCAGGAAGAGCAGCACGGCGATGACGATGTTCAGAATCATGTATACAGGTGCGTCTTTCACAAAGACGGGGGTCATCGAATCGGAAGCTTCCGCCACGTCGAGGGTGGCGAAAGGCGTGAGGCAGAAGAGTGCCATGAAGCCTACAGCAAGGAGGAGGAAGAGGGTCTGAATGCGTTGGATTACCATTGTTTCTAAGTGAGTATAGGGATTTGGGTTAAAAGTTAAGCACTGTTCAGAATATGAGCAGCCCGATGATACCTGCGGCCACGATTACCCATATAGGATGGATTTTCGTGAACATTACCGTGGCAAGCGATGCGAGGGCTATAAGGATGCTTTTCACCACATCGGGGCTCGTCTCGCCGAAGTTGGCTTTGTTCATGAGCAGCAAGGCCGCGGAGGCGATGAGCCCCACGACTACGGGGCGCAGGCCGGCGAAGATGCCTTTGATGATGGCGCTCTCGTGGTGGCGGGCTATGTAATGGCCCGCGTAGAGCACGAGGAGAAAGGGCGGCAGCACGACGGCCAAGGTGCAGGCAATCGAGCCAAGAATGCCCCAGAAAGGCGAGGCAAAGGCGCCTGACGGGTCGTTGGTTACGGCTATGTATCCGATATATGTGGCTGAGTTGATGCCGATTGGTCCGGGCGTCATCTGCGAGATGGCCACGATGTCGGTAAACATCCGCTCGGTGATCCAACCGGGTGTAACGATTTCGTTCTCGATAAGTGCAAGCATGGCGTAGCCGCCGCCGAAGCCGAAGAGCCCGATTTTGAGATAGCTCCATATGAGACGCAGGAATATCATTTGGCCGCGTCCTCCTTGCCGCTTTTCTTTGTTTCAAGTTCGACGATGCCGCGGGAGGTGAGATACCAGCCGGCGATAGCTCCGAGCACGATGAACAGTATAGGATTCGACACCACGGGCAGTTTGCTCCATATTAGCAGGGCCACGACGGCCGGAATCCAGCACGTTTTCCATCCGATGTTGGAAGCCTTGGCCGAGCTTATCACGGGCGCAACAATCAGGGCTACGACGGCCGGGCGAATGCCTTTGAAGATGGCTGTAAGCACGGGATTGGATGTGATGGTCTCGGGGGTGAGAAACATTGCTATGGCCAGGATGATGAGAAAGGAGGGCAAGATGGTGCCGAGAGCCGCGGCTACCGAACCTCGCAGGCCCCGCAACTTGTCGCCCACGACTACGGAGATATTCACGGCAAGAATGCCGGGCATTGCCTGCGCAACAGCGAGAAGATCGAGAAAATCCGCGCGGTCGAGCCAGCGGTGCTTGTCCACGATTTCACGTTCGATGATGCTTATCATCGCCCATCCGCCTCCGAAAGTGAAGGCTCCGATTTTGAAAAAGGTGCCGAAGAGCTTGCGGAGCACATGCCCTCCGGCCTGGGTGGTGTTTTCTTCCATCATTCAAATTCCACGATAGTTATTCCGGCTCCTCCGAGGCGCACGTCCTCGTCATGAAAGGAGCGCACGGCGCCGACGCTTTGTAGATAGTTACGTATATATTGGCGGAGCGCACCCGTGCCTGTGCCATGAAGAATCCGCACGCGGCCGGCATTGAACTGGACTGCGTCGTCGATATAGTACATCACCGCCTGCACGGCTTCGTCAACTCTCATTCCGCGCACGTCGATTTCTTGCTTGAAGTTGAGCTGACGTTTGCGGCTCATTTCGGCCGTGGCCGACGAGAGATAGGAGGTGTTGGCCCCTTCGCCGGGGCGTCGCGCCGGCGAAGGGGCTTTGCGGATTGTGCGGCGAAGGCGGTCGAGTTTGACGGTGGTCTTCAGTTGCCCGAACACCACTGTGGCCGTCTTTCCGGAAATGTCGCTGATTGTGCCCACGGCCGTGGACCCTTCCATCACCACGTTGTCGCCCGGCTTCAGCGGTTCGTCCGGAGCCTTAGGCGCAGCCTGGGTTTTGATGTCGCGCGCTCCCTTTTTTCCTGTTTTGCGGCGGGCTTTCTCGATGAGCGGGTGCGAGCCGTCTTCTCCTTCGCCCTCGGCGAGTTGGCGTTTCTCTTTGTCGAGACGTTTGCGCAGCTCCGCCGTCCGCGCTTTCTCGGCCTGGGCCTCGCGGATTTCGCGAATAGTGTTTTCGATAGCTGCGTTTGAGCCTTCGAGAATTTTGCGCGCCTCGTCGCGGGCTTCGCCGATTATTTCGCGTCGTTTCATCCTCAGGGTCTCGGCCTCGTCGGCATATCGCCCGATTAGTTCGTCGAGATGTTTTTCTTTTCGGTGAATATCCTGGCGTTTGTTTTCCCAATACCGGCGGTCGCGTGCAATGTCGAGAAGATACTTGTCGAGATTCACATAGTCGCTGCCTACAAGTTCGCGTGCCTCCTGAAGCAGCTCTTCCGGGAGGCCCGTTTTACGGGCAATCTCCAGGGCGAATGAACTGCCGGGCTGTCCCACGGCCAGGCGGAAGGTCGGCAGCATGTGGTGGCGGTCGTAGAGCATCGAGCCGTTCACGAGCCCCGGTGTTTCTTCGGCGTATTGTTTGAGGTTGTGAAAGTGGGTGGTTATCACGCCCCACATTTTCCGCTCGTTGAAGGCCTTGAGAAGGGCCTGGGCTATGGCGCCGCCAATCTGAGGCTCCGTGCCGCCTCCGAATTCATCAATGAGTGCGAGGGTGCGCTCGTTGCCGCGGTTCAGGAAAAATTTCATGTTCCGCAGATGCGAGGAATATGTTGAGAGGTCGTCCTCGATGCTTTGGTCGTCGCCGATATCTATGAAGATGCTTTCCATCACCCCCATGTGGGAGTTGTCGTGGAGGGTAGGGAGCAGCCCGCATTGCATCATATACTGCACGATGGCTACAGTCTTGAGCGTAACGGACTTGCCTCCCGCATTCGGACCGGAGATGACGAGTATCCGGCGGTCGGGAGCCGAGAGCGTGATGTCGAGGGGCACAATCTCCTTTCCCTGCCTGCTGAGCGAGAGCTCCAGCACGGGGTGGCAGGCGTGATACCACTCGAGCTCGGGCCGAGCTGAGATGTGGGGCAGGGTCCCTCCCGTCTTGTTGGCGAAGCGGGCCTTGGCATGTATAAAGTCGAATATGGCAAGCCGCCCCAGACCTTCGTCCTTTATTTCCTCGGCATGCGGGCGTATAAGGTCGGCAAGAGCCGTGAGGATGCGGGTCACCTCGTGTCGTTCCTCGATGCGCAGTTCGCGCAGGCGGTTGTTTGCCTCCACCACGGCAGCAGGTTCGATGTAGAAAGTTTTTCCCGAAGCCGATTCGTCGTGTGTGATTCCCGGAATCTTCCGCTTGTGCTTGGGTGCCACAGGAATGACGAGACGCCCGTCGCGCACGGAAGGTGTCGTGTCGGGCTCGAGATAGCCTTCGCTTACGGCCTGCGAAATTACGCGCCGCATGGCCGAAGCAACCGAGGCCGAGGTCGATGATATCGAGCGGCGGATCTGCGCGAGCTCGGCCGAAGCCGAGTCCTTTACCTCGCCGAAGCGGTCGAGTATTCGGTCGATTTCGCGGATAATATCTGGAAATGTCCTCAGTTCCGAAGCAATGCCGTCGAGCGTGGGGTAGGGCGTGGTCCCGTCGTCTTCGCGCGCGTCGGCAAAGAATCCGGCGATGTCGCCTATCACTCCGAGTGTCGAACGCAGTTGCATCAGTTCGGCTTCGGGCATCCACGTGCCGGGCAGGCGCAGGCGGCTCAGCTCGTCGCGCAGGTCGTGGACAGGGCCGAGCGGAAAGCCCGCCCCGCCTTCTGCCGCGAGAATGCCGGCCATCTCTGCTGTGGCGCGCAGACGATTCTCCACATGCGCGGCATCGCTCGAGAAGGTGAGCTCCGTTTCGGCGCACGAGCGGCCGAGGGGCGAGGTGCACTCCTTTTCCACCATCTCGCGCACGGCGTCGAATCCGGTCTTGTGTTCGAAAGAGTTTGGATAAATCATTATGCAAAGTTAGTGAAAAAAACAGCGAAATCGCCCCTTGGGATGCGGGATTTTGCCGTGTCGAGGATTTTTTGTAATTTTGTAGTCTATTAAAAACACTACACTCGACATGGGAATCTTTGATTTTTTCAAAAAAGAGAAGAAAGAAACGCTCGACCGCGGTCTTGAAAAGACGAAGGAAGGTGTATTCAGCAAGCTCAAACGCGCTTTTGCCGGACGGCGCACTATCGACGACGATTTTCTCGACGAACTGGAGGAAATCTTCATTTCAAGCGACGTGGGTGTCGAGACTACTCTTAAGATTATCGACCGCATCAAGGCCCGCGCAGCTGCGGAGAAATATATGAATGTGGAGGAGCTCAACGAACTCCTCTGTCAGGAAATCACCGACATGCTGGCCGACTCCCGCGGCGGCGACGGATACGACTTCGTCCTGCCCGAAGGCACCAAGCGCCCTTACGTCATTATGGTCGTAGGCGTGAATGGCGTCGGCAAGACAACTACGATTGGCAAGCTTGCATACCAGTATCGTCAGGCCGGATATAAGGTAGTCCTTGGAGCGGCCGACACTTTCCGTGCCGCTGCCATCGAGCAGCTCGAGGAGTGGGCCCGTCGCGCCGATGTGCCCATCGTCAAGCAGCAGCTTGGCTCGGATGCCGCCGCCGTGGCTTTCGACACTCTCACTTCCGCGGTGGCTCAGGGCGCCGATGTGGTGATTATCGACACTGCCGGACGCCTGCACAACAAGGTGGGCCTGATGAATGAGCTCACCAAAATCCAGCGCTCTTCCGAAAAAGTGCTCGGCAAGACGCCGGACGAAGTCCTTCTCGTGCTCGACGGCTCCACGGGCCAGAATGCATTCGAGCAGGCACGCCAGTTCTCGGCCGCAACGCGAGTTACCGATCTCGCCGTTACCAAGCTCGACGGCACGGCACGCGGAGGTGTTGTAATAGGCATCAGCGACCAGTTCAACATCCCCGTGAAATACATTGGCCTCGGCGAAGGCATCAACGATTTGCAGATGTTCAACAAGCGGGAGTTTGTAAAGTCGCTTTTCGCTCCCAAGCTCGATAAGTGATGGCCTGCGCGAAAAAGAGCGGCCGCCCATGCGTGAATATAATCACCATGGGCTGCGCTAAAAATCTTGTGGATTCCGAGCGCCTCGCCCACATGTTTCGCTCCGCGGGCGTCGATGTTGTCTTCGATGCCGATGCTTTCACCGGCGGCGATGTGGTGATAAACACCTGCGGCTTTATCGGCGATGCGAAGGAAGAATCCATCGACATGATTCTGCAGGCCGTGCGAGCGAAAGAAGCCGGCGGCATACACAGCGTTTTCGTGATGGGTTGCCTTTCCGAGCGCTATCGCAAGGAGCTGCCTGTCGAGATTCCGGAAGTCGACGGCTGGTTCGGGAAGTTCGATTGGCCCGATATTGTCGGGGCGGTCTCCCCGGCCACTCTCACATGCGGCTCCAAGCCCTGGGAGCGCGTTCTCTCCAAGGCCCCTCACAGTGCATACATAAAGATTGCCGAAGGTTGCAACCGTTTCTGCGCCTATTGCGCTATACCTATCATCACCGGGCGCTACCATTCTCGCAAGCCGGAGGATATTCTCGAGGAAGTACGAGCCATGGCTGCGGCAGGCACAAAGGATTTCAATATCATAGCGCAGGACCTCAGCGATTACGGCCGCGACCTCAATCCCGAGCGTCGCTCCATGCTGGCTCGGCTCATTGAGGACATCGCCGCAGTCCCCGGAGTGGAAATGATAAGGCTCCACTATGCTTATCCCGCAGATTTTCCCTACGATATTCTGCCTGTGATGGCGGCGAATCCCAAGGTATGCCGCTACCTCGATATAGCGCTGCAGCACATCAGCGATCCCGTCCTCTCCAATATGCGTCGCCACATCAGTTCGCAGGAAACCCGCGAACTCCTTGCACGCATCCGCCGCGAGGTGCCCGGAATACATATCCGCACGACCCTCATGACCGGATTTCCCGGCGAGGGAGACCGTGAGTTCGATGAGCTCTGCGATTTCGTGCGGGAGCAGCGCTTCGAGCGCATGGGCGCCTTTGCATACTGCGAGGAAGACGACACTTTCGCCGCCCGGAACTTCAAGGACGAAATCCCTCAGGAGGTCAAGCAGGACCGGCTCGACAGGCTTATGGCCATTCAGCAGGAAATCTCCCTTGAATTGAACGAGGGGAAAGTCGGCAAGGTGATGCGGGCTATAATAGATTCGGAAACCGATGAATTCTACCTTGGACGTACGGAATTCGACTCCCCGGAAGTAGACCCCGGAGTTCTCGTGGCCAAGACTCGAAAACTATCTCCCGGCGATATTGTCGATGTGAGAATAACCGGAGCGGAAGCATATGACCTCTATGCCGACCCGGTTTACTGAGTTGCGCCGCGAACTCCGCGAGCGCATAG
>CAMWQB010000038.1 GCA_947176295.1 uncultured Porphyromonadaceae bacterium
GCCCAGTCAGGACGACTGGCGTGCCAAAATGAATGCGGAAATTTTACGCGAGACCATCTTGCACGACAACGTCGAAGTCGAAATCCGTTCCGCCGATGACAGCAACGAAAAGCAGATTGCCGATATCCGCGATTTCGTTGCCCGTGGTTTCGATATCATCATCGTTTCCCCCAACGAGGCCGCGGCTCTCACACCTGTCATCGACGAGGTGTATGCTTCGGGAATTCCCGTGATTATTTTCGACAGAAATATCCTTTCCGACAGCTACACCGCCCGCTTCGGAGCCGACGACGAAGGTCTCGGGCGCTCGGCCGCCGACTTCGCCTCCCACATTTTTCCTCGCGGTGCTAAAGCAATCGAAATTTACGGACGCCTCGGCTCCACCCCCGCCGAGGGGCGACATGAGGGGTTTGCCGGCGCCTTTGCCAAGTCCGGAGGCACCCTTTTGGCATCTGCCACAGGAAATTGGAACGAGGACGAGGCAGCCATCGTGGCCGATTCCCTCCTCCGTCTCTATCCGGAGGTCGACCTGATCTATGCCCACAACGACCGCATGGCCATAGGTGCCTCAGGCGTGGCCCACCGTTTGGGGCGCGACAGCATCCGGGTCATCGGTATCGATGCTGCCCCGGGAATCGGCATTAAAGCGGTGGCCGACGGCGTGCTCGACGCCACCTTCCTCTATCCCACTGAAGGCGATATAATTGCCCGCACTGCCCTCGCCATCCTCGAGGGCGAGCCCTTCGAACGCGAGACCATTTTCCCCTTGAGTTCCACCGTCGACCGCTCGAATGCCGACATCCTCCTCCGTCAGAACGAGGCCCTTGCTCGCGAAACCGAGAAAATGGCCCGGCTCAAAAGCAAGATAGACGTCTTCTGGGCGCGATACTCCACTCAGACAACCCTATTCTATTCAAGTATAGTCATAATACTTCTCCTCATTGCCGTTACCTTCCTTTTGCTCAAGGCTTTCTGGCAGCGAGACCGACACCGCAAGGAGCTCCTTGCCCAAAATGTTCTCCTGCAGGAAGAACGCGACAAGCAGGCTTCCCTCAATCGCCAGCTCGAAGAGGCCACCCAGTCGAAACTAATCTTTTTCACAAACGTATCCCACGACCTCCGCACCCCCCTCACGCTCATAGCCGAGCCTGTCAGCCGCTTGTGTGCCGCATCCAACCTCACGCCCGCGCAGGAAAAGCTCATGCGCATCGCCGATAAGAACGTGAAGATTCTCCGTCGCCTCATAAATCAGATTCTCGATTTCCGCAAATACGAGAACGGCAAGCTCGAGCTCAATATCGCCGAAATCGATTTCTCGAATGCAATCGAGGATTGGGTGGATAGTTTTGTGGCCACGGCCAGAGCAAAAGATATTTCCCTCACGCTCCAAGGCCCCGAGGAAAAAGTCGTCCTTGCCCTCGATGCCGAGAAAATCGAGAGAGTTTTTTTCAATCTCCTCTCAAATGCCATTAAATACACCCCGCGCAACGGCTCCATCACTGTGCGCTACGGTCTAGTCAGCGGCAATATCCTCCGTTTCTCCGTCATCGACACCGGTGAAGGAATCAGCGAACGCGACATCCCCAATATCTTCGACCGCTTCTATCAGGTCGACCGCCTGCATCCGAAAGGCTCCGGCATCGGGCTTTCCCTCGCCAAAGCATTTGTCGAGCTCCACGGCGGCGAGATTAAGGTTGAGAGCAGCCCGGGGCGCGGCTCCGTCTTCTCGGTCGAGATTCCGGTGCGCCACTCCGGTGCCGAACCGGCCACGCTCGTGCCCGAGGCTCACATCTCTTCCGCCGACATTGAATCCGAGCTTGGAACAATCGCCGGCGAAGGCGTCTTCAATCCCGAAAAGCCACTACTGCTTGTTATTGACGATAATGCCGACATCCGGAGCCTTATCTCCGAGATGATGGGCGATGAATACAATGTTATCACCGCCACAAATGGCATCGAAGGTGTCGGCATGGCCGTGAAATACGTCCCCGACCTGATAGTCTGCGATGTGATGATGCCCGTGCTCGACGGTTTCGAATGCTGTCGTCGCATCAAGGCCGAAGTGTCCACAAGCCACATCCCCGTCGTCATGCTCACGGCTTGCTCCCTCGACGAGCAGCGCGTCCAGGCATACGAAAGCGGAGCCGACGGGTACGTCTCCAAGCCTTTCAGCTCCGAGCTTCTTAAAGCCCGATGTGCGGCCATGCTGGAAAACCGCAAGCGGATACGCGAATTGTGGAGAGGACGGAATGCCGAATCGCCCGCTTCATCCGCCGCGGATCCTAAGAAAGCAGTCGAGGCTGCCGGCGATGGAATCGAAGACGAATTCTACAAACGCTTCCTTGATATCTTCTATGCCGAGATGGCAAGCTCCGAGCTCAGCGTCGACATGCTCGCTTCCCGGATGGGCCTCGAACGCTCGCAATTCTATCGCAAAATCAAAGCGCTCACAAACTATTCACCCGTCGAACTCATCCGTCACCTCCGCCTCAAGGAGGCTCGGAATATGCTTCTCACCACCGACCGCTCAGTCAGCGAAATCGGTTACGCCGTAGGATTCTCCACACCAGCATACTTCACCAAATGTTATCGCGAAGCTTTCGGAGAAACTCCCACGGAAACCCGCGAGCGCCTGGGACGATAGATTTTTTGATGTCGCGGATTGCAAATTTGTTGCAGGAGATATTACAAACGGTGTTTCGCACGGTTTCTTATCTCTCCTGCAACATTTGTTATCTTTTGATACAAAAGGGCTATATAAATTTGCGCCATCAAAAATCTTAACAACTAACCCCAAAATCCATTCTCATGAAAAGACCAATCCTCAGTGCAGTACTTATGCTTCTGATGGCTGTAGTCCTGCATGCACAGAACATCTCTGTTCATGGCACAGTGATGGCTAAGGCCGATGATGAGCCGCTGATCGGCGCTTCGGTCGTGTGCGACAATCCAAAGGCTGCAGCCGTTACTGACATCGACGGCAATTTTGAAATCAACGTTCCCGAAGGCGCTACACTCCGCTTCTCCTACATCGGATATCGCGAGAATATCCTCCCCGCCCGCGACGGACACATGGTGGTTTATCTCGAAGAAGATTCCGAACTCCTCGACGACGTGGTCGTTATCGGTTATCAGACCGTACGCAAAGCCGACCTCACCGGCGCAGTTTCCGTTATGGACCTCAAGGATCCCCTCAGCGAAAACTCCGGCAACATCATGAATTCTCTTTCCGGCAAGCTCCCCGGCGTCCTCGTTATTCCTGATGCCGCTCCCGGTGGCACAGGCTCCATTCGTGTGCGCGGTATGTCTACGGCTAATTCCAGCAACGATCCCCTCTACATCATCGACGGCGTCCCCACCGACAACATCAACATGATCAACCCCGCCGATATCGAATCCATGCAGGTCCTCAAGGACGCAGCCTCCGCTTCGATCTACGGCTCGCGTGCCGCTAACGGTGTCGTTATCATCACCACAAAGCAGGGCAAGGGCGACCGCATGACAATCAACATCAACTACGCCGCTTCCGCCCAGACCATCGCCAAGCGCTACAACATGCTCAACGCCGAGGAATGGGGCCAGGCATACTGGACTGCTTCCCGCAACTCCCACATCGCTCCCTCCCACGTCCTCTATGGCTCCGGCGAGACCCCCGTGCTCCAGAAGTTTGTGGCAGGCGACCCCAACTTCCCCACAACCGAAACCGACTGGCAGGACCTTGTCTACCACACCGCATGGACCAACAACCTCACGGCATCTATCTCCAATAGCTCCGAAAAGGGTTCCGTAATGTTCTCCCTCAACTACATCAATCAGAACGGCAATATTCAGAAGACCTACTACGAACGCTATTCAGCACGTATCAACTCCCACTACAACTTCAATAAGTACATCTCCGTTGGCGAAAACCTGCAGGTTGCCCGCTGGAGCAACCGCGGTATGGACGTTGCTGGCGACCGTGGTATTCCCTTCCTCGCCATGAGCCAGCTCACGGCCCTTCCCGTCAAGGGCGTCAACGGCGAATGGATGCGCCCACTCAGCCTCGTTAGCTCCGACCTCCAGAACCCCGTGCAGATGATCGACAACGCCGCCGACAACTCTTCCCAGAGCTGGAGAATCCTCGGCAACGCTTATCTCCAGGTTACTCCCATCGAAGGCCTCGCTATCAAGACCAATATCGGTATAGAGCACAGCCAGTATTTCAACAACACCCTCGGCCGCGCAACCAACCCCGGCGACGTCAATTCATTCTCCAGCGTCTTCGGCAACGGCGACCAGTGGACCTGGACCAACACCGCAAACTACAACCGAACCTTCGCCGACAAGCATCATCTCACCGTCCTCCTCGGCACCGAGGCCATCGGCTACACCTTCCGCGACCTCTCCGCCTCCCGCGAGGGCTATGCCTTCGAAGACGAAGACTACATGCAGATCGGTTCCGGAACAGGAACCCGCAACAACGGCGGCGGCAAGACCCAGTGGAGCGTATTCTCCCTCTTCGGAAAAGCCGACTATAACTACGCCGACCGCTACCTCGCTTCCTTCACGATCCGCCGCGACGAAAACTCGCGTTTCGCAAAAGGCCACCGCGCAGGCGTGTTCCCCGCATTCTCGCTCGCTTGGCGTCCCACTCAGGAAGCTTTCTTCCCCAAGAACAATGTCCTCACCGACCTGAAGGTCCGCTACTCATGGGGCCAGAACGGTAATGCAAATATTCCTCCGCTCTATCCCGCATACTCCACCTATCGCTTCAACACCGGCAACGGCGCTTACGACCTCAACGGCACCAACTCCTCCACTACATCCGGTATCACCCTCGCCTCTACCGGCAACCCCGACCTTAAGTGGGAAACAACGTACCAGAACAATATCGGTCTCGACATGCAGTTCTTCGGCGGAGCCCTCAACCTCACGGCCGACTACTTCATCAAGAAGACAAAAGACATGCTCACAAATCCCCCCGCCCTCGACGTGGCAGGCGAAGAAGCTACAATCTGGCTCAATACCGGCGACATGAAGAACACCGGTTGGGAACTCTCCCTCGCATACATCAGCCCCGTCTACGGCGACTTCTCCTGGAATGCTTCCGTAAACCTCTCCCAGTATAAGAACAAGCTCATCACCCTCAACTCCCGCCAGAAGTTCATCGGCGGCGACCAGCGCCTCATCCCCGGGCAGCCCATGGGCGTATACTACGGCTACGTCTGCGACGGCATCTTCGCTTCCGACATCGAAGTGGCCAACCACGCAACCCAGCAGGGCGCTGCTCCCGGCCGCCTCATCTTCCGCGACCTCGACGGCAACGGCGTGATCAACGACGACGACCGCTGCATCATCGGCGACCCCAACCCCGATCTCACCATGGGTATCAACCTCGGCTTCAAGTATCGTGCCTTCACCCTCGACATGTTCTTCTCCGGCGACTTCGGCTTCGACATCCAGAACCACATGAAACGCCAGCTCTACTTCATGGACTACGGCAACATCTCCACCAACCGCGGAGCCGACATCCTCAACGCATGGCGTCCCGACAACCTCACTTCCGACATTCCCGCCCTCTCGCTAACCGACGACAACAACGAACGTCGATTCTCCACCTACTTCATCGAGAACGGCTCATACATGAAGATGAAATATCTCAAGCTCTCCTACACCGTGCCCGCAAAGGTCATCCGCAAGATCGGAGCAACCAACCTCGACGTATACGGTCAGGTAGAGAACGTCTTCACCGCAACAAAATACAAGGGCCTCGATCCTGAAATTCTGCCCGGCGAATTCGGTGCGCGCATCGACAACGGTGCTTATCCTCGCCCCCGCACTTTCACTATCGGCCTCAACCTTCAGTTCTAATCCATCTCATAGACACAGACGATGAAAACCATCAAATCCAAAATATGCATGAGCCTCGGCATAATTGCCGTAGCTGCACTTGGCCTCGCGTCCTCCTCTTGCAACGACCTCCTCGACACAAAGCCCCAGGGCGTGTTCACCGACGACCAGATCGGCTCCGACGAGGCTACCGACCTCATGACGGCCGCTTACGCAACCCTGCTCAACCACTACTTCGGCAACAACGAATCCTTCGCCGGCCCCATCAACAACTGGGTCTTCGATCTTCGTTCCGACGATGCCCTCAAAGGTGGCGACGGCGTTACGATGGAAGGCTACATGCATCAGCTCGAAGTTGGTAATATTCAGAGCGACAACGATATAGCTAACTTCAAGTGGCGCAACAACTACTTTTCCATCAGCCGCTGCAACACCGCAATCAAGGCCATCCTCGCTTCCGACAAGCTCTCCGACAGCGAGCGCGCTTCCTTCGCTGCCGAGATGCGCACCCTCCGCGCCTACTACTATTTCGACATGTATCGCATCTTTGCCAAGTTCCCCTATTTCGACGAGACCGTGGCAAATCCCAGCGAATGCCGTGCCGACCAGTACTCCCGCGACGAGATCGTTTCCTTCATCAAGGCCGACCTCCGCGACGCTTACGAGCTGCTTCCCCCCGTTCAGGATCAGGTAGGACGCCTCAACAAGTACGTCGCCGCAGCTATCCTCGCTAAAGTCGACCTCTTCACTTCCGACTGGGCCGAAGCCGAGAAATATGCCGGATACGTCATCGATTCCCACAAGTACGAGCTCTATCCCAACTTCCTCGACATGTCCAAGCCCGAGTTCAACAACATGTACGAAAGCGTATTAGCCGTGCAGTTCTCCTCAGCTAACTCGCCCGACCAGTACAACTTCAACAACTGTCTCAACTGCACCTGGAGCGAAGGTAATCTCTATGGCAATGGCGACGACTTCTATCTTGCCTCGCAGAACCTCGTCAATGCGTTCCGCACCGACGAAAACGGCCTTCCCTTCCTCGACGGCTCATTCAATAGCGAGAACATCGAAAGTGCCGACTATGCCGGCAACGTCGACCCCCGTCTCGACTTCACCCTTGGCCGCATCGGGATGCCCTGGCGCTCACACACCTACAACGAAAAGTGGGTCCGCAACATGGAGCTCTACGGACAGTACTCCGGAAAGAAGCCCTATCCCTCGCCCGAATCACCTTACGTAAAGCCCGGCATCGTGCCCTGGGGCGCTTCTTCCCTCAACTACATTATCATCCGTTACGCCGACGTAATGCTCATGGAAGCTGAAGCCCTCATCGAGCAGAACAAGGACCTCGACCGCGCCCGCACGCTCATCAACGACATCCGCAGCCGTGCTTCCCGCTCCGTTGATCCTTCCTACACCCCCGTCGACTGCAACCCCATGATCGCAAGCTATGCCGTGAACGAATATCCCGCCACCGGCTGGACTCAGGACTACGCCCGTCGCGCCCTCCGCATGGAGCGCCGCATCGAGCTCGCGATGGAAGGCCACCGTTGGTTCGACCTCGTCCGCTGGGGCACCGCTGTCGAGACCGTCAATGCTTACTACGCTTCCGAAAGCAAGATCCACACATACTATATCGGCGCAAACCTCACCGCCGACGAAATCTATCTCCCCATCCCCGTAAATCAGGTCGACAACGCCGGAGATCTTTATAAATAATCCACTCTCAACACATAGATATCGCAATGAAGAAAAACATAATATGGAGCATCGGACTGCTGGCATCGATTCTCGCCATGCTCCTGAACACATCTTGTTCGGATTTCGAGCCCCGCGACACTCCCGACGTGCCCGAGCTCGCCACCGTCAGCAATTTGCGCGCCGAAATCGAAGGCTTCCGGGTCGTACTCTCCTGGACCCTCCCGCAGGGCAAGGTTACAGGTGTCCGCATCACCACCGAGGGCAATAACAACGACCCCGTCATCATCGAAGGCACTCCCACGACCTACGCCGTCTACGGCGCTCCCATGGCCGAAGAACGCTTCTACACCGTCAAGGTCCTCTACGATGGCGACTACGTCAGCGAAGGCGTGTCCGTCAAGGCCACACTCCCCGATGTTGCCCGTCCGGCTGCTTCCAACCTGAGCTCCTCGATCGATGGACGCACCGTTACCCTCAACTGGTCGCTTCCCTCCGCAGCCAATATCTCCGGCGTCCGCGTTCTCCGCGACGGCGAGACCGTGGCCGAGCTCCCCGGTACCGTTACCACTTGCGAACTCAAGGGCCAGCCCATGGATCGCGAAATGTCCTATGCAGTCGAAGTTGTCTATGCCGACTTCTACTACTCCGAGCCCGTAGCCATCAAGACAACCGTGCCTTACATCACACCCAAGATGGCCTACCTCATGCTCGCTCCCACAGTGGCCGAGCTTCCCGACGACGACGAGCGCGCTGCCGCATCCTGGTTCCTGGCTCAGGAAAATGCCGAGCTCATCACCCCCGAGCAGATCGCCGACCTCGATGCCGACCTCTATCCCTTAATCTGGATCGAAATCGATCGCGTCGGCCTACCCATGGGCTGGGAAAACCTGCCCGTTGAGGTTGCAAATCCCACGACCATCGCCGACCTGCGCGAATACACCGCCCGCGGCGGCAACTTCTTTCTCGCCAACATGGCCACACAGCTCACAGTGCCCCTCGGCTTCGTGCCCGACAACATGGCTCCCACCGTGTTCGGCAACGGCGAAGGTGGCGAAGGCGGCGACGTCTGGGTGCTCAATGCATACC
Source organism: uncultured Porphyromonadaceae bacterium (assembly GCA_947176295.1). GTDB lineage: Bacteria > Bacteroidota > Bacteroidia > Bacteroidales > Muribaculaceae > CAG-873. Next base: position 8,617 of record CAMWQB010000038.1, read on the forward strand.
TCGGCTGGGACTTCCGCGACGGCTCCGACCAAGGCTTCTACGACCGCACGGCCCACGAAATCTACAAGGGCCTTACCTTCTCCGACCCCAACGGCTATGGCTACGACAACCTTCCCCTCATCGGCCCCGGCCACCGCGAAGACCACAACTGCCTCTGGGATTGCAATCTCTACGGCCGTGGAAATCAGCCCGACGTAATCCGCAACTTCGAGCTTACTACCAACTCCCTCGTCCTCGCTACTTGGGGCCACGTCCGCGACCACTGCGTGGCCGGTATCGTCGCCTTCAACTCCAACGCTCAGCATGGCCGTTGCGTCGCTGTAGGTCTCGCAGCCTACGAGTGGAACCAGAACTCCGGCGTAAACCCCTACCGGCACAACATCGAGCAGCTCACGCTGAACATCCTCGACTTCCTCAAGTGATTAAGATTCCTCCAAAACCCTTCGTCAAGGTGTATTAATTTGTTTTTAACTCCGGCTGCGGGGCCTCCGAAGGCGCCGCAGCCGATTTCCCCTTTCCTATCCCATGAAAAAATCTTCACTTCCACTCCTCATCGCCTCTCTGCTACCTTGCGTTGCAGCTCGCGCCGAAGTCGTTGCAAACTTCCCCATGGACGTCCGCGACGGCAAAATCACCGAAACCGTAAGCGGGGCCTCCTTCGACGTCCTCGGACATTTCGCCCCCGAAAATCTGCCCGGTGCCGCAGGGATGGCACTACGTCTTGATGGCTACACTTCGTGGGTCGATGCCCGCGTCGGCAACATTATTCCCGCCGGCTCCAAGAAGATGACAGCCGCTATGTGGGTGGCCGTCCCTTCATATCCTATCATTAAGCTCGACGATCCCACGACCGAAAAGACTCCCATAGCAACATGCATCGACGAGACGGCCCGCACCGGTTTCGGCTTCTATATTGGTTTCGATGGCAAATGGAGCTTCCGCACTTACGTCGGAGGCTGGGCCGTGGAAGTGCCCGTCGACACTCCGCTCCCCACTTATCAGTGGAACCATATTGCCGCCGTTGTCGATTCCGATGCCAAGACTATCACGGTCTACAACAATGGGCAGGCCGTTGCATCAGGCCGCTGCAACGGTACGGTGAGCGTCGCCGACGCCCCCTTCACCATAGGCCGCGGAAAGCTCGAAAACTACATGGGCCCCTTCCTCCTCACGAGCTTCAACGGTCTCGTCGACGACATCACCGTCTGGAACGAAGCTCTTCCTGCAGCCTCTCTCGCGGCCATGAGACCCGAGAATCCTGCTAATCTCGATATTCCCGCCTCTCGTTTTGCCGACGATATCCTGCGCCCGCGCTTCCACGGAATGCCCGCGGCCGCATGGACAAACGAGTGCCATGGCATGGCTTACGCCGACGGCCGATACCACCTTTTCTTCCAGAAGAATGCCGATGGTCCGTATATGGCCCGTCTACACTGGGGACACATTTCCAGCGAGAATCTCTACGACTGGCGTGAAGAAAAAATCGCCCTCGCTCCCGGCGAGCCCTACGACATCAAAGGATGTTGGAGTGGCTGCGTCTTCACCGACGAGCAGATCACAAGCGGTAAGCCAAATATAATCTACACCGCCGTCGACTATGTCAAGGCTACCATAGCTCAGGCCATCCCCGATGATGAATCCCTCCTCAACTGGACCAAAAAGCCCGGAAATCCCATCATCGGGCCTCGGCCCTCAACTCTCACCGACGATTTCCGCGACCCCTACTTCTTCCGCAACGGCAGCGACGCCTATATCATCGTTGGAAGCTCAAAGGGCGGCCTCGGCACAGCCTCTCTCCACAAATACAACCCCGCCACGGCAATGTGGAGCAGCGATGGCTCCCTCTTCTTCATCGGCTCCAACGCCGCAACCGACGGCAATTTCTGGGAAATGCCTACCATCACTCCGATGAACGACGGAAAATGGCTCTTCACCGCCACGCCTCTCTCCACCTCCGCCGGCACCAAGACAATATACTGGACGGGCTCCATCAGCCCCGAAGGCAAATTCGTTCCCGATGCCCGTTCTTCTCAGCCCCGCGATGTCGAGCTCGTGGCCCGCTCCGGCTTTGGCCTCCTTTCGCCCACGATCTTCCCTCACGACGGTAAAACTATTGTTCTCGGCATCGTGCCCGATAAGCTTGGAGCACAGGAGAACTGGAATCTCGGCTGGGCCCACTGCTATTCTCTGCCCCGCGAATGGTCGCTCGGCGCAGACGGATCCCTGGTCCAGAAGCCTTTCGAAGGCCTCAAAGGGCTCCGCACCACCACCTCCTTCTCCCGCAAGGATTTTGCCCTCGACGGCGCCATGCCTCTCGGCTCTGTCGAAGGCCGCGAAGTCGAACTCTCCGCTGTCTTCACTCTGGCCAATGCCCCTGTCGGTTTCAACTTCTTCAAGAATGCAGCCGGAGAAGCCTCTCTCCGTTACGACCCATCCCGCGGAACTCTCACCCTCGACTTCTCTTCGGTGCGTCGCCTCATCAACGACGGCGGTGTCTTCGGCGGCGTATATTCCTGCTCTCTTCCCGAGACACTCCGTCCGGGCGACAACCTCAGCCTCGACGTCTTCATCGATCATTCTATCATCGACATATTTGTCAACGATCGCTGGGCCACCTCCGTTCGCATCTTTGCCACCGACAGCGATGCATCAGGCGTCGAAGCCTTTGCCGGAGCCTCCACTCAGGTGCAGTCCCTCGATGCTTGGGTGCTCTCGCCTCGCGAGGGCCAGGGCAGCGGTGTAGATGCAGTGGTATTTTCTCCCGCTGAAGACGCCCCTTTCGTCGATGTATATAATCTCTCCGGCGCGTGCGTCAGGCACAATGCCCCGAGAGAATTCGCGGTAGAAGGCCTTGCCCCCGGCGTGTACTTTGCAGGAGGACGGAAGCTTCTGGTGCGTTGATTTTCCAATCCTCTCATTCCTCCTGCGGCCACTCTTTCCCGTGTGGCCGCTTTTTGATTTTTAGCGTGAAATTGTTTACCTTTGCATCGTGAAACACAACTCGCGAAAACCTCTCCTTGTCGCCCTGCTCATCGTGGCCGGGATTCTGCTTGCGGCCTTTGTTCGCTTCCGGCCGATGCTCCGCACATACGCCGGGCCCGACACGGCCGTGCTCCTTATTCCCGATTGCGCCACCGAAAGTCAGATTGCCGACTCTCTCGCTTCCGCAACCGGCGACCCTGCTTTTGCTGCCGGTGTGCTCCGGGCATGGAAGTTCTTTCATGGAACGCCCGAAAGCGCCAACGGCCGATATGCTATATCGCCGGGGATGCCTGCCTACATGCTCGCCCACCTGATGCACACTGGCCGTCAGACCCCTGTGAGACTCACCTTCAACAATATCCGCACTCTACGGCAACTTGCCGAGAGAGTAGGGGCCCGGATGGAATTCACCGCCGACGACTTCCTCGCCGCTTGCGATTCCGTTCTCCCGGCCCTCGGATTTCAAAGCCGCGAGCAGTATCCCGCCGCATTCATCCCCGACACCTATGAGTTTTATTGGAACGCCGGTTCCGAGCAGGTCGTTGAGCGTCTCGCCTCCGTCCGGTCGAATTATTGGAATGAGGAGCGCCGCCAGCACGCCCGTGCCCTTGGGCTCAATCCCGTGGGAGTTGCCACAATCGCCTCAATCGTCGAGGAAGAGACGGTCGCTGCCGACGAGCGCCCTCAGGTGGCAAGGCTCTATCTCAACCGCCTCGCTAAAGGAATGAAGCTCCAGGCCGACCCAACCGTGAAGTTTGCAGTAGGAGACTTTTCTCTCCGTCGCATCACTGGCACCCACCTGCGCGTGGCCTCGCCTTTCAACACATATCTCCACGAAGGTCTTCCTCCCGGTCCGATTCGCATCCCTGAGCGTTCCACCCTCGAGGCCGTGCTCAATGCGCCTGCTCACGATTATATCTACATGTGTGCACGTCCCGATTTCTCGGGGCGCCACAATTTTGCAAAAGATTTCTCCACCCACGAGCTAAATGCCGCCGCCTACCGCAAGGCCCTCGATGCCCGTGGCATAAAATAGTTTTGTCTATGAAACTCCGTCTCTCCATCCTCCTGTTATCTATATTTGCCCTCGCCGCATCCTCAATATCCGCTGCCCCCGTCGACGATGCTCGCCGGATGATCGACGACGGCCGCTATGACGAGGCTGCCGCAGCTCTGCGCAAGATTGTCAAATCCAAGCCCCGCGATGCGGGCGCCAACTATCTCCTCGGCCTCGCCCTCGTTCGCGGTGGCGCCGAAGCCGAAGGGCTCAAGTATATGTCCACGGCCGAAACCAGAGGCAGCGCCGATGCAGCAGCCTTCCTTGCCCGCCGTGCTTTCGACGAATATATGCCCGAGGATGCCCAGGAGCATCTCGATGCATGGGAGGAAGCTGCCCGCAAGGCCCGCAAAAGTCTGCCCGAAGACTTCTCGGAAGTGTCCTCCCGGGTTGTGGCAATGGACAATATGCTCCGCAGGGTGGAGAAAATCGAGATTATCGACACTATCCGCGTCGATTCCGCTGCTTTCCTTTCGGCATATCGTATCGCCCCCCAGTCGGGAACGCTTGTCCCGGGCGAGGCTCTTGGTCCGGGTTCCGATGCTTCGGTGGTATTTATCCCCGAGCAGCGCACCGAAATGTTCTGGGCGGCCCCCGATTCGGCCGGAAACACATCCATATTCTTTTCTGCCATCCTCGACGATGGCACCCGCGAGCATCCCGAGCGCGCGAAACTCACCGACGGGGGCAACGTTTCCTTCCCCTTCCTCATGCCCGACGGGATGACCTTGTATTATGCTGCCGATGAAGGCACCGACGGCCTCGGCGGTTACGACATCTACATGACCCGCCGCTCCGACGACGGCTCATTCATGCAGAGCCAGAACATGGGCATGCCATACAACTCGCCGTTCAACGACTTTATGCTCGCCATTGACGAGACTACGGGTCTTGGCTGGTGGGCCTCCGACCGCGAGCGCATTCCCGGAAAGCTTACAATCTTCGTTTTCGCTCCATCGGAAACGCGTGTCAATTACGCCCCGGATGCCGAAGACCTCCCCGCTCTTGCACGTCTCAGCGACATTTCGCTTACGAGAATTGAAGGGAAAGACTACAAGGCCGAACTTGAGAGCAGGCTCTCTCATATCCCCGATTCCCCACAAGCCTCCTCTTCGACCGATGGGCTGAATGCCCCCGCTTTCCAAATCGATATGGGCTCGCGTGGAATATACACCTCCCTTGCCGATTTCAAGAACGAAGATGCCCGCCGGGCCATGTTGCGCTACCTCTCGGATGAAACGAATCTCCGCAACGATCTTGCACGCCTCCAATCTTTGCGGGACGACTATTCACGCAAGCCCTCTAAAGCTCTTGGAAATCAGATTTTCGAACTCGAATCATACGTCGACAAGGCACGCGCATCTCTGCGTAAAGCGCTCAATACGGCTATCAGGCTCGAAAGATAAATGTAAACTCGCTTATTGGCTTCCGCCGCAGGTGCTTATTCTCCTGCAGCAAGCTTACGCCATTTGTCGATAAGCGCTTGCATGTCTTCCGGCATCGGCGCTTCGAAATCCATCTCCTCACCCGTGGCCGGATGGCGGAATCCTAAGGTGCGCGCATGCAGCGCCTGACGCGGGCACACCTCGAAGCAGTTATTCACAAACGCGGTATACTTTCCCGACGTGTTGCCTCGGAGGATTTTGTCGCCGCCGTATCGCGCATCGCTGAACAGCGGATGGCCTATATGCCGCATATGGGCGCGGATTTGATGCGTGCGCCCCGTCTCGAGTACACATTTCACCAGCGACACTGGCCCGAAATCCTCCATTACTTCATAGTGGGTTACTGCCGGCTTGCCGTAATCGCCCCCCGCAGGGAAGACGTCCATCTGCAGGCGGTCGCGCAACGAACGCCCGATATTCCCTTCGATGCGCCCTTTCGCAGGCGATGGCACGCCCCATACCAGCGCATTATACTCTCTTCGCGTGGTTTTGTTGAAAAACTGCCGTCCCAGATCCGTCTTCGCCTCAGGTGTCTTGGCCACGACGAGAAGCCCCGAAGTGTCCTTGTCGATACGGTGTACCAGCCCCAGGCGTGGGTCATTCACATCATAGTCAGGAGTGTTGCGGAAGTGCCATGCGAGGGCATTCACGAGCGTGCCGGAGTAGTTGCCGTGTCCGGGATGCACCACCAGCCCCGCCGGCTTGTTCACTACCAGCACCGTGGAGTCTTCATATACGATATCAAGCGGGATGTCCTGTGCTATGATTTCACATTCATAGCGCGGGCGGTCCATAACTACTTGCACCACATCGAGGGGTTTAACCCTGTAGTTGCTCTTGACGGCACGCCCGTTCACGAGTATGCACCCGGCCTCGGCTGCCTGCTGCACCCGGTTGCGCGACGACTTCTGCAGTCGTTCCACCAGGAATTTATCCACTCTCAGCAGGGCCTGACCCTTGTCGGCCACAAAGCGGAAATGCTCGTACATCTCCGCTCCATCCACTTCCACGACTGGGCTTTCTGCGCCCTCTTCAATCTCCGGGTCTTCTCCTTCGAGAGGTCGCAATCCGGGGTTAATCTCTGCCATCAGTCCTCGCTCAGTCCTTCAAGAGTTGAATATTCGAATTCGTCTTCAGCGCTCAGCGAATCGCTCTCTTCGAAGTCAGGACTTGCCACGGGGGCCATACCGATTTCGAGAGTTACCGTGGCCGTGACCGGGAGCACCGTGCCCACCGAGATTGGTGTGTCGCCGTAGCGGGCGCCCACTACAAGATTCGTGTATTCCGACGGAACATACACCGTCCGGATGTCCGATATCCCCAGTCCGCGAAGATAGGAGATGGCCTGACGTTCCGACACATTCCCCTGCAGAGGCATCGTAACCGTTACCTGCTTCGGAGCGAAAGCCGTTACCGTTACATAAACCTGACGCCCCTTTTTCACGACGGCTCCCGCCCTCGGCATCGTTTCCATCACTGTTCCGCGAGGCATATTCCGGTCGTATATCGAATCTGAAATTTCTATACCCAAATTCGATGACGCAAGAATCTGGCGGGCTTCGGCATAGGATTTATTCCTCACATCAGGCACCACCGACGTCTCGCCGTGCATGGTCCAGTGGTCAAGGAATATCATCACCGCCCATATCAGGACGATGCCTGTGATGCTGATCAGCACGAGTGTGCCTATTATCGGGTGTTTGGCATAGAAGCCGCGGGGAGAAAAAGCCATATTTCTTTTGTTGTGGGGTCCTTGTACGTCAGTTATCTTTTGCCGGCCGCCCCGATTAGTAGTCGTAAAGAAGTTCGAGGTCGTCGAGCCATAAAACCGACCCGGCGCCGCCAGTGAAGTAGTCGCCGTATTTGCTGGCAGAAGCCGTTATCAGTATGTATTTCGGCACTCGCGAGGTCGAAGTGTATTCTATGTCGAACTCAAAGGGAACGTAGTTCTCAACCGTTTCGCCGTACTGCACCTTGCCGTATCCCACGACATACGACCCGTTGGGGTCGAAGAGCTGTCGGTTATTGGGATTGGTGCGGATTTCGAATGGCTCGTTCTGGTCGATGAGCGCACACCACACGATTGCCGTGTCGGGCTGACCGATAAGATTCTTGAAGTCCGAACTCGAGTGCGAAATTGTCGCACATTTATATTTCAGGTAGCCGCGCAGGCGCGTGGGGCGCTCTTTGAATTCGCGGCCGAAGCTCAGGATGCCGTTCGTGCCGTCTGTGCGCACGTAGCGGCCCACGAAGATATTGCCCGCGGCAAGCTTGCCTATGATGCCGATGCCCACAAAGCGTGTCTCGAGCTGGGCGGCGAGGCCGCTCCCCGTGGGCGTGTCGTCGGTCGGGAAGGTATTGGACGTTCCCAGGGTTGTGGCGCCCTTGTTGCCGGTGTCCCACACCTGTTCGCCGCCTTGCGGCCACGGGTCCCAAACCTTGCCGTCGAGCCACCAAGACTCAAAGTCGGAGTTCGGTACCTGCACGATCGAACCTGTTGTGAAGCTCAGAGTGTTGCCTTTTTCAAGGCCCGAATATGTGCGGGCTTCGTAGGCGGTTTCGGGGCTCAGGTGGATTATCCGGCCGGTGAAGTTGCCGCCGTCATGGCTCACGTCTCCTGCTGGAACGGTCGTCCATTCAGTTGTCCCGGCCAAACGGTATTCAACTCCGTTGTCTTTGCCGGACTGACCTTGGCCGTGAACCCAAGCCACGCAGGTCCACGCATCAACGCTCAGGGTCGTTACGGTGGCCTCTACCCGGTTCACGTACACTGTCCACGTCTGGGCTCTCCCGAAGTCTTCGACGAGGATATCGAGCGGGTATCGGAGATCAACTGTGCCACCGTTCGTGAGGTCGGGGGTCATAGTAGAGCCCGCGGATTCAAGTTTGGCCCTCACAACTTTCACAGCCGAGAGATCTGCGTTGGCAGGCATGTCCACGACGATGCGGCGGCTCGGAACGTCGATGAACGTGGCCCCCATCTGGCCCTCGACTTCGAAGTAGCGCTCAACCTCACGCGTCGCAGAAATTATCCAGTCGTATTCCTGATAAAGCTTCAGAGTTACGTAAATAGGCGAAGACAGATTAATAGGCTCGTTCAGCACATCGCCCACCACGACCGCCCCGGGCGTGAGCGTGTAGTCCATCACCTTGACGGCGTACGGGTCGACATCCTCGCCGAGAGTGAGAGCAACCGTGCAGTTTATCGAATCTATCACCGCCCCCGAGATCTGGCCTTCCACATTGATGCTGCGGAAATTGGCCTGTATGCGGGGGTAGGGTATATCATTGTGGATACATCCGCCGAGGATGATAAGTGTCATGGCCGCTATCGCTGCCGCCAACACCCTCCTGTGTCTTGCTGTTTTCATCATATCACCACCATTAAGCCAAAGTTGATGTTGAAGATATTGAACCGGAAGTTAGCTCCCGACGTGAAGCGCGAGCCGTCTTCAATCCCGTCGGTCCATTGCTGCTCCTTCCGAAGATTGAGACCGAACACGCCGAAGCTCACCGTTGCTGCTACATATTCCTGGATGAACACACATACACCGGGGCTGAAATTCAGCGACGCCTTCGTGATGTTCGTGCGTGTGTCTTTTGGCTCGCTGTTATAAATCCTCCGGAAGCGCGACGACCCGCTTGAAAACTCCAGGTCCACTTCGTTGAATATTGCAAACCGCCTCGTGTTCCCGATGCCGATGTAGTTGCGGTAGAAAATCGAGGTGGCATAACTTTGGGAATAGTAGCTCACGTCGTGGACGGCGAAGTTTAGGTCCTCGTCGAAGTCAACCGACAGATTTCCAAGGTCCAGCACCCCGCGTGTATAGTTGAAGCGAAGACCCACGCTCTGGTTGTGTTTTATGAAATATGAGATGTAGGGCTTGATAGAGTAGGTCTTTGCATCCAGATCAAGATCGGTCAGGAGGGAAAGTATACTCGAATCCTCGGTGTTGATTTCGCCGTACGATGCAGTCAGGCCGAAGCCCCACTTCCCGCGCGGGATGATGAGATAGTTGAACAATCCGCGGTGGTAGCGACCGAAATTGCGCTCCGGTATAATCACGCTCACAGTGTCGCCGCCAACGATTACCTTCTCAACGCTGTCGGGGTTCATAACAAACATATCCTTGCGCACAACCTCTTGCGCATTCATTTTCATGCCTCCGCAGAGGAGAAGGCTCAGAACCATTGCCCCGAATAGGAGAAATACTCGCGATTTCTGTTTCATTGCCGTTCAGATATAGAATGCCACCCCGAAGGTGATGGAGAATAGATTTATCTTGAAATTTGCCTGCTTCGTATGCCGGTGCGCAACATACACCTGGTCCGACACCGACCGCGTATGATTATAGTTGAATCCCAGAACACCCACATTCACCTCCATTGCCGAGTAGTTGTTCAGAAAAACGATAACACCCGGTGCAAGACCCACGTTGCACTTGAAGCTCCGTTCATATGTGCCCGTAAGGCTCGTCCCCGCCCCCGAACATATTTTCGACTGCCCGCCTCCTATCTGGAGCTGGACCTCATTGAAAAGGCCGAAGCGAGTATTCTTGCCAAGGCTCATGTACTGGCGGAAGGCAGCCATGCCCTCGTAGGAATGGGAGATGGAATAAAGGTTCTCTATATCATACGACGTTTCCGAGTCAAGAACCACATCAGCCGAATTCAGGCGTGTCCGCTGGCGAGAATAGGCGAAGCGGCCGCCCGCGGCAAGATTATCCTTAAACGCGTAGAAAAGCATCGGGCTCACCTTGAATGTGTAGTTGTCGCCGTTGATTTTCTCGAATACAAGAAACTGATAGTTGTCTTGCGACGACTGCTGGTAGCTCACGCTTACGCCCGTAATGTATTGTCCCTTCGGAACAAAAGCGATGTTGTCGATTTTGCGCTCGAAAACCTCCTGCCCAAAGAGAGCCGGAGTGCTCACAAGCACCATCAATAGACCAAACAGACAGGCCCTTAGGATAAACGATCGGTACATTTCAACTCGATTTGGATAAAAATCACCCCAAAGTTACGATATTTTAACCAAACTACCAAATCCCGCCCGCGGGCGGCCGGGGGGGGGGGGGGGGGGGGGGGGGTGTGTGGGGGGGGGGGGGGGGGGGGGGGGGGGGGGGGGGGGGGGGGGGGGGGGGGG
>CAMWQB010000039.1 GCA_947176295.1 uncultured Porphyromonadaceae bacterium
CACCCACCGCACCGGTATTTCCGGGTGGCGTGTGCTTTTACAACGCCTTAGTGTATAAAACTAACTGTTGAAGGATATTCAGGCTATCGAAAGTTCGTTTGCACAAAAATAAATTAAAATTCGTATTCGATTCTAAATTTTATTTAAATATCCGACCGGACATTTGTTCGGTCGGTGCTTTTTTATTATCTTTATGCATTGAATGTTTATAATGCCCTAAACGAGAACCATGAACCGAAGCCGAATACTCAGCATCGCATTGCTTGCCCTCACCATCACCGGCGCCACGTGGTGGATGAGCAAGAACCCATCGCACGCCGCGGAAAGCAAGCGTGGCCCACTACCCGTATGGCTTGAGGCCGATTCCGGAGCGGCTATAGCATCGCGCACGCGTGCCGACTTTCCGCTGACATTCGACGAGGCTCTCGAAGCCGTGCGTCAGCAGCATCCCGAGGTAACGGAAGAAGATCTCCGCGACTTCATAACGCTGCGATACATGGAGGCAATGGTGATAGACGACACCCTGCGCATACATCGTAAATCGCCTCGCAACCTCAATCTGCTGAATCCTCAGATGAACGGGGGCGCACGTCGTCGCGGTGACCGGGCTTCGGCAGCGCGCATTTCCTACGTCGACTCGGTTCTGGACTTCAAGGCAGGCCGGAACGAAACGGGAGGTGCACACGAAGTGACCTACAGTTTCAGAATATCCGTGCCTTACGACGAGGCACTCCGAGGCGACAGCCTGCGCGTGTGGATGCCACTACCCATGGCCACCCGACGCCAAAGCCAAGCGGAAATACTGTCGGCCTCGCAGTCCGACTATGTGCTCTCCGGGCCGGAAAAGTCGGTCCATTCCACAATCTATTTCGAGGGTCCGGCACCTGAGGCCGAAGGCGACACGGCCGTGTTTGAATACACCGCCCGCTTCATAACCCGCGGACAATACGCCTCGCCCGAAGAAATCCTTGCCGGCATCCGCCCATACGATAAAAATTCAGAAGAATATCGCCGATACACCACCTTCGAGGCGCCACACATTATCCGTCTCGATTCCCTGGCTCGGGAAATCGTGGGCGACGAAACCAATCCCTTCCGCCAGAGCGAGATGGTGTATGACTACATCATCGAGCGCTTCCCCTGGGCCGGAGCGAGAGAATACTCCACAATTCCGTGCATTCCGGAATATGTGGTGAAAGAAGGGCACGGCGACTGCGGCCAGGTGTCGCTACTCTACATTTCCCTGATGCGCACACTGGGGGTGCCGGCACGCTGGGAAAGCGGCTGGATGCTCCATCCCGGAGAAAAGAACCTCCACGACTGGGCGGAAGTGTACTTCGAAGGACTTGGCTGGATTCCGGTAGACGTGAGCTTCGGCCGCTATACCACATCGCCATCGAAAGCCGTGCAGGAATTCTACTCCCACGGCATGGATGCCCACCGCTTTGCCACCAACCGCGGGGTGTGCGGCGAGCTCTACCCTCCCAAGGGATTTGTGAGGAGCGAGACCGTAGACTTCCAGCTCGGCGAAGTCGAGAGCTCGAGAGGCAACCTCTTTTATCCCGCGTGGAATCAACACATGACACTCATCGACATACATCCCGTAAAATGAAGCACACAATATACGCCATCCTGCCTGCCATCGCAGCTGCCCTGCTCCCCTTGAGCTCGGCTGCGCAGTCGTCGATTAAGGCCCTTGAACGCGCCTCCGCCATCGTGGAGGAAGTGAAGGCGGCACATGCCCCCGACAAGCGCCAGACCGTCTACGAAATAAAGGCCTACAACGATCCGGACGGGGGAATCACCGTCGGGGGCAAGACTTCGAGCGCCGAGGCGCGCGGTGCCCTGGTGGCACAGATGAATGCCTCCGGGCATGACTGGACCGACCGCATCGTCCTTCTTCCCGACACCCTTTGGGCTCAGCCGCACATATCCGTTGCCTGCCTGCGGACCGGGCCTGCCCATGCTGCAGAAATGGCCTCTCAGGCAATTATGGGCATGCCTCTCCGGGTACTCGAAAAGGAAGGCGGATGGTATAGAGTACAGACGCCCGACGGATATATCGCCTGGGTAACTGACAGTTCCGTCGAGCCAAAGACTGCCGCCGAAATGAAGGCATGGCGCTCGGCACGGCGATATATCGTAACAGCACCCTATCAGACGCGAGCCTACACCACAGCTCAGGCAAGCGGCTTGCGCGACGTTGTAAGCGACCTGGTGAATGGCAATATTGTGGAGGCAGTGGAAGCTCCGGGGGCTGTGGAGAACGGCCGCGTGCTGGTGCAGCTGCCCGACGGACGCCGCGGATTCGCTCCCATCGCCGACCTCACTCCCATAGAGGTGTGGGCCGACCAGAATTTCGACCCCGAAAAGATTCTCGACATCGCCTACTCGATGGAAGGAACGCCCTATCTTTGGGGCGGCACATCCGTGAAGAGCCTCGACTGCTCCGGGTTGGCTAAGGTGAGCTATCTCTCGAACGGGATAATCCTTATGCGCGACGCTTCTCAGCAGGCCCTTACGGGTACTCGCATCGAGGCAAAGGACTGGCGCGACTGCCGCGCCGGCGACTTGCTCTTCTTCGGCAACGCAAAGACGGGCAAGATAACTCACGTTGCAATCTACGACCACGACGGCAAGTACGTGCATTCTTCCGGACGCGTGAAACGCAATTCCGTGGACCCGGATGACCCCTCATATCTCACCACACCCTTCCTGCATGCCGTGCGTATAGCCGGAAACGAGGAAACTCCCGGCATCACCCGCGCACGCAATCACCCGTGGTATTTCAATCTATAATCTTAATACTTAACGACAACGCAAAAACAGACACATAAGACCATGAACCGACGCAATTTTCTTAAAGCAGGTCTCTTCGGCGCGGTAGCCGCCGCCTCCCCCATCTCCCTCTCCGCTCTCGACAGCGCCACCAAGCCTCTGCTCGGAGGCAAGAGCGGGCGTCTGAACCTGCGCTTCTTCCCATACGAACTCCAGCTGCGGCACGCTTTCAATCTCGCGCGCAATCAGCGCACGACGACACCCGGCGTGCAGGTGGAAATCGAATACGACGGGCTCGTGGGCTATGGCGAAGCCTCGATGCCTCCTTATCTCGGCGAAAGTGTGGAGAGCGTTACGCGCTTCCTCTCGAGCCTCGATCTCAGCCAGTTCTCCGATCCGTTCCGCATCGAAGACATCCATGAATACATGGACGCCGTGGCCCCCGACAATCGCGCGGCTAAGGCTTCGGTGGATATCGCCCTTCACGACCTGTTAGGCAAAATCATGGGCCAGCCTTGGTATAAAATCTGGGGCCTGAATCCCGACAAATGCCCCAACACATCCTTCACCATCGGTATCGACAAGGCTGATGTCGTGCGCCAGAAGGTGGACGAAGCTTCGCCCTATAAGGTGATAAAGGTGAAGATGGGCCTCGACAACGACAAGGAACTTGTGGAAATCATACGTTCGAAGACCGACGTGCCTATCTGCGTGGATGCCAACCAGGGCTGGGATAACAAAGAAAAGGCGCTTGAAATGTGTCATTGGCTTGCCGAGCGCAACTGTCTTTTCGTGGAGCAGCCGATGGACAAAAAGGCCATTGACGAGACCGCGTGGCTGCGCGAACGTTCGCCGCTGCCTATCATAGCCGACGAGTTCCTTCAGCGGCTGCCCGACGTGCGCCGCGCAGCCGGAGCCTACGACGGCATCAACATCAAGCTGATGAAGAGCACGGGCCTGCACGAGGCCCACCAGATGGCCAACCTCGCAAGAGCCATGGGTATGAAGGTGATGCTTGGCTGCATGACCGAAACCTCCTGCGCCGTAACTGCTGCCGCTCAACTCGCCCCGATGGCAGACTGGGCCGATCTTGATGGCAACCTCCTCATTGCCAACGACCGTTTCGACGGCATCAAGATTGTCGACGGCAAAGTTACCATCCCCGATCGTCCCGGCATCGGTGTGGAACTTCTTGGCTGACACAGGCTGTAAAGGTGCTGAAACGCCTGTTTTTTCGACGAAATGTTAAATTTTTCGCCGAAGGCGTTTGGATGTTTCAAAAAAAAGACTTACCTTTGCACTCCGAATTGTAGAATATAAAACAACAAAACACTATAGGCAATGAAAAGAACGTTCCAACCCTCGAACCGCAAGAGAGTAAACAAGCACGGCTTCCGTGAAAGAATGTCCACCCCCGATGGCCGCAAAGTTCTGGCCCGTCGTCGTGCCAAAGGTCGCGTCCGTCTGACCGTTTCGAGCTCCATCTCCGGCAAGTAATCTCCGGCGAAAAGCTTGAGCGCCTCTTGCAGCGCCAAAAAATCAACGAGCTTCCCGACAGCCTGACCGGCCAAAAGGAAGCTCGAAATTTTTATCGCCCTACTTCTCCCCGTCTCCCCCACACGATGTTCAAATTCAAGGACTTCCGCCTGAGCGATGCACATTGCGGCCAAAAAGTATGCAGCGACGCCGTGCTATTTGCAGCCTGGGCATGGTCTGAACTACCTGCCTGTGGAACTGTGCTTGACGTAGGCGCAGGCTCGGGGCTACTCAGCCTCATCACGGCTAACTGCTGCCCGCAGGCAAAAGTTATCGCAATCGAAATTGATCCGGGAGCCTGCACTGACGCCAAAGAAAATTTCGCATCGTCGCCATGGAGCGAGAGACTAAGTCTGTATGAAGGGAACTATCTCGACTTCGAGCCCCGGGAGCCCGTTGACGATGTAATCTGCAATCCGCCGTTCTTTGCCACCGGAGCCTTGGCTAACGACGCTGTGCGCGCAGGAGCACGACATGAGGGGAGCCTGTCGTACGAAGGCGCAATAAAATATGCAACCAAAGTTCTCCCGCCGGAAGGGCGCCTGCTGCTAATAGGACCCACCGAAAGGGAAAGCGAACTGATATTTGCGGCCGAGATGGCAGGGCTTAAAATCCGCCGAATAATGCACGTGCGCACCTCGCCTCGGAGGGAGCCTACACGGGCCTTCTGGGAGTTCCGCAAAGCAGACGGCCCTATCGAACGCGGAGAAATGGCGGTGAGAAATGCCGAAGGCAAATACAGCCCCGAATATCTCGAGCTGGTCGAAAACCTGTATCATCATCTATAATCTCCCTTATACGACACAAAGAAAAGTGAGACGATCTGATTTACTTCTCGGCCTTGGGCGCCGACTGATGCTGCTCCTGTGTTTCTTCATCTTGGGATATGCGCTGACGGTGGGCCTGTCGCTTGTCCTGGGCAAGCTGCTCGCCGGCAATATGCCGGCCCTGCTGCGAATCACGACTGTATTGCAGGATATTTGCGTCTTTATACTCCCCGCACTGGCCACAGCATGTATCATCTGCCGCAAACCGGCCGAATTGCTCGCGCTGATCAAAGGTCTCGGGCTGCGGACGTGGGTAGCCATCGGTCTTATTCTTTTCGTGTCGATTCCGGCTCTCGAGGCCGTGATATACTGGAATGCAAACCTGCATTTTCCACCGGCTCTTGCCGCGCTTGAAGAAAGTGCCCGCGCAATGGAAGCCACGGCATCTGCAATGACGGAAACGATGCTCCGCAGCAATACGAGCCCCATAGGCCTTGTTCTGAATATACTCATCATCGGCGTTTTCGCCGGCTTTTCCGAGGAGCTGCTTTTCAGGGGCTGCTTCCAACGCATCCTCACGACCGGAGGCGTAAACCCTCATCTTGCTATATGGCTCGTGGCCGCCATCTTCAGCGGATTTCACTTTCAGCTCTTCGGCTTTGTGCCCCGCCTTCTCCTCGGTGCATATTTCGGCTATCTCCTTCTGTGGACAGGCAGTGTGCGCGCATCCATGCTCGCCCACATCCTCAACAATTCCATCTACGTCGTGGCGGCATGGTCGCAGTTGCTCCGCAACCCCGAAGCCCCGCTGCAGAGCGATGCAGGAGGGGAACTGTATCCTCCCTTGCTTATCGGTCTGTCCGTCGCAGCCACAGCCGCAGCCCTTGCATGGCTCTACACCGGAATTCGACGCGACAAACAAAAATTTGGAAAATCCGCAGATAATAGCTAACTTTGCATCGCAAAAAGCAATCGGGGCGTAGCGCAGTCCGGTAGCGCGCCTGGTTTGGGACCAGGTGGTCGCAGGTTCGAATCCTGTCACCCCGACAAGGAAAGGCTGTGTCGAAGACACAAGCAAACGTGCTAAAGGCGCGTCCCCGCAGACTTTGTGATTTTATTGATTACAGGCAGTCGGGACGCGCCTTTGGCATGTAGAGTAATCTTATTCAAACATCTTCAACACAAACATCTTTTTGCTCGCGATGGAAGCACCTAAGCGCCGAATAACTGACAGGCATACAAAGCAAACGGTCTGTGTGTGGGGCTTCTTTCTGCTGTTTTCGATGCTTGCGGCAGCTATCGGTTCGCCTGACAGTCCGTTTACACACAACGGCTTGTATCATTGCGACACATCGTGGTTTATGGATGGGGGTCGATGGCTCATGCAAGGATACACGCCATACGTGGACTTTGCTGACTCCAAGGGCCCACTGCTGTGGCTCTTCTACGGACTTGGCTACCTGCTCGACAAGGACGGATGGAGCGGAATGTTCGTGCTCTATGCGCTTTATTATGCATGGGTATATGTGTATATCTACAAAGCTGCAAAAGAGATGCTCGGTTCGGGGAGGTGGGCCGTTTGCGCAGCCATGTTCATGCCCTACTTCTACATGTGCCTTGCCCACTATGAAAACCGGACTGAAGACCTGTTTCAGCTCCCTCTCGCGTATATGATCTATCTTGCCGTGAAAGCCCTGAAAGGAAGGCAAATATCGGGCACAGCTTTTTTTGTCTCGGGATTGTGGATAGGGGCGATGCTTTTTGTGAAGTGGTCGTTTCCAGCAATGTTGATTCCTCCGGCATTTGTAATCCTGATTTACGGCAGCCGGAGAGGAGATGATGTAAAACCGCACTCCTTCTTGAGGCGCATCTTGAAAAATGCAGGCATAGGATTGTCGGGTGTATTCGCTGTTGTAGCCGTTGCTGCCGTGTGGATGTCCGCAGCCGGAGCTTTCGGAGCCATGATACAGGAATATTTTCTGAATACGGCCCTGACAGTTTCGAACAGCGGAGGGACATCGGCCGGAGAAATCATCCGAAATCTTGGTTTGATATTTCAAAAAAAATCACTCATAGCCCTATGCATCTGCACACCTATCGTCGGCCTGCGTCTATTCGGGCCCAAAGGCCTGTGGCTTACAGCCGCCGCCGTATGGATAATATTCATATCGTCAATTCATTATATCGATTATTATAGCCACGCTGCAGCCTCATTCGGAATTTTCGTTCCCATAGCCGGATGTCTTTTGCTGATGAAACGCATCCGTCTGAAGCTATGGGCCATGGGTGTCGAGCCGGTGGCGGTGTGCATCATGCTGTTTTACTATAGTGCAAAGCATGACAATTTCGGAAGCAACGGTCACTCAGATGGATATGACGCGATGTGCGATCGTGTCGCCAGCCTTGAGCGGCCGCGGATTCTCTATCGTGCATTCAACTGCGGCCTCGGAATAAAGTCCGGTGCAACTCCTCCGTGCAGATACTGGTCGATTCAGTTTGGCGCCACGCAGGAGATGGAAGAGGAAATGCAAGCTGCTATGAAAGAGCATACAGCAGACATCGTAGTAACAGAAGCCGATAACTTCGAGCCTGAGATATATGGCTATACAACAGACGAATCGGATGTATTTCCGCACTCATATCCCGACTTCGGAAACCTTCGAATTCATTGGTCGCCCAAGGTGGAAAACGTCCCATAATGCAGATACTCGCATTTTTTGAAGCAAAGAATAGGAAAGGAGCCGAAATTTTTGTATATTTGTAGTCTGAAACCAGACGCACGTTATATCAGAAAATAAAACACTATACCACAATATGAAATTCAACGTATCAAGCAAGACGCTCTACAGCGCTACGTCGGCGGTGAGCAAGGTAATCAACAGCAAAAACGCGCTTGCCATCCTCGACAACTTCCTACTGAGTCTCGATGGCAACATCCTTACCATCACGGGGTCGGATGCTGAGAACGCTCTGACGGCACGCATAGAGGTGCAGGACGCCCACGGCGGCGGGCGCCTTTGTCTCGGAGCCCGACGCCTTGTTGAGCTTCTGAAAGAGATGCCCGACCAAGGAGTTGAAGTAGACATAAACGACGATACGCTTGAAGTACAGCTCACGTATTCCGCAGGCCATTACGGCTTTGTGGGTCTTCCTGCCGACCAGTATCCCGAATTCCTCGCACCGGCATCGGAAGGCGAGCCGGTCGAGTTCGAGCTGCCCACGGAATATTTCCTTAAGGGACTCGAAAACACGATGTTTGCCGTATCGACGGATGAATATCGCGCAGTGATGCAAGGTGTTTTCCTCGACATCAAACCCGAGAGCATCACCTACGTAGCCACGGACACGCGCAAACTCGTGCGCTATATCGACCACCGCACGGCCCCCGGCGTAAGCGCCACTTGCATCGTGCCGACGAAGCCTGCCACGGTAATCAAAAACGTATTTGCAAAGGACCCCGCACTGAAGATAACGATGACTTCGCGTTCGGCCCGAATCGAAAGCGAAAACTACACCTTCGAGTGCACCTTCCTCAACGGCAACTATCCCGACTATAACCGTGTTATTCCGCGCAACAACACGCTGGTGCTGACGGTGGACCGCACGGCGCTCATCAATGCCGTACGCCGCGTGGCAATTTTCGTGGAAGTCGAGGGCGGACTTGAGAAATTCCGAATCACCCCCGAGTGCATTCTCCTGAAGAGCAACGACCCCGCTCTGTGCACGAGCGCCCGCGAGCAGGTGCCCTGCTCGTTCACCGGCTCGGAGCTCACCATCGGCTTCAGCGCCTCTTTCCTGCTCGAAATCCTCAACACGCTGAAGGGTACGGAAGTGATTGTGAACCTCGGTGATGCAGGCCGCCCCGGCATGTTCCGTCCCGGCGAAGAGCCTGAGGGAACGGAGCTCGTGATGCTTCTGATGCCCATGACCGTGGGCGAATTCTAAACAAGACAGAAACACCCCACAGCCATGCGCCTGAAACTCACCCGCCCTATAGTATTTTTCGATCTGGAGACCACAGGGACGAACATCACCCACGACCGCATCGTGGAGATTTCGCTCATAAAAGTGATGCCCGACGGGTCGGAAATTGAAAAGACGCGCCGTCTGAACCCGGAGATGCCCATTCCGGCCGAGGCAACCGCCGTGCACCACATTACGGATGCCGACGTTGCCAACGAGCCCACCTTCAAGCAGGTGGCGGCTTCGCTGGCAGAGATTCTCAAAGGCTGCGACATCGCCGGCTTCAACTCCAATCGCTTCGACATCCCACTGCTCGATCAGGAATTCCAGCGTGCCGGAGTGGCCTTCGACATTTCGAACGCGCGATTTATCGACGTGCAGACAATCTACCACAAGAAAGAGCCCCGCACGCTCGTGGCCGCATACCGCTACTACTGCAACCGCGAACTTGAAGACGCCCACAGTGCTAACGCCGACACGCGGGCAACCCTCGAAGTGCTGAAGGCGCAGCTCGAACGATATGACGACCTCCCCGACACGGTGGATGCGCTTTCGGAATTCGCCAGCGCCAACCGCAATGTCGACCTCGCCGGGCGCCTTGTCTACGACGACCAGCACCGGGAAGTGATAAACTTCGGAAAATACAAAGGGAAACTTGCGGAAGAGGTGCTTCGCAAAGACCTCGGGTACTACGGCTGGATACTTGGCGGCGATTTCCCTCAAAACACAAAGAACGCTTTTACGCGCATCCGGATGCGCATTAAATAACACACTATAAAGCCTATGAGCTCGACCCTTCAAGGCAAGCACATCATCCTTGGAATAACGGGAGGCATCGCCGCATATAAGTCGGTGATGCTTCTGCGTTTGTTGGTAAAGGCGGGTGCTGAAGTGCAGGTAGTCATCACTCCTAACGGAAAAGAATTCATCACGCCGGTAACGCTCTCGGCCCTTTCGGGGAAACCGGTGGTGAGCGAATTTTTCACGGCCAATACCGGCGAATGGCATTCGCACGTGGATCTTGGCCTGTGGGCAGATGCCATGGTAATCGCCCCGGCCACCGCTTCATCGATTGCAAAGATGGCCAATGGAGTGGCCGACAACATGCTCATCACTACTTATCTGTCGGCAAAAGCTCCGGTGTTCATAGCCCCGGCGATGGACCTCGACATGATGGCACATCCCTCTACCACCCGCAATATTGCCCTTCTCCGGAGCTATGGCAACCACATAATCGAGCCGGCCTCGGGCGAACTCGCCAGTCATCTCACAGGCAAAGGGCGCATGGAAGAACCGGAAAACATCGTGGCTGTGCTCGAAA
Source organism: uncultured Porphyromonadaceae bacterium (assembly GCA_947176295.1). Taxonomy (GTDB): domain Bacteria; phylum Bacteroidota; class Bacteroidia; order Bacteroidales; family Muribaculaceae; genus CAG-873. The sequence continues at coordinate 10,366 of CAMWQB010000039.1, forward strand.
ATTTCTTTGCCGCAGGCCGGAGCATGGCCGGGCGCAGAGTTCTCATCAGTGCCGGCCCGACAATCGAAAGGCTTGACCCCGTGCGCTACATAAGCAACTTCTCGACAGGGAAAATGGGTTACGCCATTGCCGAAGAGGCGGCGGCGCGGGGAGCGGACGTGACACTCGTCTCGGGCCCCGTGAGCGTGGAGGCGCACCATCCGGCTATAAAAGTCGTGAAGGTGGAGTCCGCACGGGAGATGCTCGAGGCCTGCAGGAGCTATTTCAGCGACTGCGACACAGCCATCCTTACCGCCGCCGTTGCCGACTATGCTCCGGCTCACCCCCGCGACAAAAAGATAAAGCGCGAACACGATGGAATCGACAGCATCGAACTCGTGAAGAACCCCGACATTGCGGCTACCTTAGGCGAGACAAAACGCGAGGGACAGCTCCTTGCGGGCTTCGCTCTCGAAACAGACAATGCCGTGGATCATGGCGCCGAAAAACTCGAGCGGAAGAATCTCGACATGATAGTGGTGAATTCTCTGGCGGACGCAGGTGCCGGATTCGGCACGGACACCAACAAGGTAACGCTGCTTTTCCGCGACGGACGGCCGGCCGAAAGCTTCCCTCTCAAAAGCAAAAAGGAAGTTGCCGCCGATATTCTCGACGCGATAGCCACACTCTAAGAAACAAGGACACTCCCCTGCATCCTCTCTCTCCCTTACTCTATGAAACACTTTCTCCTGACGGCCGCACTCCTGCTCCTGAGCTTCGCCACACCGAAAGCCCAGGAACTCAATTGCAAGGTTACCGTGAACTCCGACCAGATAAACGGTTCGAGCAAATCGGTGTTCGAGACCTTGCAGCAGGCCATTGCCGACTATATGAATACCACTGTGTTTACTCCCATGCAATTCTCTCCAAACGAGAAAATTGATTGCAATCTGTTCTTCACAATCAAGGAATACAACGACGACCAGATGAGCGGCGACCTCCAGATCCAGGCCACCCGTCCGGTCTACAACTCGTCGTACACGACTACGCTCATCAATTTCAAGGACACGAAACTTGATTTCACTTACCGCGAGAACGAGCCGCTTGTATTCTCGCCTCAGAACTGGGAGAACCAGCTGACGGGCATCCTCAATTTCTACGCTTATCTGATAATTGCGATGGACTGCGATTCGTTTGCGCCTCATGGTGGGGATGAATATTACGAGCGCCTCGGCGTTATAGTGCAGCAGGGCCAAAGCTCCGGCGAGACAGGGTGGAAAGCCTTCGAGGATACGAAAAACCGCTATGCTGTGCTTGCGTCGCTGACCGATCCCTCGACAAGCGGCATCCGCGACCTGCTCTACCAGTATCACCGCCGCGGGCTGGACGAGATGGTGCAGAGCCCGGACAAAGGGCGGGCGGCCATCACCGAAACGCTGACAACGATTTCCGACATACAGAACAAATCGCCCATGAGCGTGGCGCTGTCGATGTTCAAGGATGCTAAGCTCGACGAACTCGTCAATCTCTATTCCAAGGCTCCGGTCACCGAGCGGAGCAAGGTCTATAATCTTCTCGAGCCCATCTACCCGACCGAGACCGAGCGCCTCGAACAACTGAAGAAAGGAGCGGACGAACGATGATACGCAGCCTGCACATATCCAACTATGCGCTGATCTCGCAAATCAACATAGACTTCTCTGAAGGCCTCAACATCATCACGGGCGAGACTGGCGCCGGCAAGTCCATCATCTTGGGCGCGCTGGGCCTCTTGCTTGGCGGCAGAGCCGATCTTCGTGCTGTCCGCGACTCGGGAGCCAAGTCGATAATAGAGGCTACATTCGCCATCGACGGCCACGGCACCATCGAACGCCTGCTTCGCGAAGCGGATCTCGACATGCTCCCCGGGGAGTGCATCCTCAGGCGCGAACTGTCGCCCGGAGGAAGGTCGAGAGCTTTCATCAACGACACGCCTGTCGGCCTCGCCACACTTCGCGACGTAGCCATGAGGCTTGTGGACATCCATTCGCAGCATCAGAACCTCCTGATATCCGACCCTGCCTACCAGCTGCGCATAATCGACTCCCTGGCCGGGAACGACGCACTCCTCGAAGATTATCGCGCGGCTTACGCGGCCTACCGAAAAGCTCTAAAGGCTTATACCGACACTCGGGAAAGCATCCGCCGCAGCCAAAGCGATGCGGAATATCTGCAGTTTCAGTACGATCGGCTTGTGGAACTTAACCTCAAGGCAGGCGAACAGGAAAGCCTCGAACGCGAACGCGACATCCTCGGCAATATCACCGAGATAAAGGAGCGTGTGGCAGCCGTGTCGGAGCCTCTTTCAGGACGCTCGGGCTGCGCCTTGGCTCTGCTTTCGGAAGCTGCTTCGGCCTGCGAGACCCTTGCATCCGGAGTTGGCGAAGCTGCCGGCGACAGCGAGGACGAAGCCCACGGCGCCGGCCTTCGGGCACTCGCTGAAAGACTACAGTCCGCAAGGATAGAACTTCGGGATATTGCTGACTCCCTGCAGGCTTTCGACAATTCGCTCCAGGCCGACCCCGGACGCCTCGAAGAGGTGGAGGAGCGCTTGTCGGAGCTCTACTCTCTGGAGATGAAACACCATGTCGAATCATCGGAGGCACTGATTGAGCTTCGCGATCGTCTGGGCGAACAGCTTAAGGACCTAAACGACAGCGAAAACGTGCTCTCGGAATTGGAAACCAAGGCGCGCCGTGCCAAAAAAGAAGCCATGCTGCTCGCACAAAAGCTGAGCGACTTGAGAGCGGCCACAGCGGAGTCGTTCGCCGAGATGCTGAAAACACGGGCAATGCCCCTGGGGATGCCGAATCTCCGCTGCGAAGTGGCGCTTACGAAAGACAAGCTCGGGCCTGACGGCGCCGACCGCATAGAATTCCTCTTCGCTTTCAACAAAAACCAGGCCCTGACACCGGTAGGAGGCACGGCCTCGGGTGGCGAAATATCGCGCCTGATGCTCTGCATAAAGAGCATCGTAGCCGAAAAGATGGAGCTGCCGTCGATAATATTCGATGAAGTCGACACGGGCGTCTCGGGCGATATAGCCCAGCGTATGGCCGAGATGATGAGCCAAATAGGACGGAAGATTCAGGTGATAACCATCACTCACCTTCCAGGCGTCGCCGCCCACGGCCACCGTCATTTCAAGGTCTACAAAGAAGATGATGAAAGTGCCACCCACACCTATATCCGCGCACTAAGCGAGGCCGAACGGGCCCCTGAACTCGCGCTGATGCTAAGCGGCTCGGCCACTGATCCGGCAGCAATAGCAAACGCCAAAGCTCTCCTGAAGAAAGCAAAAGCATAATACACATACTCACCCCCCCCCTTTTCCCGAACAGAAAAATGGAAAGCAACGACTATATATTCGGTCTACACTCGGTGATCGAAGCTATCGAGGCCGGAAAGACGATAGATAAACTTCTCATAAAAAAAGATCTGCACGGCGAGCTTGCCGTGCGACTGACGCAGCTGGCCAGGCGCCATGGCGTGCCTATGCAGCGTGTGCCTGTCGAAAAGCTCAACCGCATAACGCGCAAAAACCACCAGGGCGTGGTTGCGCAGCTTGCCGCAATCGACTATCACAGAATGTCGGATGTTGTAACCAATCTCTACGAAGAAGGAATCCTGCCCTTCGTGCTAGTGCTCGACGGCCTGACGGATGTGAGAAATTTCGGGGCCATCGCGCGCACTGCGGAATGCTGCGGAGTGAATGCCATCATCATTCCACGGCGCGGGTCGGTGAGTGTTGGAGCTGATGCCGTGAAGACTTCCGCCGGGGCGTTGCTCCACATCCCGGTGTGCCGAGAGGAAAGTCTGCGCGACGCCGTAGAGTATCTCAAGGACTCGGGCTATCAGATTGTTGCTGCTACGGAAAAATCGACAGAAAATTACACAAAGGGCGACTACAACACGCCCGTAGCGATAGTGATGGGAGCGGAAGATACAGGCATATCCCGCGAGGTGCTTTCGCTCTGCGACACGCCTGTCGCCATTCCCATGTTCGGCAAAATCGGGTCGCTCAACGTGAGCGTCGCTGCCGGTGTGATGATGTATGAAGTTGTGCGTCAACGTCTCAACTCCAATCTTGAGGTTATCTGAGCAACAACTCGCATTATAGAAATGGCCGATATCTACTACACGCTTGCTTCGCCGAGCGAAGGAATCTATAAGGAAAAGATGAGTAAATTCATGGCCTTTGCCTCGCCGGTGGAAAGCGCGGCGGAGGCAAAGACATTCATCGCGGCCATACAAAAGAAATACTTCGATGCCCGCCACGTGTGCTGGGCATACATGATAGGGTCGGCCCGGACAGAATTTCTGTCGAGCGACAACGGCGAGCCGTCGGGCACGGCCGGCAAACCTATTTTAGGACAGATCAATTCCTTCAATCTCACCAATGTGGCCATAGCCGTGGTGCGCTACTTCGGAGGAATAAAACTGGGAACGTCGGGCCTTATCACTGCCTACCGCGAGGCCGCGCGCGAGGCAATTTCCGCGGGCGAAATTGTCGAGATGCACGACATGACCGACATCACGTTCACCTATCCTTATCTGAGCATGGAGGGCGTGATGCGTCTTGCCAAGGGAGGCGAGGCTGCGGTTGTGAGCCAGGAATTTGACAATGTTTGCTCAATGACCCTGCGCATCCGTGCCGACCATGCGGGTGAGCTATGCCGGCGTCTCGGCGACATCGAAGGCGTAAGCATTACAGAACAATGAGATACTTCCTTATAGCCGGAGAAGCATCCGGCGACCTCCACGGGGCAGCGCTGATGAGAGAGCTGCGCAAGCACGACGCGGATGCCCTATTCATGTTTTTCGGTGGCGACAAAATGGCCGCCGAGGCCCGCAACGCTCCAATCGCACACATACGCGATATGGCATTCATGGGTTTCTCCGCGGTGCTACGCAACATCGGAGTGATACGCCGGAACATGAGCATGGCCAAGAAAGAATTGCGAGCATCGCATCCCGATGCGCTCGTGCTCATCGACTATCCGAGCTTCAATATGGAGGTGGGAAAGACTGCCGCTAAACTGGGAATTCCCGTTTTCTACTACATTCCGCCCAAAGTGTGGGCGTGGAAACAATGGCGAGCGCGAACCATTCTCAAGCTCTGCACCAAAGTATTCACCATCTTTCCATTCGAGAACGACTTCTATCGCCGGATGGGAGAGGTCCGCGAAGGGCAACTTGTCTATGCCGGCAACCCGTCGGTGGAGGAGACAGACCGCGAACGCACAACGGCCATGACGCATGAAGACTTTCTCATGAAATACCGTCTTCGCCCGAACCGACCGCTCGTGGCCCTACTACCCGGCAGCAGGAGGGGCGAAATCATGGCCAACCTTAAAGTGATGCTCGAAACCATGGACCGTTTCACCCAGTATAAGGGGGTGATAATCGGAGCCCCGGGCATCGAAGACGAATTCTACAACCGGCTGCTTGACGGCAGGGAGATTCCAGTGCTTCGCGATGAGGCCGCCCACATATTCCCTCACTGCCGCGGCGCACTCGTCACCTCCGGCACGGCCACTCTCGAGGCAGCGCTGTGCAACACGCCCCAGGTAGCATTCTATCGCTCCAACGGCTCGAAAGCCGCATATAAAATCATGGAGAAGATCCTGAAGGTGAAATTCGTGACGCTGCCCAATCTAATCGCCGACCGCGAGATTATTCCCGAACTGCTCCTGCACAACTGCACGGCAGACCGGGCAAGCGAAGAGCTGGCGAAGCTCCTGCGCCTCGACGCTCCTGCTCGCGAGGCTCAGTTGGAGGGATTCAAGGAAATACGCAGGATTCTCGGGCCCAAAAATGCGCCCGAGACGGCAGCCTCAGAAATTTTCCGCACCATACACCCGGGAGTGTAGAGTCCTGATAACTTCCGAAACCGGGACTAAGAGCCTGCCGCGAAGCATGAGACACAGGCGCACGGGAGGAAGCCCCGGAGAGTAAGGCGGCTGAACATACGGAACTTCGAGCAGTCTGAAACCTTGACGCTTATAGAACTCCACGCGTCGGGCTGCCATAGCGCTCGTCTCGGGCGGTTCTACTTCAAGGACTACCGGGTTCTCGACTTCGGCAAGGGCGGCCGCTCCTATTCCATTCCCGCGCAGATTGCTGTCGACGGCGAGATGCTCAATGTATCGGAATGTGCCGAAACTCCAGAGGGTGAGAAGTCCGGCTTGAGCCACATCCCTTGTGGCTATGTTGTAGAAGCGGAATGCCTCGTCATCGGGCACCGGATTGCCTGATGGACGGCGCTCCTCGGGAGGGAAGGCGGCCTCGTAAATGCTGATATGAAAGGGAGTGAACTCCGACTGCCGGAGAAAAACGGTTGTAGTCATCGGCGCTCGCATCTGCAATATAAGACAGTGATAAGAATGCAACCCACGGCAACAAAGGGAATGCCAAAAAGAGACGTGGCGCCATAGCCACAGCCTGATGCTATAGCGTGGCCACCCAGCCAAGCTGCCACGGCATTTCCCGCATTGTAGGCAATCTGAATGCATGCACCTCCGAGCAGTTCGCCACCCCGTGAATATCCGACAATCGACGACTGCAGAGGGCTGCCCGAGCCAAAGAGCACGGCCGTACCGGCCATCATAAGCACGATCGCGGCCAACTTATTTGAGCAGAAGAGAAAGAAGAGCAAGAGCACGGCTATTCCGCAGGCCATGACGCAGAGAGAGACGAACGAAGGAGCGTGATGGTCGGAGAGGCGACCCGCAACAATGTTTCCTATGAACATGCCGAGACCCGCAAGAATCATTATCCAACTGAGATCTGCAGGCGAAAAACGGGCGATGTTCAGCATCTGCGGGTCGATATAACTATACCAGCAATACATACCTGTCTGGGCAAATATCACACCACCGAAAATGAGCCATGGCGGCAAGGTGCGCAGGAATGCGAACTGCCCCTTGAATCCTGCATCCGGAAGCGGCTTTAGATGTGGCACAAGGAGAAGGACTGATGCGAATGTGATGAAACCGCAGAGACTGACGATGCCGAAGGCCCAACGCCACGTGAGATTCTCGGTGATAAAGGTAGCGAGAGGTACGCCGGCCAGCGTGGCCACAGTCATACCTGCAATCATGAATGCTACAGCGCTCACCATCTTGCCCGGAGCAGCAAGCTGCCGCGCGACGATAGCACCGACGCCGAAAAATGCACCATGTGGCAAACCGGAAATGAAGCGTGCGAGCATTAGCGTGCGGAAGCCCGGGGCAAAGGTGGCGAGACCGTTGCCAATGGCTATAATCGCAGCCAGGACAAGCAGAATCGTGCGCAAGGGCATGCGTCGGGCAAAGAGCAGGAGGGGCGCACCGACGCAAACTCCGAGAGCGTAGGCCGAAATAAGATGTCCGGCTGTGGATATGGAAACATTCAGGTCGGAGGCGAGCGCGCTGAGGATGCCCATCATCATGAATTCGGTGATGCCCAATGAAAACGTGCCCATGGCCAGGGCATACAGTCCTTTATTCATCTTCGCTTAAAATTTGAACTATTCGTGAAGCTTTGCGCTCGGTCTCGTCCCATTCCGTCTCGGGCTCGGAACCTTCGACGATGCCTCCGCCGGCAAAGGCTGTCCAGTGTCCATCCGGTGCGATTCTTGCACATCTGAGATTGGCATAAGCGCGGCGTGTAGCCGTGCCTGGCAAACGGAAATCGATATATCCGCCGTAACACCCGCGGCTGTGCTGCTCGAAGCGCTCGATGGCGCTCCGGGCGCGCTCACGCGGAGTGCCACACAGGGCCGGCGTGGGGCTTAGCTTTTCTACAATCCGAGAGTATGCATCCTCAGCCGTCGACGATGCGGAAATGCGCGTGCACAGATGTTCCACCGGTCCGTATGGTAGTGTGGCAAGGGGATGTACGCAAAGGTTTTCCACTCCGCCACCCCGGAGAACATCGACAATGAAATCCACTACCCAGGCATGCTCGCGCAGATTTTTCTCATCCCAGTCTCCCGTCGAGCCTGCGGGGCGTGTTCCGGCAAGAGCCATCGTGGAAAGCCGGCCCGAACCATCGTCGGAGAGAAGCAACTCAGGAGTAGCGCCGAGCCAGAAGCCCGTTTCGACAGTGAAATAGAGAAATCCTAGGGTATCCGGGAATGCATCGAAAAAACGGAACGCCTTATCGGGGAGAGCGGCAAGATCGAGCGTTCCCTCGATGATTCGTGAGAAGACAACCTTAGGCATCTCCGGACTTATGCACTGCAGGAGTTCCCGCAAGGATTTCATATACTCTTGGCTGGAGGTGGCACGGAAGCCTCTCTCGCCGTCATCCCACGGCACGATGCGAAAATAAGGGCCCTCGGTGGGGGCAACCCCGCAGACGGGGTGTTCGTAAAAGACAAAGGGGGGGTCGCTATTCGGAATGCGCACGAGCGCGAAGGGCCGGAGCGAAGCAATGCAATGAGCAATGCGCTCGCGGAGTTCGCGGCGCAACTCAGTAAACCGGTTCGGCATAGAGGTAATATGCTTCAGCTCCTGTTATTCTCACATCGACAATATCGCCGGTATATAGTTTTCGAGTCTTGGCCACGATAACTCCGGGGT
>CAMWQB010000040.1 GCA_947176295.1 uncultured Porphyromonadaceae bacterium
GCTCCAGCCCCACGACGGCCCCCAGCCGAAGTCAAACCACGGATCGTGCCATCCAATATTCCATCCCATACTCCATCCCCAGTTCCAGTTCCAGCCGTAGGGACGGCCGTAACAGCCCCAATAATCACCCCAATAAGTGGGATACCCGTAATAGGGATAGCCGCCGAAGGCGTAGGGATTGTTGACGTAGATGTTCACGATAGTCGGGTCAGCCTGTTGCGCAGCGGTAGCGTAGTAATAGTCCTGCAATTCCTCATCGCTGCTTTGACTCACGATGGAGTCATTGTGGAAGCGCTCGATGCGGCGCGTATATGCGAAATCTCCTACCGGCATCCCCCCGAGAAGAGTGCTGTCGCCGCGGCTCTCACCAACAAGGAACGACCCGTGGCGGTTGTAGCTGTCCTCGTTCACGTCCAGACCTTGCATCGGGTGTGCGGCGTCATAGGCGGCAGTTATGGAGTCATACCTCGCTAGGCGGCCCTCATAGTCTTTCTGCGCCTTCAGCGCGGCCGCACGGCGGGCCTCCTCCTCTTTTTTCTTCTGTTTCTCCGCCTTGGCCGGAGAATAATACAGATCATCGTCGAAGTCATCGGCATGCACACTCAGGGGAGAGCTGCACACCCCTGCAACCATCAGGGCAAGCACCCCATAGCGTAGTCTTTGGATGAAGGCTTTGTTCATAGTCGTGTCCTCGTATAAGTAATAAATGTAATTTCTGTGCTAATAGTTTACAAAGATAGAAATAAATTTCCATTATTCCTATCTTTTTTCTACTTATATGACTTTCCACCTGCCCGAAGGTTTAATCACAGGCCCCGTTCCTCGCCCATATTGTGGGGAGAGGGAACGAGGCCTGAAGCTGATGATTCTTTCGCGTGGCTCTCACAGCCAGTTCTTCCATCTGTCGCAGGAGCTCTTCACGTATGCCGCCGTCTTGGTGGTAGGGTAGCGCTTCACGATTGTCTTGAGATTGCCAAGTATATATTCTGCACGGGCTCGCCCCTCGTCAGTTCCGAAGTCGGCAAGAATCTTCTGGATGTTTTGATTCAGATTCTTCTGCTCGGCTTCGTAATCCTCCTCATAGTCCTCGTCCCATAGGAAATCATAGTCATGGCTCTCGAGTTCTTCCCAATAGTCCACGCAAGCATAGAAGAGCGTCGTCGGCGCTCCGCTCCAATATTGCGTCAGTGCCCAGCAGTCGTGCTTTGCATTATAGCGGCCTATAGTATATAGGAGTGTCGCCATCGCCCGTTCATCAGCGCTTCTTCCGCTATGCATCTTCCACTCGTACTCCCTCATTTTGCGTGCGAAGTCAAGCTTGATGCCCCTCTCTGGAGCGTTCTTTTTGTCTCTTGGGTCTGTGTAGGAAAATGCATCCCGCTGCAGGCAATGCTCCTTGTAAGTATTCAGTGTCCGTTCATAGCCGGGACTCACACGCGAGAGATATTTCACGGCTCGGCCATAATTTTCTTCCCTCAGTGCCAGTGTCCCCGTCAGCTCGTTGAAGTAGTCGGCGTCGGTCCGGGCGTGTTTTTTCAGATGCCGGAACAAGGGCCCCTTGTCTGCATCTATTCGCGCTTTAGCCGATGCTAAGTCCCCGGAGCTCATCGAACCCATAACCTGAAATGTCAGACTCCCATAATCGTTGAGGTTGAACATCTCCTCGCTCTTGCGCATTTCGTTCACTCTCGCGTCCAGGTTTATCCACCTGTCCTTGCTCTCATCCCATCTGTAGTCATGGATAATTTCCATGTCGGTCTTTATATTCTCGGCATAGCCGGTCAGCAGAATTGCCGTGGCATAGTCTTTTTCCCTCCACAGCCGTGGCGTCCACTGTGTGTAGACTATGTTCTGCAATATCCGTTCCCAGTGTTTGGCCGACGGATTAAGCACATTCACCTTCCCTTCGATCCATCGCAGGTCGGCAAGAAGATTGTCGCGGCGTCCCAAAGCCGCATCAGCCTTCATTCGGAAAGCCCGGGCATGTTCCCGCAATTCATCCGAGGAGAAGCGACATCCCAAGGCCTTCACGATATTTTTGCGCGCTTCCTTCCAGTCTTTTCGGTGCTCTCCGGCCGCGTAGGCAAGCATAAAATACCAGTCCCCGCGGTTTTTGCACTTTCCGTCCTTCGCCACCCGCTGTCCGAGTGGCTCCAAGCCGCATATCACGGTCGAATCGTTGATGTTGTCGCAGATATAATCCAAGAGTTCCGCGCTGTCCGGATTTCGTTCCGCCATATATTCCACAGGGTTTGCAACCTTTAGCGAATTCATCATCCCGGTCTGAGCGAAATATTCGTTCGCACGGACCGTATCCCCGAGATGCATCCAGCAGCCCGCGATATAGTCCGTACTCATCCGCTTGAAGAGATTGTCGTCCTTGATGTCGGCAAACGTCTCCTCGAAATATCTCACGCACTCGTCATATCGCCGCGCCGCAAACAAGGCTCTCACGCACTGAAGTCCGTAACGGTCCTTCAGTCTTTTGCCCTCATAAATCTTGCATTCTTCGACAAAGCTCTCGAAATCTCCGGTTTCGGCGTTGTATCCCGCATTCGCCCCGGGGTAATACCATGGCGATGCGAGCCTCCCCCGCGCTTCCTCAAGTCGCTTGGCCAGCGTCAGAAATTCGATCGCTTCATCATTGGACGTGTTTTTGAGGTATGTTACAAACATATTCCTACTTTCGCCGGAATAGAACATCTCGCTTAGTTCACCACGAGTGGCCTTATAAACCACCGCCTCTATATCCGATAGCGGAATTCTGTCCGACGTCAGTTGTTGCCAGAGCCTTAGATTCTCCTGCTTGTATATCTGGTGCAGGCGCGTGCTCGTTGGCGATGCAACATAGAAGCAGGGCGTGGGAATCAGAGGATAGAATGGCCCGCATGCCTGTGCTTCAGGGCTATTCACATGGCTCAGAAGCACAAGGCTAATCGCGGTTGCCGCTTTTGTAAAGCTCGGAAATTTCATCTTCTGTATATTTGGAAAGGTTTAAAGAATCAAGGTGGTAAAGGATGGTAGAGTGGGGGCGTCCCGAAAGCTTTTTTTCGATCATCTGCTTCACTTTTGCAAGCTCGGGGTAGGGCGAGCTCTCGGTCCTCACCAAATCCCCCTTCAGCAGTAGTCGGTCTCCGTAAGGAGTAGTCCTCAGGCATTCGGCCACATTCTCGCGCTTTTGCCGGAAGCGGCTCGTGTCGTCGGTCTCTACTCCGTTCAGCAGCCCCATGAAGTGGCGCTCGCGGAAGAGAAGTTGCCATGAATATGTCGGATAGGACACATCCAGATGCAGGGGGTACGTGTCGAGATGTTTGAGATAGGGAGCCACATCCTTCGTATCGATTATCGAATTGTTGGCATCCGGATTTTGGAAGTTCCCCGTATTGTAGACCATCAGAACTCCATAGTCCACCGGAGGTGCCTCGCGCGAGAGTTGATGCAGGCGGATGGTCGAACTCAGTTTCCACGAGGGCTCTTCCACATTCAGTATTTCCCTCATTTTCCGGCATAGCTCGAAATACGAACGTTCCATGCTTTTAGTCCAGTCGCAGTCCAGTTGGAGCCCTGCCACCCTGTCATGAAACTCATTGTACTGGCACATGTTTCTGACACGGATATATATCTTTCTCGCAAGGTCTTCCTCTTTTCCTGACGATGCCTTTAGTGCTTCCAAGGTTATGTACACCACCGGCTCTACAGTCTTGTTCTCCAGGATTTTGTTCAGCTTGTAGTTGCCATATTTTTCCGTAAAACGCAAGCTTGCGTTGGGTATCGCCCCTTCGTTCGGATACAAGAGTGAATCGGCCGCCACGACATCAAACATCCGCAGGTACAGCCGTCCCACATCGTGCTTGTCAAGAAATTCAAGTTCTGTCGAGTAGGGGTCAAGCACCGTCTTCCAGTAGTAAATCCCGTTGCACTCTTCGTGGATTTCAGGCGTTTCGGTATCGGCTTGTGGAATGGCGTTCTTGCACCCCGGGCTCGACAGAACCAGGGAGAGTAGGAGAAGGAGTTGTATCGAGCGCTTCATTGCTGTGTTCTTTGTTGCTTGTTTTGCGCCCCAAAGATACACCGAATCTCCCTATTTTCAAAGCCTCAATCCTCCATCATGTACGAAATGCGCCCCTCAGTGTACAAACTGAAGGGCGTCTCAAAAAATCAGGATTTATCGCCACACGAGGTAGTTTACATTCTGTGCCGGCGAAGTGGAGCGCAATCCGAATTCTGTCTTTCCCCCCGTCTCGTCCTTAGCGAATCCGTACGCTTTCGAGCCTACAAGATAGATGGCGTTCGATACTCCCAAATCCGCTAAGGCCTGCGAAAAATCATGGAAGCTTGTTTCGCCGCGGCTAAGAATAACCACATGCCGTCCGTTCAGTTCCGCCAAGGCTTTTCGGAGCGATTTCCCCTTTGGCTTGTTCTCCACAACCTGACCCGCAACTACCAGCGGATATTGGCGGAAAAAATATCCTTCGCTTTCGATTGCCTGCTCGAGGTAAGGTGTTGCATCCGCCACTCCCACGGTCATAGCCCCGTCGATTATTGCGCAGAAGCCTGCCTTCGACTGGCCCTTGCTCACAAGAGCCCCGCGGTCTACATACGTCCCGACGATATCCCCGTTGTCTGCCCGGATGTCTGCGGCTTCTACAACCAGAACTGCGCTGCTGTCTTTTGCTGCTTCTCCGCCGATTCTCAGTTCGGCCCGTGCGTTCTCCGGTGTCAGAATTGTCAGCCCGATGTTGTTCACCGTCGTGTCCCGCATCGTGGTGAAGCCTTTGGCCTGCGCCTCTGAAGTCGCGTTCCCGGCCTCTGCTTCCACAGGCTTTTGCTTCTCGTTTGTTTCGGTTTGAATCTCCGTCTCAGGGGCTGTCGAACGGAGCTCCAGTTCCTCGATCTTGGGCAACAGGAATATCACGCCGTAAAGTGCAACCAGCACACATGCCGCAGCAATTACGGCAAGTACAATCTTGCCCGCGCTCTTCTTTGAAGGCTCCTTTTCGCCGCCGCGCTCTTGGCCGTGCTTCGAAATTATTCGGATTTCCGTTTCTTCTATATCGTTTCGTCTGTTGCTCATATTTCAAGCCTCCTGTTCTAAGAATTCTTTCAGGCTCTTTAGGGCCTCCCGTGAGGCCGAGAGCTCATGTTTGAAGCTGCGCCCGTCCGATAGGATCAGTCTCTGCCGTCCCGGATTGATGTATGTGATGTAGTCCTTGTTCACAATCAGACTTTTACCTATGCGGATAAAGTGCCCGTCATCACTTCCGGCCTGCTCTTCGATGCGGCGCTCTATCTGGCCTAATTGAAGCGTAAGCACATATTCCCCGCCGTCGGCAAGATATGCTGTCGAGTAGTTGCCTTCCGCCGTGATGTACACAAGCGCCGCGGTAGACACACGCACAAGTTCTGTCGAGCTGGAGAATAATAGATGTTCTTTCATAGTCGCTCCGCAAAGTTAATACTTTTTTCCCATATCACCCATCCCCTTTTGTCCTCTTCCGTCAAATTAACATTTATGCACATCGTGTGCGGATGTCTCCAAGCCCTTTCCCTCTTTCAGCCTTTTTCCGTACCTTTGCATAATCCATTTTCTTCTATAGGTAATATGAAAAAACTTGCCCTATACGCCCTCGCTGCATTTGCTCTCCTCATCGCCCCCGCATGTTCCTCCCACCACGGACATGACGAACACGACCACCATTCCGCCCACGACCACCATGCCTCCCTGAGCCACCAAGGCGAGGAGCATGCCGACGAATCCGATGAGATTACTCTCGAGCCCGAAATGGCCGAACGCTTCGGCGTCGAGTGCGACACGGTCCGCCGCGCTCCTTTTGCCGAAGTAATCCACGCATCTGGTCGAATCCTCGCCACAGGCTCGGAAATGGCGGTCGTTGCCGCTCCCACTTCCGGAATCGTAAATTATTCTCGCAGCGCTTCCCCCGGTGCCGACGTTGCCCGAGGAGCCCTTATCGCCACGGTAAAGGCCGGAACCACAACGGGCGGAAATCCGAACCTGGCCGCAAAAGCCGCCCTCGATGCCGCTTCCCGAGAGCTCGAACGCATAAAACCGCTTTACGCCGAGCGCCTCGTCACCGCCGCCGAATACAACTCTGCCCTTGCAGCCTACGACGCCGCTCGTGCCTCATACAGTGCCTCCGCTGCATCCGGCTCCGCCACGGCTCCAATCGCAGGTGTAATCCTCAGCCTCGATGCTCCGGAAGGCAGTTACGTCGAGGTGGGAGCACCCATTGCCACTCTCGCTTCCGACCGTAATCTCACCTTCCGTATCGATGTCCCCCGCAATTGTGCTCAGCGCCTTGCTTCCTTCACCGATGCCCGTGTTTCCCGGCCCGACGGCTCAATGGTCCTCCTTTCTTCCCTCGGAGCCAAGCGCGTTGGTGCGACCCCCGGAGCCTCGGCCGGAAATGTCGCCTCTGCCTATCTTCCTGTATTCTTCTCTGTTCCCAATCGCGATGGCCTTTTCCTTGCCGGTTCCGGCCTCGAGGCCTGGCTGCTCGGCTCACCGCGCCCCGACGTAATATCCGTCCCGGCTGGAGCCCTATCCGAGCAGATGGGAGAATACTTTGTCTATGAGCGTCTCGACGAAGAGTGTTATCGAAAGCTCCCTGTACGCATCGGCGCTTCCGATGGCGAGCGCGTCGAAGTCCTCCACGGCCTCAATCCCGGCACTGTCATTGTGAGCAAGGGCGCCACCACACTCCGTCTTTCCGAAAATTCAAAAGCCATACCCGAAGGCCATACCCACAACCATTGATTTCCTCCACCCATCCTGACCCATGCTTAATAAAATCATAAAAGCATCCCTTCGCAACAGGCTTGTTGTCCTGGGGCTCACATGTGTCCTCCTCGTCGCTGGGCTCATAACCCTCATGCGCATGGATGTCGATATTTTCCCCGACCTCAATGCGCCCACTGTCGTCATCATGACCGAGGCCCCCGGTCTCGCAGCCGAGGAAGTGGAGAATATCGTTACTTATCCGGTCGAAACAGCAGTGAATGGTTCAAATGGGGTCCGGCGCGTCCGTTCCTCCTCTACCACAGGATTTTCTGTCGTCTGGGTCGAATTCGAATGGGGCACCGACGTCTATCGCGCGCGCCAGATTGTGGCCGAGCGCCTCGAGTCGATGTCTGCAAATCTTCCTGCCGGGGTGTCTAAACCCGTCATGGGGCCTCAATCCTCCATTCTTGGCGAGGTCATGATTATTGGCCTCACATCCGACTCCGCAAGCATGCTCGAGCTCAGACGCATTGCCGACACCGCCGTCCGGCCTCGCCTGCTCGCTCTCGGTGGAGTGTCGCAGGTTACGGTCCTCGGTGGCGATGCCCCGGAATATCAGATCAAGCTCGACCCTGGTCGTATGCTCGCTTATGGTGTCTCCCTTTCCGAAGCTATGGACGCCGCGGAAAGCGTCAACGACAATGCTCGCGGTGGCATCGTCTACGATTTTGGAAACGAATACATCGTCAAGGCGCGCCTGAATTCCACCGACCCCGCCGACATTGCCCGTGCTGTCGTGCGGGCAAATCCCGCAACCGGCCAAATTATTACCATCGGCGATATTGCCACTGTCGAAGTCGATGGCCGCCGTCCCCGCACGGGGCTTGCAAGCGTCGAGGGGCGGCCGGCTGTACTCGTTACCGTAACCAAACAACCCGAACAAGGCACGATTTCCCTTACTGAGAATATCGATCGCGAGCTTGCCGATATTGCCGATGCCCTCCCCGGAAGTGTGGTCCTCAACACCGACATTTTCCGTCAGAGCGACTTTATCGATGCCTCCGTCTCCAATTTGCAGGAGTCTCTTTTCCAAGGCGCCGTGTTCGTCATCATCGTCCTCTTCATTTTTCTGATGAATATCCGCACAACGGTTATTTCAGTCATCGCAATTCCTCTGTCAATTATTGTTACAGTGTTGATATTGAACTTTATGGGCTACAGTATCAACACAATGGTGCTCGGTGGCATAGCCATTGCCATCGGCTGTCTGGTCGATGATGCAATTGTCGATGTGGAAAATGTCTACAAGCGCCTGCGGCAAAATCGGCTCCTTCCCCAGGCCGAGCGTAAATCCCTTCTCGATGTCGTCTACCACGCCTCGGCCGAGGTCCGCATGCCCATTTTCAATTCCACTCTCATAATCGTCGCAGCCTTCCTCCCTCTTTTCTTCCTCTCCGGAATCGAGGGTCGTCTCCTGCGTCCGCTCGGAGTTTCATTCATCGTCGCCCTGGCAGCCTCCACAATCGTGGCACTTACCCTCACCCCAGTCCTCTGCACTTTCCTCCTCGGATCCGGAAAAGAGAACGCCGGGGAAAACGCGGAAATCTCTCGCGAGCCGGCTCTCACACGCCACCTCCGCGCCGCCTACACGCGTTCGCTTCGTTTCTCCCTCTCCCACACACGCACCCTCCTCATCTCCACGGCCTCGGTTTTCGCAATCTCCCTATGCCTGTTCTTCACCCTCGGCCGCAGCTTCCTGCCCGCATTCAACGAAGGCTCATTCACAATCAACATCTCGGCTCTCCCAGGCATTTCTCTCGACGAGAGCGATCGTATTGGCCGCGAGGCCGAACGCATCATTATGGACATTCCCGAAGTTCGGACTGTGGCCCGCAAGACCGGTCGCGCCGAGCTCGACGAGCATTCACGCGGTGCAAATGGTTCGGAAATCGAAGCTCCGTACGTTCTCGACAAGGGCCGCACGAGAAGTGAAGTCAGCGCCGACCTCCGCAAGCGTTTGGGCGAGCTCCCCGGTGTGGTCGTGGAAATAGGCCAGCCTATATCTCACCGCATCGACGCCA
The DNA here is from genome assembly GCA_947176295.1 of uncultured Porphyromonadaceae bacterium. Classification (GTDB taxonomy): domain Bacteria; phylum Bacteroidota; class Bacteroidia; order Bacteroidales; family Muribaculaceae; genus CAG-873. The sequence continues at coordinate 8,821 of CAMWQB010000040.1, forward strand.
TGCTCTCGGGCACGCAGGCACAGATCGCCATAAAGATTTTTGGCCCGGAACTCCCAGTCCTCGTAAATCTCGGCCACGAAATTCAGAAAGTAATCAAAGAGGTTCCCGGAGTTGTCGATGCGAATGTCGAACAACTCATCGAGCGCCCGGAAATTGTCATAACTCCCCGTCGCGAAATGTTGGCCATGTATGGTATCCGCATGGCCGATTTCAACCGCGCCATATCTGTTGCCCTTGGCGGTGCTGAAGTCTCGGAAGTCTACGACGGCGGTTTCAGTTATGCCGTTTCGGTCGTTCTCGACCCTCGTTTCCGCGATGGAATCGCTGATATTGCTCGCCTCACTGTCGATGGCGCCGAAGGACCTGTTGCCTTATCTGAGATTGCCGAGATCGCGTCAACAACCGGCCCTAATGGCATCAACCGCGAGAATGTCCGCAGGCGTCTCACCGTGTCGGCCAACGTCGAGGACCGCGACCTTCATGGCACGGTTGCTGATATTCAGAAAAAAATTGCCGCTGACGTCAAGCTCCCCGAGGGATATTTCCTGAGCTATGGCGGCCAGTTCGAAAGCGAAGAGCAGGCCTCTCGCACTCTCTTGTGGACCTCCCTCGGCGCTCTCCTCCTCATTTTCATGCTTCTGTATGGCGAATTCAAGAACACAGCCCAGGCCCTGACGATTCTTGTCAACATGCCTCTCGCCCTCATCGGGGCCGTTCTCCTTCTGGTTTGTGTCGGAAAGCCTCTAAACATTCCCGCTATCATAGGATTCATCTCTCTCATGGGCATTACCACTCGCAACGGCATGTTGCTCATGAGCCGATACAATAAGCTTCGCGAGGACGGTCTCCCGCTCGAGACCCGTATCCTCGAAGGCTCGTCTGACCGTCTTCTACCCATTGTCATGACAGCCCTCACATCCGCTCTCGCGCTTGTTCCCATAGCCCTTGGTGCCGACGAGCCCGGCAACGAGATCCAGGCACCTATGGCTCTCGTTATCCTTGGTGGCCTCATCTCAAGCACCGTCCTCAACGTTTATGTCGTGCCCGCAGTTTACAAAATTCTCAATGAAAAAAATCGCTGAAATACTCCTCCCGGCTCTCGCTGTTCTTTCGCCTCTGATGGTGTTCGCTTCCGATCCCTATTCCGAGATTTGCGAAACTATTCTCTACGTCGATCCGGCGCTCAAAGCCCAACGTGTTTCCTCTATGGCGGCTTTGGAGGCTGTGAGAGCCGATAATGCACTCGATAATCCCGAAGTAGAGTTCGGATATAAATGGGGCTCGCCCGCAAGTGCTGATGTCAATAAGTGGGACCTCTCGGTAAGTCAGAGTTTCGATTGGCCCGGAGTATATTCAGCCCGCCGAAGGGCCATAGGGTTCCATTCGCTCGCCGCTCAGGAAAGCACAAAGGCCTGGATTCTGTCAAGAGAATCCGAAATACGTCTGCTCTTGGTCGACTATACGGCGGCATCCCGCAGGGCAGCCCTCCTCGAGTGGTTCGCGGCCAATGTCGACTCTCTCTATTCCATTTCAGCCAAGGCTTACGACCTTCGCAAAATCACGGTCCTCGACTTCCGCAAAGTTCGCGTCGAGCGAGAGCTCGCTGCTGCTAAACTTGCCGAAGAACGCACCCGTATGTCGGCCATTGCCTCACAGCTGAGGTCTATGAACGGCAATAATCCCGTTGACCTTTCAAATATTTCCGATTATCCCTCCGATGTCCTGGGTGAATTCAATCCCGATGCCGCTCCCTCCCTTGCTTCTGCCCGGTGGAACCTCGAGGCTGCCCGAGCTGACGCTTCAGCTGCATACCGCTCGCGCATGCCCGGTTTTTCTCTGGGATATGTCCATGAAGTCGAGGGTCGCGAACATTTCAACGGTTTCTCTATCGGTCTCTCGCTCCCAATCTGGAAGGGCCGCAAAGAGAATATTGCCGCTCGTATGCTTGCCGAAGCCGAGGCCGAATCCCTTGCCTCGCGCCACCGCCAACTCGAAGCCGAGTACTCCGCATTGAGGGAGACGGCTATCAGCCTTTCCGCTCAGGCCGACCGTATTTCCGACGCCATCGGCGACAACGACGAGTATCTCCGCCTCCTCGACAAAGCCCTGGCCGGCGGCACTATCACCTTGTATCAATATTTCTACGAAATCAATACTCTTCTCGACGCCCGCCTCACCGCCGAGGACCTGCGGGCTGAGGCAGCCAGGGCCGCCCAAACCGCGCGGCGCTATATGTAGTTTATTCGTCCCTTTCCCCCTCTTTTTAGACCCCGTTTCCCAGCCTTAACAATTTTGGAGAACGGGGTCTTGGCGCGTCACTGCTTGATAAGGCGCCCCAGAGGTGTCTTCTTAAGCATTTTTCTGACGTATGCCTGCTCTTGTTTCCCCATCACGTAGAAATAGACAATCGGCACGACAATCAGCACCGACAGGCAGCTGTCCACAAGTATTCGCAAAATCCCTTCTTCCATTACAGAGTTCACTGTAAGGATGGCTCCTAAAAGTGGCGTAACGGTGATGATTATTGGCTTAATCACACTTTTGAAATATCCCGAATACATTAAGCCTATTTGGATATGTATGTCATATATGCTATAAATCAAGAAGATGGTAGCAGTAAATATCAACGAGATAAACGCCAGCGATGGTATATCCCATATTTTCAGCAACAAATAGCTCAAGGGAACTGAAAGCATCAGAAGGATTCTCCCGGTAACTTGTGTCCGCTTCAGGTTGCCCGTAGCGTTTGCAGCGATGCTCAAAGGGTTCTGAAGTGTCCATACCAGTAGCTCCATAACCACAAGCTGCGTAAACACTCCGGAATATTCCGGAACATCCACAAGCCAGAGGCTAAGCACCTTGTCGATGTTTAAAAGCAGAGGTGCCGAGATCATAGCCATGAAGATGAAGGAGAATACCGACCCCTTGTGGATCAGGCTATGCATATAGCCCAGTTCATTTTGGGCGTACGACTGAACTATCTGAGGTTTTACAGCTGTGAGAATGCTGTCGGTGAAACGGGTGATTGTCCCGCTTACTTGTAATGCTATACCTCGGCTTGCATTCACCACCGGTCCGAAGAAAAGATTCAGAAGGATATTCGTGCCCTGCGTCCCCACAAGCCAGGCGAGTGAACCGAACAACGTCATTCCGATAAACCGGCCCATTTCCTTCACCAGCTCCTTGTCCCATACATATTTCAGCTTTGTCTCCGGATACCGCCGACAATATATCACATACACCAGCGTGTAAATCCCCATGCATCCGGCAAGAAAAGCCGAATAGAGTGGAAGGCGCGTGGGGCCGGGGCATAAAAGAAGCAGATATACGCACAGTAGCTTCAATCCGGTCTCAAGGAAGGCCATGTATGCATAGACCGACATCTTCTCCCTGGCTATCAGCACGCCCATGTAAGGGATTTGAATCACATTGATGATGCCATAAACCAACGCGAATTGATAGGCCCAGAAAGCAGCCTGCAGCCTATCCGGTGGAATCACAAGTTTTTTGAGTACAAACCACGAGCCCACAGTCTCACCCAGGACGAAGAATACAATCAGAAACCAGAGATACAGCGTCATGCACTGGTCGAAATACTTCCGCGTAAGCTCCGGATTCTCCTGCGCAAGACCCATGTTCAAGTATCGCTGGATCGCATTCACAAGCGACACGTTGAAGAAACTCAGAAACGTTACTATACCGGCTACTACATTGTAGATACCGAAATCCGTTACACCTAACGCCTCGAGAACAACTCTCGAAGTGTAGAGCGTTACGACCATGATGATCAGCATCCGCAGGTATATGAACAGCGAATTCTTTGCCAGTCTTTGTCCTTTAGTGCTTACGTCTTCTTTCGTGCTTCCCATGCCGCGGAATTAAAGTCTGCCCCGTTTGCTATTGTCGCCGGTCAGAATGGCCGCTTCGATTTGCCGGCCTTGCGGTCGGCTTTGATTTTGTCGAGTATAGCGTTCATTCCCTCCGGAACATATACGGGCGCGATTGCTGTATCGGGGGTGCAAGTCAGTTCCCCGAAATAGATTTTTCCGTCGATTATGTAGAAGTCCACTCTCAGAAATTCTTCATCTACAGATAGCTTTGAGGCCATTTCCAGCATCTCTTCCAGATTATCAGGCCGTTTTATGTGTTCAGGATTGTCCCTGTACTCTTCCGACACGGTCTCGGGGAGCGGATTCCAATCCGTGTCGAAGGTCATGATCTTGAATGAGAAGTTGTTCCCTTTACCCTCGCCGCGATCGGAGATTACAATAATTCGTTGTGGCACTCCGTTGACGCATTGCACTTTATAGTCGATGAGCGATCTCTCACCCGCGCCTTGCGTCATTAGCTTTTCCGCTATAACACATGGCTTTATCATCGAGTAATGCAGCTGACCCGTAAGTTCGGGGTAGGGGAAGGCAAGTGCCTTTTTCATAGTCCTGATTATCTCGTCTCTATCCACCTTCGTATCTTCGTGGACAAATATGTTTGTGCCGCAGCCGTTATTCGTTTTCAGGATATAAGGCGGTTTTAGTGAATCAAAATCAATATCTTCGGGATTCTCCCAGTGGCCGTAAAGCGGGATAAGATGTTCCTCGCCTATGCGCTTTGCCACAAACTCGCGCGAAGCATATTTGTCTGCCATCACGGCCCATACAGGATTACTGCCATTGGCGATCGCCGCTTTGCTTACGTAGATGAACATATATGGAATATCTTCAAACTTACAGTTCAGCCGTGGAAATCGGTGAAGCCCTTTTACTATTCTCGCACCCATTACTGCTTTAGGAAAGTGCTTGGCCACTGAGGCTATAAGGTTTAAAAAATAATACATATTCTTGTTCTTTCTGTATTTAAGGCTTAAATGAAGTTCAACTTCGACACGCCTGTCTTTCCGCAGGTCGCATCATCGTGCAAAGATACGAAAAATTTCTTTACTCGAGTAGACCAATAAAGGAAAACCGCTGTCGGAAGCTCTTTCCGCAGCGGTTTTCATTCTGTCAGTTTTTTCGATTCCGGTAGGCAGGCCCTTACATCAGCACAGCCGTGCCCAGGGCAGGAAGCTTCCCTTCGATAAAGCCGTTTTTGCTCTTGAAGCTTGCGCCGCTCACCCCGTCCGTGTAGGTCCCTTCGGGAAGTGTCGTTTCCATCTTGAATTTCTGTTCCTTCGTAGAGAAGTTCACCAGGACAGCACCCTTCTCTCCGCGGGCCACTTCTGCCACAGCATTGTTCTTCGAGAAGAAGATGTGTTCAGGTTCGCCTGCCATAGCCTTCTTGAATTTATTCACAGCCACAACTTCGGGTGCAAAGAACTCGTCGTTGCCTCGGGCGCCGATGCGGTTGTTGCCCCAGTAGTTTTCGCGGGTGCTTCCTGCCGGACGGCTGAAAAACAGCGGACGACCGTTCTGGCGAGCAGCAAGGAAGGCCCAGGCTGCGCGGATCTGCTCGTCCGTCAGGCCGGCGCTCTCATGAGCGTTGGCGTAGGTGTCGTGGCTCTCGACCCATGTTACCAGATGATCCGGAGCTTCATGATACCAGTCAAGGAGATTTTCGCCGAACTGGCCCTTTTCGAGGGCTTCGCGCAGAACGTGGCCGTAAGCGCTGGCGGTCATGTCCATATATTCAGCATATTCCGTCTCGGGCACGCCCTTGTCCTGGAGCACCTCGCCATAGATGAAGAGGCTGTCAGGCATCAGCAGCGAGAGACCCTTCACGGCCTCACGGCCCGTGGCCACATCCCAGAAATTGTTGGTCCAGCCGTTCTCTGCCACCTTCGGATCGAGAGGATCGGAGTGTACGCCGATATGCTTTGCCGTGTCGTAGCGGAAGCCGCGCGCTCCGAGATTGATGAGATCGTTCACATACTGCAGGTAGTAGTACTGGAAATCAGGATTTTCGGTGTTCACGTCAGGAAGTCCGCCCATCTGCCCCGTGGTACATTCCATGCGGTCGTCCCATTTGGTGATGGGTGTGAAGCCATTGGCATGGAAAAGATTCTCATGTCCCCCAACTGCAGCATCAAGGCTCGGAAGCACTGCCGTGTGGTCGATTGCCGTATGGTTCGGAAGCACATCCACTATCACCTTCACGCCATATTTATATGCGCTGTCGCACATGGCCTTGAAGTCCTCGCGGTCGCCAAGCATGTAGTTGCCTATTTTCCAGTCGGTGGGCTGATAATAATAATACCATTTCCCCTGCACGCTGTCGCCCGGCTGGCTGAAGAGAGCCATGCCTCCGCCATCGCCCACGAAGCATGTCTGCACGGGAGACGTCTGCACGTATGCATAGCCCGCATCTGCAATTTTCTCCATGTTGGCGGCAATGGTGTCCAGGCGCCACGACCAGGCATGAAGTATCACCTCGTCTTCTGTCATGGCCTTGGCCGGAGCCTTTGCCATTGCGCCCATACCGGTCAGAAGGCTCAGTGCGCCTCCTGCAAGAAGTAGTTTTTGGAATTTCATGGTGTCTATGTTTTTGTATTGTTCTAAAGTTTATTGTTTGAAACGTCTTCGAAATGTAAAATTACATAGAAAAATTTCCCTATCCAAATTCTTTGCCGTTAAATTAGCAAAAATAATCCCTCCTCAGGCCATCTGCACACGATTTTTTCTGTATCTTTGTTGCGAAATGAAGAATCTACGCCCTCTTTTTCCTGATTTGGATATCGCAGCCGATGTGCCAGCGCTCGTCGCAGGCCCGTGTAGCGCAGAATCACGCGAACTAACGCTCGAGGCTGCCTTAAGCCTTGCCGCAGGGGGTGTGCGCATTTTTCGTGCCGGTGTATGGAAGCCCCGCACACACCCGGGCGGATTCGAAGGAGTAGGGGAGCAAGCGCTCCCTTGGCTCAAAGAAGTCCAACGCACCACCGGAATGAAGGTCGTCACCGAGGTTGCCACTCCCGACCATGTCCGCGCCGTTGTCCGCGCCGGCCTCGACGGAATATGGATAGGCGCGCGCACGGCCGCAAACCCCTTTGCCGTCCAGGAGATTGCCGACACCCTGGCCTCACTGCCGCAGACTGCCCGCGACGGCCTCGCCGTTATGGTCAAGAACCCCGTCAGCCCCGATCTCGAGCTGTGGATCGGTGCCCTCCAGCGAATAAATGGCGCAGGTATCAGGCGCTTGGGCGCTATCCACAGGGGATTCGGCTATTACAATCCCGGATCAGGAGCTCCCTATCGTAATGCTCCGTATTGGGCCATTCCCATCGAACTCATGCGTCGTTTCCCGGAGCTGCCGGTCTTTTTTGACCCGAGCCACACCGGCGGCCGTCGCGACCTTGTTGAGCCTCTCTCCCGCGAAGCGCTCCAAATGGGCTTCCGTGGTCTCATCGTCGAGGTACATCCCGAGCCCGATGCCGCTCTGTCGGACGCCGCTCAGCAGCTCACACCGGAGCAGTTCTTGCATATCGCAGCCCCACTGCGTCGCGGAGCTGATTCGCCCTCGGAAGAATCTCTCACACTCCTGCGCGAAGACATCGACTTAATCGACAGCGAACTCCTGAATCTCCTCAAGCGCAGGATGGATGTGTCCCGCCGTATCGGCGAGCTTAAAAAACGAAGCGGCCTTTCCGTGGTTCAGCCCTCGCGATATGCCAGGCTGATAGACGACCGCACTGCCGCTGCAGCCTCCCTCGGCCTCTCTCCCGAATTCATTCGCAAGGTTTTCGCCAATATCCACGAAGAATCCGTGAAAACCCAGCTTTAATCCCCATTCCAAAACTTTTCGCCGATTTTGTTGGATGAATAAAGAATAATTGCTACCTTTGAAACATTAAAACAAATTAATACATATCTTCAACACTAATACCAACAATGAAACCCTACGTTCTTGGCATTGACATAGGCGGAACAAACACCGTCTTTGGTCTGGTCGACACCCGCGGCATGGTTATTGCCAGCGCTTCTATCAAAACAGCAAAACATTCCAACATAACCGACTACATCGACGAGCTCTACACCGAGGCTATGCGTCTCATCGAAGCTAACGATGCTGTCGATAAGATTCACGGCATTGGCATCGGCGCCCCCAACGCCAACTATTTCACCGGCACAATCGAAGACGGCGTTAATCTCCCCTGGCCCACGCCCATCCCTCTGGCCGAACTCGTTAGCGCAAAATTCGGAATTCCCGTTGCTATCACAAACGACGCCAACGCTGCCGCTATCGGCGAAATGACTTATGGCGCCGCCCGCGGCCTCAAGGATTTCATCATGATCACCCTCGGCACCGGTGTTGGCTCCGGTATCGTTATCAACGGACAGGTAGTTTACGGTCATGACGGCTTCGCCGGCGAACTTGGCCACATGATCGTAAAGCGCAACAACGGTCGTCTTTGCGGTTGCGGCCGCACGGGTTGCCTCGAAGCATATTGCTCAGCAACAGGCGTGGCACGCACAGCTCGCGAATTCCTCGAAATCCGCACAGAACCCTCAACCCTCCGCAATATTCCCATCGATCAGATTACGTCCAAGGACGTTTACGATGCAGCCATGAATGGCGACAAGCTTGCAAAGGACGTCTTCGACTATACCGGCAAGATTCTCGGAGAAGCTTTCTGCGACATGATGGTCTTCTCCTCGCCCGAAGCATTTATCCTCTTCGGCGGTCTTGCCAAGAGTGGCGAACTCCTTCTAAAGCCCCTCCGCAATGCTATGGACCTCAACATGATGGCATGCTTCAAGGGCAAGCCCAAGGTCCTCCTCAGCGAGCTTAAGGAAGCCGACGCAGCCGTCCTCGGTGCATCAGCCCTCGGTTGGGAAGCAAAGTAATCGCCCCATACATCATTAAATTATATTCTGCCATCCGTTTCGTCGGTAACGACCACGGATGGCAGATTTTTTTGACCCATAGGTCAATTATTTGGTCTAACTGAGGCTATATCGAATTAAGGCAATTGCCCGTCAGGTGGGGCTGTGTTCACTCAAGGGAATCACCCCGTTTGTAGGGACGTGCCTTCGGCACGTTTGCTGAGAATCAAGTTCTTAGCTCTCCCTCCGAAAGCGATGATCATTTTTTTTGCATCCATTTATGTCATAGCCCCTTGCATTCGGAGGTGTATGATATGTTCCGCTTTTCATTGTTTGTCGCCTGGAGTAGGAAGATATGGGCGAACCTCTCTATGAAGCCCTGCGAAGAGACATCCTCGGGAGCGATTATCTTCAGATCGACGAAGTCCCATGGCGCATAGCCGACTCCCCGGGCAAAAGCCGCAAAGGCTACGCCTGGCAGTTCATGGACAAACGACCACAGAGCCACGGCTTATACTTCCTCTATATGAACGGCTCCAGGGCCGGGAACATCCCGCGGGCAGAGTTGCTCCACTTCCGTGGAGCCATACAGACCGACGGCTATGGCGTTTATGACTACTTCGAGCTCCAGGACAATGTAACCCTATTGGGCTGCATGGCACACGTGCGCCGCAAGTTTACCGATGCGCAGGCCTCGCATCCGCAGCTGGCAGCCCGGGCAGTAAAATGGATAGAGTTGCTCTACACCCTTGAGGCCAATCTCAAAGCCGAAGGTGCGGACCATGACCGCATAGCAGCCGAGCGTCAGAGCAAGGCCATGCCCATCATGGACGCCATGGAGACGTGGATGGAACAGGTGCACTCCCAATGTACCCCCGCCGACCCCATGGGCAAAGCAATTGATTATGCCTATAAGCTATGGCCCCGACTACGGCGCTATGCCCTTGACGGACGATACCACATCGACAACAATCCTGTGGAGCGAGCCCAGCGTCCCTCGGTGCTGGGCCGAAAGAACTACCTGTTCAGTAAAAGCGACAGCGGAGCAGTGGACAATGCCATCTTCTACTCCCTGATCGAAAGCTGCGACATAGTAGGAATCGAACCGCTCAAATGGCTCACTTACGTTCTGGACAATCTCCACGACAACACATCCCCTGACGAAGTCAGACAACTGTTGCCTTATTATTACAAGAAATCGCAAGGGTAGCCCCCTGCGACTTCTTTTGTCCATACCAAAATCGGCTTGTTTCGGATGGTTACGTTCTTTCAGCGTTCTATACTCCGACACCCGTGGTTGATGCCATTGCCGACAGCTTCAAGGA
>CAMWQB010000041.1 GCA_947176295.1 uncultured Porphyromonadaceae bacterium
CCCAAATATGATGGGGCCGATCGGCCTGCCGGTGGCCCAAGTGCCGGCGGGGCCCGCGGGCGCCGTGCCGTGTAGCCTCGCCGGCCCTATGATGGGGCGCACGGCCGTGGACCTGCGGGGACCGGTGGTGAAAGGCACCTCGGGCCTGACGGTGCTTCCGCCGAATCCGCGCCCGGCCTCCGGACCGTGCCTGCGGTGCGCGGCATGCGTGGAGGCTTGCCCCATGGGGCTTGAGCCCTATCTTCTGAGCCGCTACGGGATGCTGCGCATGTGGGACGAGGCCCGCACGCTCGACGTGGCCGACTGCCTCGAATGCGGAGCCTGCTCCTACACCTGTCCGTCGGGGCGCCCCTTGCTCGACTATATCCGACTTGCAAAACAACGTTCGCGCAAATGATACTATCGCCATCGCCTCATCTGCACACGACGCGCACCGTGCGCGGGACAATGCTCCGAGTGTGCGCCGCCCTTCTCCCCGCCTGGGCTACGGGAGTATGGGCTTTCGGGCCTTCCGTCGTGTGGCTCACGCTTGTGTGTATCCTCAGCTGTGAGTTCACGGAGTGGGCCATAACGCGCTTTATGCTCCGCCGGAAGGAGACGCTGAGCGACTGCTCGGCGCTGCTGACGGGACTGCTTCTGGCAATGAATCTGCCGCCGACGCTGCCCTTGTGGATGGGCGCGGCGGGGTCGGTCGTGGCTGTGGGTATAGCCAAGATGTGTTTCGGCGGACTGGGATGCAATATCTTCAACCCCGCTCTGGTGGGGCGTGTGTTCCTGCTCATCTCCTTCCCGGCCGCCATGACCGAATGGCTGCTGCCCGACGGCACGGTGGGTGCCACAGTGCTCGGAGAGCTTAAGGCCAATCTGATACAGCCTTCGGAGGCACCGCTGACGAGCCTCTTTTTCGGCGACATGGGAGGCTCGGCAGGCGAGACAGGGTCGGCGGCACTATTGCTCGGCGCCATCTACCTGCTTGCGAGCCGTATAATCCGGTGGGAAATCCCGGGCGCCATCCTCGGCGTGGTGGCCTTGTTCGACCTGTGCACGGGCTTCCCGCCGCAGGTGGATATCCTGAGCGGCGGCCTGCTGCTTGGGGCCTTCTTCATGGCCACGGACTACACGACCTCGCCCATGACCTCGCGTGGCATGCTGCTCTACGGGGCCGGAATCGGGCTTATCACGGTGTGTATCCGCCGGTGGGGAGCCTATCCCGAGGGGATGTCGTTCGCCATACTTCTGATGAACGGATTCACGCCACTTATCAACGCCTACATGCGCCCGAAGCGCTTCTCACCCAAGCCTGCCAAGGAGGGGGCCGCAAAATGAAAAGTACACTTCGCAACATGACACTGTCGCTGGGGCTGCTCGTGGTGGCCTCCGGCGCTATACTCGCGGGAGTGAAGATCCTGACCGAGGAACCCATAGCCGAGGCAAACGAGAAGGCTCGCCTCGAGGCCTTCACAGAAGTGCTCGGGGGCTTCGACAACAATCCTGCCGAGGGCGTAGTAGTGCTCGAGGACGGAACGAGGGTATACCCCGCCACGCTCGAGGGAGCTCCGGCGGGAGGAGCGGTGGAGATAAGCGCACCTCAGGGTTTCGGGGGCCCCTTCTCGCTGATGGTGGGATTCGACGCTAAGGGGGCCGTAACGGGCTACCGGGTGCTGGAGCACGCCGAGACACCGGGTCTCGGGGCTAAGATGAGCACCTGGTTTGCGGACACGCTGCGGGCTTCGCGCAACATTATCGGACGCTATCCCGGCGGCAGCGACGGCCACACGGGCGCATCGCAGCAGGCAGCGTCGCCTCACGGGCTGGCCGTGAGCAAGGACGGCGGGGAAATCGACGCCATAACGGGTGCGACGATCACCTCGCGGGCCTTCCTAAGCGCCGTGAACGCGGCGGCCGATGCCTTCAGAAAAGTAAATGAACGAGAGGAGAATAAGAAATGAAAGCGCTGACAGTATTTCTTGACGGCCTGATCAGCCGCAATCCCACTTTTGTGCTGATTTTGGGCATGTGCCCCACCCTTGGTACGACGTCGTCGGCCCTTACGGGGTTTTCGATGGGCGTGGCCACGCTTTTTGTGCTGGCTCTGTCGAATATGGCGATTTCGGCGCTGAAAAACGTGGTGCCGGAAAAGGTGCGCATCCCGGCCTTTATCGTGGTGATAGCGTCGTTCGTAACGGTGCTTCAGATGCTGATGCAGGCCTACCTTCCGGCCCTCTACACGACTTTGGGAATATTCATTCCTCTGATAGTGGTGAACTGCATCCTGCTTGGGCGGGCCGAGGCCTTCGCGTCGAAGAACAGCGTGGGCCTGTCGCTGGCCGACGGGCTGGGCGTGGGGCTTGGCTTCACGCTGGCGCTTACGCTCTTAGGCAGCGTGCGCGAGTTTCTGGGCGCGGGGAGCATATTCGGGGAGCAGGTCTACCCCGAGGAGTTCGGCGCCCTCGTGTTTATTCTCGCCCCGGGAGCCTTCATAGTTCTGGGACTGCTCATCGCCTTGTTCAACCGCCTGACGGCAAAACCGGAATAACGCCATGCTTGAATATCTTGCCATAATCTTTACGGCCATCGTGGTCAACAACATAGTTTTCGCGCAGTTTCTGGGCATCTGCCCTTTTATCGGAGTGTCGAAAAACCTCGAGAGCGCTTACGGCATGGGGGCTGCGGTGGCCTTCGTGATGGCGATAGCCACGGCCGTAACGTGGTTGCTACAGACCTATGTGCTTGTGCCTTTAGGGGTTGAGTTTATCCAGACGATAGCCTTTATCCTTGTGATAGCCATCCTTGTGCAGATGCTCGAGATAATAATGAAGAAGACTACACCGGGGCTGTATGCTTCGCTTGGGGTTTATCTGCCGTTGATCACTACGAACTGTGCGGTGCTGGGCGTGGCTATCATGGTGACGCAGAAAGGGATGAACTTTCCGCAATCGATAGTTTACGCTGTTGCGACGGCTGCAGGCTTCGCGCTTGCGCTGACTATCTTCGCGGGCATCCGCACGCAGCTCGAGCTGAACGAAGGGATGCCACGGGCGATGCGAGGAGTGCCTATCGCTCTGATCGTTGCCGGTCTGCTTGCCATGGCATTCATGGGCTTCGCGGGGTTTTGAAAAAATCCGAGGGCTCACACAATAAAAGGATTTTGAAGACGTTTCTTAGAAGAAGCTTGAGAGCTTCGCAAGAAATTCAATTCATCACTTTATCAAAATCCTTTATTCCCCCCGTAGCCTGCCTATGGAAGAATGCTTTACCCAACACCTTCTGAGCGCGTCGCGCTCGACGGACTGCCCGCCTGTCGCGACGGACGCCTCTGAAAGTACAGGAGTCGCCGGGCCGAAGGAATCGACGCTGGCCGCTCTCCGAAGCTTTGCGCGCGCTTATCGCGCGGTGTCGCTGCTGTCGATGCCGGATGCCCCCGGGATAGTCCTGAACTGACAAAATCTCCCCCGCCGCCTCTATGGTAGCGTGGGAGATTTTTTTAGACACTGTTCCCCAATATTTGTTAAGGGAGGGGAACAGGGTCTTAAGCGTCGGTCCCCGTCGCACTTTTTTGGGGGTTCGAGCGTTATATATGAAAAATAACGAAAACGCTTCAACTTAGAAATTCATGAAAGGACGAAATCTATTTCTTACGGCTCTGCTGGCGATAGCTGCCGGCATTGCGCTGATAATATTCAAAAACGTGATCAACAGCGCGTCGCTCGTTACGGTGGGCGGTGTGTTCTTCATTGCTACGGGTGTAATCAACATGGGCATCTTCCTGGGCTCCCGCGACAAGGAGGGGAAGGCGCGCCAAGGTTTTCTCTCCAACGCCTTCGGGTGGGGAGCGAGCTCGGCGTCGGTGCTCTTAGGCCTGGCGATGCTGATATTCAATGACCGCTTTATCGGGCTTGTGAACTTTATGTTTGCCGTGCTTGTGGCTGTGGCGGCTCTCTATCAGCTGTTTCTGCTCCTGTTTGGGGCTCGGCCCGTGCGTCTGCCGGGATGGCTTTTTGTAGGGGTGGTGCTTCTGACGATAGGAGCTGTATGGCTGTTTATTCCTTCGGCCTACACGACGGATGCCAACGTGATGCTGATAACGGGCATATCTTTCATTGTCTTCGGTGCGACGACGATAATCGAAAGCTTCTACATCGGCTCTGCCAACCGCCAGGCCCGCAAGGATGAGGCCCGGCGCCACGAAATCACGGAAGGCGAGGCGGAGAAAGCTCCGGAAAAACCTGCGGAGGAACCGAAGGATGAGAAGACGGAAACTCTTCCGAACGCTTGATTATCAGAGGCGAAATGCTTTGGTTTGATCTTGACGACACGCTATGGGACATGACGGGGAACTCGACGGAGGTTCTCCGTCGTCTTCATGCCGAGGTGGCGACAATAGCGCGAGCGTATCCCGAAGGGCCTGAGAGCTGGCTCGACACCTACCACCGGATGAATGCCGAGCTCTGGCGCGACTATGCCCTGGGGAAAATTTCGCGGGCCTATCTGCGGCGTGAACGCTTTGCGGGGCCGCTGCGCGCGGGAGGCATCGGAGAGGTGGAAGCTGTGGCTACGGCCGACTACCTTGACACGTACTATCTTAAGTTGCTGGGGCGCTGCACGCGGATGCTGCCGGGTGCGCGGGAGTTGCTCGAGAGTATTGAGCGGGCTAAGCTTCCCAAACCCGGGATAATATCCAACGGATTTGTGGATGTGCAGCACAACAAGCTGCGCTCGTCGGGGATTGCGGACTGCTTTTCGAGTATAATCCTGAGCGACGACATAGGGGTGAACAAGCCTGACCGACGGCTCTTTGACTACGCCCTGGAGCAGAGCGGCACGAGCGCCGAGGAGAGCACTATAGTAGGCGACAATCCTATGACGGACATCCTCGGGGCCCTGCGCGCCGGCTGGGCGCGTGCTATCTGGTACAATCCTAAGGGTCTGCCCGTGCCTCCGGAGCTTGAGCCTTATCTTGCCGGGGGCCTGAAGGTGGCCTCGACTCTCGAGGAAGTGGGGGCGATGATAGGTGCGCTTACATAATGGTTACATTTTAAAGACAAAGTTTGCTTTTGTCTATCCCGAGATGTGAATAGCGAGAGATTGGCGATAAAAAGCATGAAATTAACATATTTTAACGCTCGGATTTTATCGTCAACGGAATAAGTTGTGTATTTTTGCAAGTGAAATCGGCCGAAACATAGCATCGTGCCGGCAAACTCCTCTATTCCAATAGTCACATTTCCAAAACATCCAATATGAAAAGAATATTTCTAAGCCTGTCGCTTATGCTCACCATATGTGCGGTGTATGCGAGCAGCGCTCTTATTGTAACGCCGGTCTCAGGCGAGGCCGTGCGTTTCGTGTTTGAACAGGAGCCGGAGGTGAGCTTCGTGGGTTCGAAACTGCATGTGAAGACCAACGATGCCTCCAACAAAGCAGAGTTTGAAATCGACAATGTGGCCTCGCTGAGCTTCGACAACTCGTCGGACGTGTCGGCGGCGACCCCCGGGAGCGGCATCGTGTGCTCCCACCGCGGCGACGCAGTGGTGTTCAGCAACATTCCCGAGCCCACGGCAGCGGCCGTCTACACGGTTGACGGCAAGATGGTGCTTTCTGGAGTTGCAAACGAGACGCTTACGCTCGACCGCAGCCGCCTGGGGGCCGGGCTCTACATCGTTCGCATCGGCGCCTTCACGGCCAAGGTGAAGCTCTGAGCCGACTTGATTTACTATAAACCACACCTTTCTTTAATATAAAAATAAAGCAAATAAACAGATATGAAAAAAACACTTACTCTTGCTCTTCTTGCCGCAGCCGCACTCGGCGCTGGCGCACAGGAGCGCGCCATGCGCGTGCACATGGCCGACGGCAGCACACAGGATATTCCTGTGGGCAATGTGTCGAAAATCACCTTCGTATCGCAGGGCGACCCCACCCCGGGCCCCGGCGACGAGGACCGCATGGTGGATATGGGCGTGTCCGTGAAGTGGGCGGCCTGGAACATCGGCGCAACGAAACCTTCGGACTACGGCAACTTCTATGCCTATGGCGAAATCGAGCCTAAGGATGAATATACGGTAGACAACTACAAGTGGCAGGACCCCGACTGGAACGACGACGAGGTGCTCTACGAGCAGTGGGAGCGCTACTTCAAGCTGGGCGCAACGATGACGGGCACGGGCTATGACGTGGCCCACGTGAAGTGGGGCGACCAGTGGCGCATGCCCACCCGCGAGGAATGGTCGGAACTCATCAACAACTGCAAATGGACGTGGACTGCTGTGGATGGCGTAACGGGCTGCATGGCTACGTCGAACATCACGGGCAACAAGATCTTCTTCCCCGCCGCCGGTAACATGGTGGACGCCGAGCACACCCACGACCAGCTCGGTTGCTTCTACTGGACCTCGAGCGAATACGACGACTATCCCCAGGTGGAATGCCGCAACTATCGCGCAAATATGGACGGGACGCATCAGTCGGCCGACGGCTACGACTATCCCGAAGTAGGCTTCTCGGTCCGCGCGGTCTACGGCCCCGTGCCCGAAAAGGTGGACAAGTACTTTGCACCTTCGGAACCTGTGGACCTCGGCCTGTCCGTGAAGTGGGCACCCTACAACCTCGGTGCCAACTCCGAAACGGGCAAAGGCACCTATTTCTGCTGGGGCGAGCTTGCTGCCAAGTACTACACCCATCGCTTCAACTACAAGCACTACGACCCCATCAATGACAGCTACGCGGACCTGGGCGAAAGCATCTGCGGCACGGAGTATGACTGCGCAACCCGCTGCTGGGGCGAAGACTGGCGTATGCCGACGGCTGCCGAATTCCAGGAACTCATCGACAAGTGCACCTGGACGCGCTCGGGCTACAGCGTGGTTATCACGGGCCCGAACGGCAACCGCATCGTGCTTCCCGCCTACGAAGGCATGAGCTACCGCGGCGAGCCCAGCGGCTATATCCGCACGGGCTACTACTGGAGCGGCGATGCTTCGACCAGCACCTGGGCCAGCGGCAAGGTGAAGGACGACTGCGGCCAGGCTCTCAAATTTAATGCCGAACAGGGCACCCACACCCTCTACGACTACTATCGCGGCGGCGGCATCCAGGTTCGCCCCGTGTACGTAGGCAAGTAATAAACCGATTTTATCTCATTGAATATGAATAAACACTTATTGACAGCGGCACTTCTCGCAGCGGCCACGACCTTCGGGGTCTCTGCCGAGGAAACGACGGTGTTCGAACTTACGAGCACGACTTTCGGTGAGTGCACGCAGAACTGCTACGAATACGACCGCAGCAGCAACAAAGCATGGTCATGGAGTAACTACTATGGTGCCCAGATGTATCATTATAGCTACTCCTACAATAAATACTCCGACTATCTGACCACTCCGGCTCTCGAGCTGAAGACAGGCGAGCTCTATGTGCTCTACACCACACCTAAGGCATATTCGTCGACATCGCCGGCGAATCTCGAGATACTCCTGGGCCAGGGCGACGACGAGCGCGAGTACACGCAGCTCAAATTGTTTGAATCGTTGAGTTCGGGCTATTCTGCACCGGCACAGCAGGTGAGCTTCTCAGTGCCCGAAGACGGCGAGTATCATCTCTCCTTCCACGGCTATCCCGGTGGTATCTACGTGGACAAGACGAAGCTTACAAGTCTTGGCGTTGTCTACACCCCGATGGCGGCTGAAGATTTCAAAGCCCAGCCCGACGCTGAGGGCGCTCTGAGCGTGGCCCTGAGCTTCACGATGCCGACAAAGACCATAAGCAATGCCGACATCACGGGCGATGTGGAATATGCCCTTTTCCGTGGGTCGGACGTAATCAGCGAAGGCTCTGCGGCAGCCGGAAGCAAGGTTGAGTTTACCGATGCTCCCGAAGCCGAGGGCAGCGTGGCCTACAAGCTCCAGCTTATCTACAACGGCGAGGCAGCCGAGCCTCAGGAACTGAGCACCTTCGTGGGCGTGGAAACCCCCACGGCCCCGACTGAAGCTTCGCTGACACTTACGCCCGACGGCTTCCTGGTAAGCTGGAACGCACCCGAAAAGGGCGTGAACGGCGCAAGCCTGGCAGCCGACAAGCTGAGCTACGACGTGGTGCGCTACGTCGACGGCGAGCCTTCGACCGTGGCCGAAGGCATCAGCACAACGGAATTCACCGACGAATATTCGAGCGACGAGCTGCATGTGCTGAAGTACGGCATCTCGGCCCGCTACGGCGTGAAGACTTCCGATGTTGCCGAGACGCAGGCTGTGAAAGTGGGCACGGCATCCCTGCCCTTCGCCGACTCCTTCGCCGGCGCTGAGCTCAGCCCGCTATGGGACAATGAGATCGTCTCCGGACAGTACGCATGGCAGGCTGTAGCATCCGATTCAAGAAACGGCGAACCTGTCGACAGCGACGGCGGCATGCTTTACTTCCAGAGCTTCAGTTACAGCGCCGCCAATCAGGCACGTCTTGTAACACCTCCGTTTGCCTATGTGGCAGGCCAGAGCCCTGTTGTGAGCTTCTACATGTGGCACCGAGCCAGCGCAGCCACCGAGGGTGTGAAAGTGCAGATTTCGCTTGACTACGGCGATTGGCAGGACGTCGAAGGCGGATACGTTCTCGTAACCGACGGAACCCAGGGCTGGGGCAAACACACCGTGGCCCTGAAGGATGCCCTGGAAAGCGGTTGCACAAGCTATCGCGTGGCATTCTCCACCAAGAACGAATATAAATTCAACATCGATCTCGACGCTATCGAAATCTTCAACCTCATGGAGAAGGATGCCGCCATCAGCGCAGTGGGCGTTCCTGAAACCGTCAAGGCCGGTACCACGGCCACGCTGACGGTGGAAGTGAGCAACAAGGGTTCGCAGGACCTCGCAGCCGACGGCTACACCCTAAGCGTAGACAGCAACTATCCCGGCGAGATCGAGCTTCCCGAGCTCGAGGCTATTGCATCTCTCGAATCGAAGCTCTACACGATCGAGCTGCCCGTAAACTCGTTCCACATGCAGGAAGGCACGGAATTTACCTTCGTCTTCTCCGTAGAAGCCGCAGGCGATGAAGACCCCTCGAACAATAGCTGCGAGGAGCAGCTGATGGTTGCAAGCTACAGCAGCTTCAACGCAGCTTCGGGCCTCGACGGCTTTATGGACGACGACAAAAACATCACCCTCACGTGGGAATCGGCCAAGGATATGAGCTACGTCCCCGTGAACGAGGAACAGTCGTTCGAAGACTTCGAGGATGGCGCTAACGGCCCCTTCGGCGGCTGGGTATCGCTCGACCTCGACAAGGCAGCCGGCACCTCTTCCTACGGCACCTCCGGCTCCGAATTCATGGTAACGAACATGAGCACGCCCACGAAGAAGGATGGCAGCAAGGCAATCGGCTTAACCTGCAAGGGCGGCGTGGAGCAGAACGACTGGCTGATTTCTCCCGCTGTCTCCTGCAAGGACGGCTCGAGCATGAAGCTTGAGTTCCTCCTGGGCTTCGGAAGCGTCTACAGCACCTCGTCCTACTCTTACTACAATTACAATGTGAGCATCTACTATGCGACGGAGGACTACGATCCCGAAAATCCTGCAGCAGCATTCGTAAATCAGGTCGACAAGACCATGACCATCGGCAGCTACAGCAGCGTCAAGCTCGACGGTTCGCTCTACGCCGTATCCTACGAAGGCATCCCCTCGGAAGCAAAGTATGTTGCAATACGAATCCACGGCAAGTCAAACAGCACCTCATACAACCGCGTGGTATGGATGGATAAGATGCATCTCTACGAAGTGGACGAATCGCCTCTGCTTGGCTACCACGTCTACTCGATGCTGAACGGCCGCTTGAACGAAGAGATGCTCAGCCCCGAGACTACGAGCTTCACCATCCCCAAGACTGAGGAAGGCCAGGAGGCAGCTCCGATGTTCTTCATGTCGGGCCACCCCGTATTCGTAAGCGCAGTATATCCCGACGGCGAAGCAGAGCCCAGCAACTTTGTGGATCTGAACGCTCTGGTTGATACGGGCATCGACAACGTAATTGTGGACGGCGCAAGCAGCAACGGCGAGGCAACGTACTACGACCTCTCGGGCAAGCGCCTGCACAAGACCCCCACCCTGCCCGGCATCTACATCCGCCGCGCAGGCGACAAGGCAGAAAAGGTTCGGCTCTGATTTTCCAAAACAACTGACCCTGACCGGAGGCCGCATCCCGCAATAGGCGGGGCGGCCTCCTTTTTTTGTGCCTGTTGCATCGGGAACATTTGGAGCCGGTCGGGTGTTTATTATGCATATACACACTCAACTATTTGGAAACGATATGAGACTTAAACTCCTGTTTGCGGGGATTGTGCTGACAGCACTCGGTGCTGTGGCCGAAAATCCTGCCGAGGCCTGGTGGACAAAGTTCGGTGACAAGCTGCTCGACACGCTTGTGGCCCGTGGCCTTGAGGCCAACTATGATATTGACGCAGCCGTGCACCGAGTGGAAATGGCCCGCGCAGCCGTGGGCGAGGCACGTGCGGCCTACTATCCGACGCTTGGCGTGTCGGCCGGATGGTCGCGCACGGGCCTTTCGGGCGTTGCCTCCGGCAGCCCGGGCACGGATGCGTCGCACACGTCGGCCTTCTCCGGGCAGGCCACAGTGAGCTGGGAGCCCGACATCTTCGGCCGCATCACGGCCAGGGTGAAGGCCCGGAAAGCCGCCGGACGCGTAAGCCGCGCCGAGTTCGAGGGTGTGCAGCTGAGCGTTGCCGCCGAAATCGCCTCGGCCTACTCCTCGCTGCGGATGAGCCAGGCCCTGTATGAAGTGGCGCGGGAGCACACCTCCTCGCAGGAACACGTGCTCGACATGGTCATGGCGCGCTACGAGGCCGGGCTCGCCTCGAAGCTCGAGGTGGCTCAGGCAAAGACCGTCTACTATTCCACCAGGGCTCAGATGCCTCTGCTGCTCTCGGATATCGATTCCTACATCAATGCCTTGGGCGTGCTTTTGGGCTGCGGGCCCGAAGGGCTTCCGGCCGGACTGATGGAGAGGCGCACCATGCTCCCCTACGAGCAGATCGTGCCCTCGAGCGTGCCCATGGACCTCCTGCGCCGCCGTCCCGACGTGATGCAGGCTCAGGCTCAGGTGGAAAGCGACGCCGCGGCCCTGGGCGTGGCCAAGAAGGAATATCTCCCGGCCCTCACCATCGAAGGCAGCATAGGCACGCAGGCCCACCGCGCCGGCGACCTCTTCACGGGCCGCTCGCTCACCTACAGCATCGCTCCCACCCTGAGCTGGACCGTATTCGAAGGCCTCGGCCGTAAGTTCGCCACACAGAGCGCACGCGAGCAGATGGAGGCCGACGTTGCCCTATACAACCGCAGCCTCCTCACGGCAGCCGAAGAAGCCGGCAATGCCATCAGCTCCTACCGCCGCTCGGTGGAATACATCGCCACGCTCGATGAGGTGATCGAGCAATGCAGCGAGGCCATGCGCCTGTCGGTGGACCTCTACAAAGAAGGGCTCACACCTTTCTCCAACGTGGTGGACGCGCAGCTGAATCTCCTCACCTACCAGAGCACGGCCGTGCAGGCGCGCGGACGGGCAGCCTCCAACATAATCAATCTCCACAAAGCCCTGGGCGGCTCCCTTTCAGAATAATTCTCCCCTACCCCCACACAACATAACTCTCCCAAGGACATGAAACAGAAAAGCATAATCCTCACCCTCGCAGCCGCCGCCCTGCTCCCCGGCATCACGGCCTGCCACAACGATAAAAAAGACGGAGCGGCCTCCGGCGCCGAAGCAATGCCCGTAGACGTGGCCTACCCCCTTGTGGATTCGGTGGTGCTCCACAACACCTATCCGGCCTATCTCTCGGCCGACAAGTCGGTCGACCTCGTGGCCCGCGTCGACGGCTATCTTGTGAGCCAGGAATATAAGGACGGCACCTTCGTGCGCAAGGGCGATGTGCTTTTCCGCATCGAGGACGGGAGCTACCGCGACGCCGTGCGTCAGGCGGAGGCACGGCTCGAATCAGCAAAGGCCACGGCTGCCTATGCTACCTCGCACTACGAGGCCGTGGAACGCGCTCTGCGCAGCGACGCCGTGAGCGCCATGGAGGCCGAGCAGGCCAAGAGCTCGATGAACGAGGCCCAGGCAGCTGTGCGCAACGCCCAGGCGGCCCTCCAGCAGGCGCAGACCACGCTGAGCTACTGCACTGTGCGCGCGCCCTTCGACGGCCATGTGGGCATGTCGACGCTCACCGCCGGCTCCTATCTCGCCGGAAGCGGCCAGCCCGTGAAGCTCGCCACCATCTACGACGACGCCCTTATCTCCGTGAACTTCTATATTGCCGACGAGGGCTATCTCGAACTGCTCAAGAACCGCTCGGCAGAATTGGGCGTGGACCTCGAGAACATCCCCCTGAGCTTCGGCGACAGCATCCCCCACAGCTACACCTGCAACCTGACTTATATGGCCCCTGAAATCGACCGAACCACGGGCACGATGAAGCTGCAGGCCAAGACGAAGAACACATACGGCGAGCTGCGCAGCGGAATGTATGCCACCGTGTCGCTTCCCTACGGCATCGACCGCGAGGCTATCCTTGTGCGCGACGCCTCGATAGGCACCGACCAGCGCGGAAAGTATGTGTATGTGGTGAACGACTCGTCGAAGGTAGTCTACACCCCGGTGGAGACGGGCGAACTCGTCAACGACACCCTACGCATCATCACCTCCGGCCTCACGCCCAAGGACCGCTACGTTACGAAGGCCCTCCTGAAGGTGCGCGACGGCTCCGCCGTGAAACCCAATCTCGTGAAATAAGCACCCACCTCAAGACTACGACACCATGTTCAGCAAGTTTTTTATCGACCGGCCGATTTTTGCCACCGTGCTGGCTATCATAATGATACTGGCAGGCCTCCTGACGCTCGACACACTGCCCGTGGCGCAATATCCCGACATCACGCCTCCGACGGTGATGGTGAGCGCGAGCTATCCCGGCGCCGACGCTCAGACCGTGGCCGAGACCGTGGGTGCTCCCATCGAGGAGCAGGTGAACGGCGTGGAGGGCATGATGTATATGAGCTCGAGCTGCGGCTCCGACGGCTCCTACATGCTCACCGTAACGTTCGAAAACGGCACGGACCTCGACATTGCCTCCGTGAAGGTGCAGAACCGCGTGTCGATGGCCGAGCCCACGCTCCCGTCGGCGGTGAAGGAGCAGGGTGTGAACGTGATGTCGCGCTCGTCGGACATCATCCTCTTCATAGGCCTCGAGACCGACCGCCCCGATCTCTACGACGGCCTGTTCCTGACAAACTACGCTCAGCTCAACATCGTCGACGCCCTCTCGCGCATCGACGGCGTGGGCGGCGTGAGCGCATTCGGCTCGGGCGAATACAGCATGCGAGTGTGGCTGGACCCCGAGAAAATGCGGGTGCGCGGGCTGACAACCGACGAAGTCCTCGCCGCGATACAGAGCCAGAACATGGCCGTGTCGGCAGGCACGGTCGGCGCTCCGCCGGTCAATTCCGACGCCCAGTTCCAGTTCACCCTCACGGCGCAGGGCCGTCTCAACTCGGCCGATGAGTTCAAGAATATCGTGATCCGCACGGGCGAGGACGGCTCGCTCCTGAGGCTCAGCGATATCGCCTGCATCGACCTGGGCTCGGAAAGCTACTCGATGGTGAGCTCCGTCTCGGGCCACGAAGCCGGCCTCATTGGCGTATATCAGCTCCCCGGAGCCAACGCCCTGGATGTGGCCAAGAAGGTGAAGGCGCGGATGGACGAGCTCTCGCACTACTTCCCGGAAGACATTTCCTATTCCGTGATTCTCGACACCACGGAATTCGTAACGGCCTCGATCGACGAAGTGCTCGTTACCTTCCTCGAGACAACCCTCATCGTGATGCTCGTGATTCTGCTCTTCCTCCAGAACTGGCGCGCCGTGGTCATTCCGATGATTACGATTCCCGTGTCGCTAATCGCCACCTTCGCCGTGATGAAGGTGATGGGCTTCACCATCAACACCCTTACGCTTTTCGGCCTCGTGCTAGCGATAGCCATAGTCGTGGACGATGCGATAGTGGTCGTCGAAGACTGTTCGCGAATAGTCGACGAGGGAAAGCTCACGCCCCGCCAGGCCGCAGAGCAGGCCATGAAGGAACTCCAGGGGCCCATCGTAGGCGAGGTGCTTGTGCTGCTGTCGGTGTTCATCCCCACGGCCTTCATCTCCGGCATCACCGGGCAGCTCTACAAGCAGTTCGCCCTGACCATAGCCGTGTCCACGGCCTTCTCGGGCTTCAACGCCCTGACCTTCACACCGGCCATGTGCGCCCTGTTCCTGAAGCCGCAGAAGCAGACGCGCTTCTTCCTCTTCCGCTGGTTCAACAAGTTCTGGGGCAAATTCCAGACGGGCTACGACGGCATCGTCGGAAAGATGCTGCGCCATCCGGCACTGGCCCTCGTGGTGTTCGCGGCACTCTGCGGCGCAGCCTTCTGGGGCTTCGACCGCATGCCCACGAGCTACGTGCCTTCCGAGGACATGGGCTACTTCATGACCTCCGTCCAGCTCCCGGCGGATGCCTCCCTGGGCCGCACGGAGAAGGTGATGAAGCGGATCAGCGCCGAGATCACGGAGCTGCCGGAAGTGAAGGACGTCATCTCCGTGGCGGGCAACTCCTTTATCGGCGGAGGCGCGGGCTCGAACATGGGCAGCTTCTTCGTCATTCTCAAGCCCTGGAGCGAACGCAAGGGCAAAGGCCAAAGCGTAGACGCCGTCATGGCCAAGGTTGCCGAGCTCACCGCCGGAGAGCAGGAGGCCATAGTCTTCTCCGTGAATCCTCCGGCCATTCCGGGCCTCGGCAACAGCTCGGGTCTGCAGATGCAGATTCTCGACATCAACAACCTCGGTGCCCGCGAAATGGCCGCAACCGTGGCTGCAATTCAGGAGGAAGCACGGAACTATCCAGAGCTGGCGCAGGTAACGTCGCTCTTCCAGGGCGAGGTGCCCCAGTATGCCGTGAAGATCGACCGCGACAAGGTGAAGATGCAGGGCCTCACCCTCGAAGGGGTCTACAGCACCCTCTCGCGCTTCATGGGCGGGGCGTACGTCAACGACATCGTGAAGTTCGGCCGCGTATATCAGGTGAACGTGGCCGCCGAGGCCCTGTCGCGCGAGAACATCGGCGACGTCATGCAGCTCACTGTGAGCAACGGCAATGGCGATATGGTGCCCTTCAGCTCCTTCGCCTCGGTGGAGGAAGTGATGGGCCAGAGCACCGTCGACCGCTACAACATGTACACTACCGCATCCGTAACCGGCACACCGGCAGCTCACGTCAGCTCCTCGGCAGGCATCAAGGCCATGGAGGAAATCTTCAACAAAGTAGCCGGCACATCCTACTCTTATGCCTGGACGGGCGAGGCATATCAGGAGACGGGAGCGAACACCACCATCGGCCTCGTGCTCGTCTTCGCCCTCATCATCACCTTCCTCGTGCTCGCGGCGCAGTATGAGAGCTGGACAGATCCTCTTGCCGTGATCATCACCACGCCCACGGCCATCCTGGGCACCGTCATCGGATGCTGGTTCCTGAGCCAGAGCATCAGCATCTACACCCAGATAGGCATAATCCTGCTCCTGGGCATGGCCGCCAAAAATGCAATCCTCATCGTGGAATACGCCATGGACTACCGCAAGGGCGGCAAGGACATCCGCACGGCGGCGGAAGATGCGGGCAGCGTGCGTCTGAGGCCCATCATGATGACAGCACTGGCCTTCGTCTTCGGCGTGATGCCCATGATTTTCGCCACAGGCGCGGGCGCGGCCTCGCGAGTATCGCTGGGCACGGCGGTGGTGTTCGGCATGGCCGTCAACGCCATTTTCGGAACGCTTTTCGTGCCTAACTTCTGGGAGCTCTTCCAGCGCTTCAACGAAAAGTATCTCTCGCGCGTCTTCGCATCCAAGAGCGGAGGCCCCGGCGGCTCTACCCCTCCTTCGGCTTCGTGAACCACCGCTCTCCGGCACTGAACGTTATTGTGCAAAAATTGTTATATTTTTGATGACAGACTGTCGCGAGCGGCGAGTTTGGCAACGTTTTTGTAAGGAAACTAAACAATAAAAATATATCTGACTATGACACAGAACAAGCATAACACTCCTGACGAACAGGAAATGAAACTCAAGGACCCCGAAGTGGCCGATGGTGGTGATGGTGTTGAAAGCATCGACGTGGAACCCACGGAAGAATATGATGCCGAAGCCGAGGCACAGGCCGAGGCTGCAAGCGTAAGCCTTGCCGAACAGCTCGAGGATGCCCGCGCAGCTATCGAGAAGGAGAAGAAGGAATATATGTTCCTCATGGCCGAATTCGACAACTACCGCAAGCGCGTGGTGCGCGAGAAAGGCGAGCTCGTCAAGAACGCCGCCGAGAAGGTGCTCCTGGGCCTCCTGCCCATCGTCGACGATTTCGAACGCGGCCTCGAAGCCTCGAAGACCACCGATAGCGCCGATGCCATCCGCGAGGGCATGGAGCTCATCTACAACAAGATAGTGAAG
This sequence comes from uncultured Porphyromonadaceae bacterium, assembly GCA_947176295.1. Classification (GTDB taxonomy): domain Bacteria; phylum Bacteroidota; class Bacteroidia; order Bacteroidales; family Muribaculaceae; genus CAG-873. Next base: position 16,532 of record CAMWQB010000041.1, read on the forward strand.
TATCTCGAGGCTAATGGCGTAAAGGCCATGGAAACGACCGGCACGGTCTTCGATGCCGACATTCACGAAGCCATAGCCACGGTGCCCGCGCCCGCCGACGACATGAAGGGCAAGGTGCTCGACACCGTCCAGAAAGGCTATACTCTCAACGATAAGGTGCTCCGCCACGCAAAGGTGGTCGTGGGCGAATAATCATCATCCCTTCAGGCTCTAAGGCTTATGGAGAACAAACGCGACTACTACGAGGTGCTGGGCGTTGACAAAAACGCCGGCGCTGACGAAATAAAGAAGGCCTACCGCAAACTGGCCCTCAAATACCACCCCGACCGCAATCCCGGCGACAAGGCCGCGGAAGAGAAATTCAAGGAAGCGGCCGAGGCTTACGAAGTGCTCAGCGACGAGGAAAAGCGCCGCAAGTACGACCAGTTCGGCCACAACATGGGCCCGCAGGGCTTCCCGGGCGGTGGTGGAGGCTTCCACGCCGGTGGCATGAGCATGGAGGACATCTTCGCCCAGTTCGGCGACATCTTCGGCGGTGGAGGCTTCGGCGGATTCAGCTCCGCAACGGGCGGCCGACGCCAGGCCCGCAGGCAGCAACGACGTGGCTCCGACCTCCGAATCCGCGTGAAGCTCAATCTCGCCGACATCGCAAACGGCGTGCAGAAGACCCTGCGAATCCCCACATTCATGGAGTGCGAACATTGCAAAGGCACGGGCGCAAAGGATGGCGTGGCTTTCGCCACCTGCCAGACCTGCCACGGCACGGGAACGGTGACGCACGTTCAGCAGTCGTTCCTCGGACCGATGGAATCCGTAGCCACCTGCCCCACTTGCGAAGGCACAGGTAAGGTCATCACCGAACGTTGCACCTACTGCAACGGCGAGGGCGTGAACCGCAAGGATCAGGAAATCACCTTCAATATCCCGGCCGGAGCTCAGGAAGGACAGGTATTCACCGTCAAGGGTAAGGGCAACTACCCCCGCAATGGCGGCGTCCGCGGCGACCTCCTCGTGGTCATAGAGGAAATCAAGCACCCCGAACTCATCCGCGACGGGGCTGACGTGATCTACAACCTGATGCTCGACATTCCCACGGCTGCCTTAGGCGGCAGCGTGGAAGTGCCCACCATCACAGGCCGCGCGCGCCTCAACATCCCTGCCGGCACCCAGCCGGGCAAGGTGCTTCGCCTCCGCGGCAAGGGCCTCCCCGACCAGGAGAACGGTGGCAAGGGCGATGAACTCATCAACGTGATGGTCTACATCCCCGAAAAGCTCACCGACCAAGAGCGCCAGGCCATTGAATCGCTTAAAGGCCAGCCCAATATCCAGGCAAGCGAAGCCGACCGCAACCGAATCTTCTCGAAGCTCAAACACATCTTCGAATAAAATTCCCGGGGGGAGAATCCCCCCCCCTCATGTATTCAACGTTCCGAAGGCACGCCCCTATTAACTCACTCATTAGCAGGGACGTGCCTTCGGCACTTTTCACGCAAAAGGAAAGCCCGTTGTCTTGCTTTCGCAAGTGCATGGCAACGATCCCCCCCAACCTGCGGCGAGATAAGCCATGAGCAAAATATAATTTGCAAAAAAACATTAAAGCGCTTGCAAAGTCGGAAAATATGTTGTAACTTTGCAGCGCAAACGGCGATTTAGTGTAGTGGTCTAGCACGCCGCCCTCTCACGGCGGAAACCCGGGTTCGAGTCCCGGATTCGCTAC
>CAMWQB010000042.1 GCA_947176295.1 uncultured Porphyromonadaceae bacterium
CAACGTGATGATCGGCATCAAGAACGATGAGATCGTCTACGTGCCTTTCACCAAGGCTATCAAGAACGACAAGCCCATCAACCGCGAGCTCCTCAACACACTCCGCCGCCTCTCTATCTGAGCACACCCTCTCCGCCTTTCCTCCTCCCTCCCTTAATCTTTTACCACAACATTCGGAAATAATGAATTTCAAACATATCGTGCTTGCCGTGGCTTCGGCCTCGGCAAGCATTTTCGCCTCCACAGCCGCCGAGCCCGCCGGGTATTATTCATCCTGCGAGAACAAGGGCGGCCGTTCGCTCCTCTCGGCTCTCCATGCCAAAATCGGCCCTCACACCACCGTGGGCTACGACGAACTTTACGACCTCTACAAGACTTCCGACGTCCGCGGCAACGGCCGCATCTGGGATATGTATTCCACCAAAGAATGGCCCGTAAACAGCCAGCGATGCGGCAACTACAAGAACATCGGCGACTGCTACAATCGCGAACATTCTTTCCCGAAAAGCTGGTTCAGCGAAGGAAAACCAATGTATAGCGACGCATTCCACCTATATCCCACCGATGGAAAGGTCAACGGCCAGCGTTCGAACTATCCCTACGGTGAATGCGCCAATGGCACACGCCTCCCCGACTACAATGGTGTCCATGCCCTCGGCCGTCTTGGAAACTCCACATTCCCCGGCTACTCCGACAAAGTCTTCGAACCCGACGACGAATACAAGGGCGACTTCGCTCGCTCATACTTCTATATGGCAACGGCTTACAACGACCGCATCGCCTCATGGTCATCGCCCATGCTTGCCGGAAATGCATTCCCCGCATTCTCGTCCTGGGCCGTGCAGCTCCTCCTCAAGTGGCATCGCCAGGACCCCGTGAGCGAAAAGGAAATCCGACGCAACGATGCCGTCTATGCCAGGCAGAAAAACCGCAACCCATACATCGACCATCCCGAACTCGTGGAATACATCTGGGGTAATCGCAGTTCCGACACATGGACCTCTTCTTCGTCCGCGGCGCCGGCCATAGTCCTCCCCGCCGACGGCTCGACAATCGACATGGGTCTCACGGCAAAGGGCGTTGCCATCAGCCGTGAAATCGCCGTGCGCACCACCGGCGCCTCGGCCCCCGTGGTCCTCTCCTTCAACGGACGCGAATTCGAAGCTTCGCCCTCCACTCTGCAGCCCTCGGCAACGAACACGGCCGACGGCGCCCGTTCCACTATTACCTTCGAGGCCGATGTCGTCGGGGTATATTCCGAGACGATGACCGTAAGTTGCGGCGCTGTCTCGTCCCGCGTCCTTTTCCGCATCGAGATTGTCGATGGCCTCCCCCTCCTTCCCGCCGCAAACATCACCTCCGAAAGTTTCGACGTGTGCTGGACCTACGTCGGCGACGCTGATGCTTCCGGGTGCTACTCCCTCGCTGTTACGGACGCCGAAGGCCGGGCCATCCCGGGCTATCCCCGGGCCGTGGATGCCAAGGCCGGGCGCTACACGGTTGCCGATCTGACCCCCGCTACCGAATATCGCTTCTCTCTTAAATCCAAGACCCTCACCTCCAAAACCGGAGAAGTCTCCACGGCCGAGCCCCTCCCGGAAGTCGACTTCTTCTTCGAGGGAGATATTCGGCTTGTCTCTGCCCCTGGCGAGCCTTCGCCCGCGGCCGAGATTTGGATTGAGACCGACAATGTCGACTCCGACTATACCGTCAGCGTTTCCGCGCCTTTCCAGCTCTCCCTCGACAAGGCCCTCTGGAGCCGCTCGCTCACCCTCTCTCCCGAGGACGATCGCATGTATCTCCGCGTCCTTTCCGACGAGGAGGGCGAATTCGAAACCTCCATCGTAGCAATGGTGGGCTCTCATCGAATCGACGACGCCGAAGTCTCTGCCATTATTGCCGCTCCCGGAGCCGACTTCCTCGAGACTTTCGAGAATTTCCCGGATGGCATGGGCTCATACGCCAACCATGAATACGAAGGTACAGCTTGCAGCTGGCACTTCGAAGATATAGGAATGTGGAGCTCCGATAAAGCTCACACCGGAAGCTATGCAATCCGTGGCGGAAAGGGTGGTGCTGCCGTCCTTGAGATGACCTCCGACCGCCCCTCAGGAATAGGGATGCTCCGCTTCTGGGCCCATGTCTGGAACACCGACGCCGCTCCGGAATTCGATGTTATGCTCAGCACCGACGGGGGCTCTTCATGGTCCAAGGTCGGCAGCATAAAACTCGACGGAGCCGACTATAAGGAATATTCATGCCCGGTCAATGCCATCGGCCGCGCGCGCATCAAGCTCGTCCAGACCGACGGCAAGCGCTTCCTTCTCGACGACCTCAGTCTCTCGTCCCACGCCTCGGGCCTCGATGCTCCGACGGCTCTCCACAATCAGTGGGATGCATGGTGCCCCGCCTCCGGATGTCTCCGTGTCGAGGCTGCCGCTCCTGTCAGCATCAGTGTCTATGCCCTGGATGGTCGTGTGCTTGCTGCAGGAAGGGCCGTTTCGCCCGACGCACCCCTTCTCCTCGAAGGGCTCGCTCCGGCCGAAGTCTATATCGTTGTAGCCGACGACTTCTCGCGTCGCGTGCTCGTACGCTGAGATCTCTGATATCCCACGCGTCAAGCATTTGCAGGCGCGAGCGTCTTGCGGCGGTGTGTAAATACATACACCGCCGCAAATATTCCCATAGCCACCTGGGCAATGTTCTGGAAGGTCCATACCACCAGCGAGAAGGCCGTTCCGTCAGCTTCCTTCACGCCATAGAGCGACAGCGCGAACATCACGGCGATGTTCCAGGGCCCGAGACCGCCGTTAGACGGCACGCCCATGGAGCACGACCCGAATACAAACATCACCAACCCCGGCAGCAAACCATAGCACATCCCCGGCGCCGTGATAAGTTCGCGAGTGAAGGGGAAGGCGAAAAGACAAAGGTAGTATTGCAGGAAGTAGCATATCCAGATGCCGAAGGTATACACAATATAAAGGCCGCGGCCCGGCATCGTGAATATCACTTTAAAACCGTCCCACACCCGCTCAACGCCCGTAAAGAATTTCTTTTCCGGGCCGCTGTGGCGAAATATATAGGCTATTGCCGCAACGATTATCACAGCTCCTCCCACGAAGCTCCAGAGCATTGGCGAGGTGAAGACCCTAGATATCTCCTCGCCCAGAGAGTAGTGGTCGATAAACTTCAGCAGCTCAGGACGCACCACGAAGAAGGAGAAGATGATAAGCAGCAGAATCACCGCCGCATCCGACAGTCGGTCGCCGAAATCGGTGCCTATCACTGTCGTAAGCTTCGCATTCTCGCGACGCGAAACATACACCACTCGCCAGGCCTCGCCAAGCCACGGGAGAACCAGATTGAGAGCGTAAGCGCCAAAGATCGACACACTCTCGGCCGTAGCCGACATCCTCGGGATGCCTGCCGCGCGCAGCTGGATGCCCCAGCGCACACCCCGGATTATGTGCGAGAGCGTGTTCACGACCATCATGGCCGCTATCCAGCGGAAGCTGAAGCCCTCGCGGATTATTGCTTCTACCTTATGGAAGTCTACTTCGTGGAACAGCCAGCCGATGAGCAGGGCCGTTAGACCAAGCGACGCACCCGCACGAAGGATTGTCCGTATCCTTTCGTGCGGGCGCGTATTTTTATCGTTCGTTGTTGGAGCGGTCGTCATAAGAGAGTGGGTATGATAGAAAACGTGGTTTCTATCACAACGCACTCCGGCGCCGCTTAGTTCACGCGGAAGCGGTCAGTGCCGTCCCGGAAGAAAGCCACTGTCTGGCGAGCGGCTGCAATACCGGCGTTGATGTTGGCCTCGGCCGTCTGGGCGCCCGTCTTCTTCGGCGTGAAGAACACACGCCCTGCAAAGAGTTCTTCAAGCTCTGCTGCATTCGAAGGTTTCACGTCGGCATAGTACTTCAGGTCCGGACGCTCGGTCAGCGCGCGTTTCAGCCCCTCTTCATCAATCACCTCCTTGCGGGCGGTGTTGAGAAGCACGCCCCCCTTGGGCATCAGCGTGATCAGCTCATATCCTATCGAGCCGACAGTCTGGGGAGTTGCGGGGATATGGATGCTCACGAAGCGGTTGCCGCTGTAGAGTTCCTTCAGGTCCGATACAGGTTTCACGCCGGCTTCCTCTATTACCTCGGCGGGGCAGTAGGGGTCGAGGGCGCTCACTTCCATGCCGAAGCCCTTGGCTATGCGGGCCACATTGCGGCCCACCTGCCCGAAGGCCTGCAGACCCAGTGTCTTGCCGCGGAGCTCGAAGCCCGACGTGCCGTTGAAGCCGTTGCGGGCTGCCGCAACGGCCATGCCCAGCACCAGTTCTGCCACGGCGTTGGAATTCTGCCCGGGCGTATTCTCCACCACGATGCCCGCAGCCGTAGCGGCTTGCAGGTCTATGTTGTCGTAGCCGGCCCCGGCGCGGACGATGATCTTAAGCTTCGGCGCTTTGGCTATGGCCTCAGCGTCGATTATATCGCTGCGCACGATCAGGCCCTCGGCATCAGCCAGAGCGGCGTACAGCTCCTCGCGGCTGCTGTACTTCTCAAGCAGTTCGAGAGTGTGGCCTGCGGATTCGATTTCCTTGCGGATGCCATCTACCGCAACGGCGGCGAAAGGCTTTTCTGTAGCTACAAGAATTTTCATGATGCTTTCCGTCAGAAGGTTCGGGGTAGGGATGGATTAGCTGTGGGTAGCCTCAAAGTCGCGCATGGCTTCCACAAGCACGAGCACGCTTTCGAGGGGCAGGGCATTGTAGAGGCTCGCACGGAAGCCGCCAACGCTGCGGTGGCCCTTGATGCCCACGATTCCGCGCCCGGCGCAGAAGTCGACAAAGGCGCTCTCCAGCTCCTTGTATTCGGGACGCATCACGAAGCAAACGTTCATTATCGAGCGGTCGGCCGGGTCCGTTACCGTGCCCACGAACATCTTGCTCTCGTCGATAGCCTTATAGAGGGCTGCAGCCTTCTCGAGGTCGCGGCGTTCGAGCTCAGGAATGCCTCCGAGGCTCTTGTAGTAGCGAAGCGTCTGCAGAGCCGAGTAGATAGGAAGCACCGGAGGCGTGTTGAACATCGACCCCTTCTTGATGTGGGTGCGATAGTCGAGCATCGTGGGAATCACGCGCTCCACCTTGCCCAGCGCCGAATCGCGCACAATTACAAGCGTTACGCCCGCAGGGGCGAGGTTCTTCTGGGCCCCGGCATATACGGCATCGTATTTCGACCAGTCGATGGCACGCGAGAAGATGTCCGAACTCATATCTGCGATCAGAGGACACGGAGCTTCGGGATCCTTGCGGATTTCGGTGCCGTAGATGGTGTTGTTCGACGTGTAGTGGAAATAATCCATTCCCTCGGGGATAACGTAGTCTTTGGGAATGAAGGTGTAGTTGGCATCCTTCGACGAGGCCACGACATCCACTTCGCCGAAGAGGCGTGCCTCCTTGATGGCGTTGGAAGCCCATGTGCCCGTGTCGAGATAGGCTGCCCGCTTCGACAGCAGGTTGTAAGGAATCATGCAGAACTGCATCGACGCGCCGCCGCCAAGCCACAGCACGCTGAACCCTTCGGGAACGTTCAGAAGTTCTTTCACAAGCGCCGTAGCCTCGTCGATCACGGCCTGAAACTGCTTGCTGCGGTGCGACACTTCAAGAATCGAAAGACCCGTGTCGGCAAAGTTGAGGATGGCGTCAGCCGTATTCTGAATCGTATATTCACTCAGTATCGACGGCCCTGCGTAGAAATTATGCTTCTTCATAGGATATGGAGAATTGATTTATTTGTATTCTATGTGCAAAGATACGCAAAAAAAGCGACTCCGTAGCCTTGACAGGGCAGAAAAATCATTCCAAGGTCCCGGAATTCCGAGAGTTCGATATGGCTACTTTGTCGCTCGGATTTTAACTGGCTTTAATCTATGATTTTTTTTGTCGTTTCATGAGCTCGGAGTATTTTTTCTTGCCGCGGAGATAATAGGATGTGAGGATATTCACGCGGCTTTCCGGCGTGCTTTCCAGCAGGTCCTTGTCTGGGTGAGAGGTATACCGTCCACGCATTTTCCGGAAGTCGGTGTGCGCCCGCACCACAGCCCCCGCATTCCCGAAGTCCAGCGTGGCGACAAACTTGGCCCATGCTACGGTATCGAGCAGGCGCCGACGGAACAGCTTTTGCCGCCGGGTGGCGTCCGGCAGGTTCTTGTGCAGCATCAGGAGGTTGTTCCGGAAGTTGAGGTAAGTCTTCCTCGGATTTTCCGCCGGGAGCGAGCCCCCGCCCAGATGCCGCACCCTCGCCGACGGAACTGCCGCTATGTCATAGCCCAGAAGCCGCAGGCGCCAGCAAAGGTCGATTTCCTCCATGTGTGCGAAGAAATCCTTGTCCAGGCCGCCCGCGCGGAGATAAAGCTCGCGACGCACCATCAGGCAAGCCCCCGAAGCCCAGCTCACCTTCTCCGGCTCGTCGTATTGCCCGTGGTCTTCCTCGCATGTGGCGAAGATGCGCCCGCGGCAGTAGGGATAGCCGTTGCGGTCGAGGTGGCCGCCCGCAGCTCCCGCATATTCGAATAGTTTCGGATTCTTATAGCTCAGTAATTTAGGTTGGCAAGCAGCCACTTCCGGATGCTTCTCCATGTAGTCCGTCAAAGCCTCGAGCCATCCCGCATCGGGCGCAACGTCGCTGTTCAGAAGCACAACGTTCGTATAGTCCTTGGCCATCTCTATCGCCCGGTTGTAGCCCTCGGCAAAGCCGTAGTTCTTGTCGAAAGCCCAGACTTCGACCTCCGGAAAATCGCGGGCAAGCAGTTCCAGAGAGCCGTCGGTTGAGCCATTGTCGGCAACAATCACTCGCCCGAGCGAGGGTGCAACCGTCCGCACAACCTCAGGCAGAAATTCCGCGAGCAGCCGCTCGCCGTTCCAGTTCAGTATTATTACAGCAGTCATTGTTCTGATGGAGAAGGAGAAGTTGGGGGTAGGGGATTTTTCCAGCGGTTGTGGCTCCATAGCCATAGGTCAGGCCGCCGGCGGATAGTCGCTTCGAGCAGGCGCACGTATCGCTCCGTAATCTCGCCCTTCTCCGCGGATGCAGCCGAGGCAGAAAGTGGGCGGCACTGTATGTGATAATGGCCGCGCCGAGGCTTTTCCATGTCCCAGTACACTACAGCCATGTCGAGTTTGCGGGCAAGGGTTTCGGTGCCCGATATGAAGGCAGTCGGACGTCCAAGGAAGCTTGTGATGTGGAGAGGGTCGCCGTGGCTGGGCTTCTGGTCGCTCATGAAGCCGGTTACGCTCGCGCGCCCCTCGCGGCGGAGCACAAGCAGGTCGCGGAGAACTTGAGTTTTCGCAAAGCTCTTCGACCCGAAGCGCCCGCGCAGTTCGAGCATCAGGGCATCGAACGCCGCATCCCTCAAGGGGCGATAGACCTGGCCGTAGACAATCTCGCGTCCGTCGGCTTCGCGGGGGCAGTGGAGGGTTACGGAAGGTGCCCACTCCCAGTTGCCGCAGTGCGAGAAATATATCAGCACGTCTTTGCCCTTTGCGAGAGGTTCAGTCATGTGTTCGAGCCCGGAGAAGGTCATTCGCTGTTCCATTTCCGAATCGGAGATATGCATCAGCTTCAGGGTCTCCACCGCGTAGTCCGTAAAATTCAGGTAAAAAGCCTTTTCGATGTGGCGTCGCTCCTTTTCTGTCAGCTCGGAAAAACATTTCGCGAGATTGTCGCGCACCACCCCGAGCCGATAGCGCACGAGGTGATGCACCACCGGCGAGAGCATCGACGACAGGCCGTAGAGCACGCCCGTCGGCAACTGCGAGAGAATTCGCAGCATCCCGCGCAGGAGCTTGAATGACAGGTCGGAAGGCTTCATGTGTTGATGTAAGTCAGAGCGATGGGTGTTGTCAGAGTATGATGGTCCCGTTTATGGTCTCGCCATCATCCTGCAGGGAATCGAGGCGAACGGACGCTACAGTATTGTCCAACAGAGGATGTGCATCCACCTCCACCCGCAGGTAATTGTCCGTAAATCCGCTCATCCGCCGTCCTTTGGCTCTGTGTTCCAAAAGCACCGGACGCACTGTGCCGAGAAATCTCCGGGCGAAGGCCTCATGTTTGACCGCGCTCACGGCTATCATTTCCGAGGCTCTGCGATGCTTCTCCTCTTGTGCCACGACTTCGGCTTCGAGGCTCAGCGCACGTGTGCCGGGGCGTTCGGAGTAGGGGAACACATGGAGATGGCTCAGGTCTATGCTTTCGATAAAAGCCTTCGACGCTGCAAATTCTTCCGGGGTCTCCCCGCGGGCTCCAACCATCAGGTCTATGCCCAGAAACGCGTCAGGCATCGCCTCGCGGATACGTTCGATTTTCCGGCGGAAAAACGATGTGTCATACCGGCGCCTCATCAGGGCCAGAACCGCATCCGAGCCGCTCTGGAGAGGCACGTGGAAGTGAGGCATGAATCGCCGCGAACCGGCCGTGTAGTCGATTATTTCATCCGTCAGCAGATTGGGCTCGATGCTCGAGATGCGGTAACGCTCGATGCCATCCACTTGGTCCAGGGCTTTCACCAGATCGAAGAACGTATCGGAGCTCCCCTTGCCGAAGTCGCCGATGTTCACGCCCGTAAGGACTATTTCCTTACCCCCCTCGGCGGCCACGCCCTCGGCGAGCGCCACAAGCTCGTCGATTGTGCCCGAGCGCGAGCGTCCCCGTGCAATAGGGATCGTGCAGTATGTGCACCAGTAGTCGCAGCCGTCCTGCACCTTCAGGAAGTAGCGCGTGCGGTCGCCCCGCGAGCACGATGGCATGAAGTCGCGCAGGCTTTTGGCTTCGGGAGCATCCATCACGGCCTCTCCCCCCTCATACGCCTCGAGATAGCGCAGGAGATCGAGCTTCCCGTTCGTGCCCGCTACCACGGCCACCCCGGGCAGCCCAGCCGCTTCCGCAGCCTTCAGCTGCGCATAGCATCCGGTTACGAGTATCGCCGCCTCAGGCCAGCGCTTGTGAAATGAGCGGATGGCCCGGCGGCATTTCCGGTCGGCCTCCTCGGTTACGGAACATGTGTTCACCACCACGATGTCCGGCACCTCGCCTCCGCGTGTGTCGGCCGTGCGGATTCCCCTCTCCTCAAAGAGCCGTTCCACCGTGGCTGTTTCAGCAAAATTCAGCTTGCAGCCGAAGGTGTGGTAGTGGGCTGTGCGGTGTCGTCCGGTCATGGCTGCGGGGGTGTAAAGCGGTTGATGATAGCTGCGATTTCGCGTGCGTCGGCCGTCGAAGTGCAGCCGGAGATCGGGAGGCTCACGGCCGTGGCGCTCAGCGCCTCGGCTTCCGGATAGCTTTCTCCTGCAAACTGCCTGCGGTAGCATTCCTGCCGGTGCGGTGGAGTGGGGTAGTGGATATCGGTGTCCACGCCCTCATCGGCCAGATACGCCCTGAACGCATCGCGCCATTCCGGCTGCGCCGTCCGCACCACAAACTGGTGCCACACGTGCTTGCCCTTTTCGGGCTTTTGGGGTAGCTCTATAGCAGGATTGCAAATTTCCGAGAGATACACCTCGGCAACTTCGCGCCGTCGCCGCCCCTCCTCCTCGAGGTGAGGGAGTTTTACGCCCAGCACCGCAGCCTGTATCGGGTCCAGACGGCAATTGAAGCCCGCATAGATATTCTTGTATCGTTCGCGGCTCCCGTAGTTGGCAAGAGCCCGCACGGCCTCGGCAAGCGCGAAGTCGGAGGTCGTTACTGCCCCGGCGTCGCCCAGGGCACCAATATTTTTCGTCGGATAGAAGCTGAAAGCGGCCGCGTCGCCCAACGCCCCCGTTGCCTTTCCCTCGGGGCTCGTAGCTCCTATGGCCTGAGCATTGTCTTCCACCACTATCAGCCCATGGGCACGAGCTATAGCGTCCATTTCTGCGCCCCACGCCGCACGGCCGTAGAGATGCACCGTCAGCACCGCGCGGGTGCGGGCGGTCAGAGCCTCCCGCAGGCCTTCCGCAGTGAGGTTCATGGTTTCGCGCGAGCAATCGGCCAGGACCGGCTTCAGACCCGCATCCGTAACGGCAAGCACCGAAGCTATATACGTGTTGGCCGGAACGATCACTTCATCGCCCGGTTTCAGCCGCCCCAGAGCAATATACGCCCTGAATATCAGACGGAGAGCATCCAGCCCGTTGCTCACCCCCACAGCATATTCAGTCCCCGTCTGAGCTGCAAGAGCTCGCTCGAACGCCACCGTCTCAGGGCCGCCCACAAAGCGACCCGAGGCAAGCACGCGTCCGATAGCTTTCTCGATTTCAGGCATAAAAGGCGCGTTCACCGTGGCCAGATTCAGGAATTCATATTGTTTCTTCATCGCTTGGATGCCGTAAGTCGTAGAAATTCATCATAATCCCGCACATATTCAGCCTCGTCATAAGGATTTTTCGCAAGAGCCATGCATACACTACCCGCCGAAAAATTCTCCATCGTTCGCCAAATACCCGGAGGAATCAGGAGGCCCAGGTTCGGGCGATTGAGGCAAACGCGCCGCGGCTCCGAGCCCGAGCCATCGTCCAGAAGCACGTCGAAGCTCCCCGACAGCGCCACAAGCGTCTGGTAGTCCATCAGGTGGCTGTGTCCCCCGCGGGAGGCCTCTGCAGGAGTGTCGAAAATATAGAACACACGGCTCACATCGTAGCCAAGAGGAGAGGCCGCCCCGTTTTCAACCACCGACAGCGTGCCCTCGAGGCTCCCGAAGCGTTCAAGTTCGATCAGCCGGCAGTCCTGCGTCGACGATTTAGCATGAAAGTCCGTGCTCATTTTTCCTTATTTTTTAGAAAGTCATCATAATCGCGGATCACCTCCCTCGGGTCGTAAGCAGTTGAAGCCAAAACCACAAGCACTGTATTCGTGGCAAGCTCCCCCACCTCGCGCCATGTGCCCGCAGGGATAAGCAAAGCCTTGTCGGGACGGAGCAACCTGTATTCAGCCCTGTTTCCGTGGCCGTCGTCAAGACGGATGCAGGCACTCCCGCTCATCACCACCAGCAACTCATCGCAGCTCCGCAGAGCCCGTGGCGGATGCTCGTGGCTCCCGCGGATATCGTAGAACCAATAGACACGCCGAAGCTCGAAAGGCAGAACCCCGCGTCCGCCATCACGCTGGATAAACCCCAGGCACCCACGCGGATCACCGACCACAGGAAGCTCAACCACCCTCCCCGGCCCTTGGACTATAAGAGATTCTTTCATGTTCGACACAATTTTAAAAACAAAGGTAAGCAAAAATTCCCGAATATGAAAAAATGCCATAAAGGAGTGCAGGTCGTCTTGATAACACACGCCCCCGGGATCGTAGACCTCCGGCCTGCGACTAACAAAATAGCAGCTTTTCTTGCTAACGAAAGTGTTTGACAGCGAATACCAATGAGTCTAATTAGACCAATTTGCCCAATCCCGACACCATCGCCTCCCCTCACCCTCGAAAACAAAGTCAGCCCCGTCCGAAAAGTTCGACGGGGCTGACGTTAATTCAAAACAAGCAATTCCTCGACCGTCAATCCAGGCAGTCGTCCAGGGCTTCGGTGATGGCGGCGCGGTCCATGCCGCGGCCTATTATCACGAGCTTTATCATCCGGTCGCCGTACACGGGATCCCAGTCCCGGCGAAGCTGCGGGTCGCGGCGAAGCATGTCCGCAATCTGTTCCTGCGGAGCTGTCGCAAACCAGTAGCCCGATTCGCGCAGACTTTTCTGAACACCGGCCTGTTCGAAGAGATACGACATCTCGCGATTGTTGCTGAAATATACGAGACCCTTGGTCCTGATGATGCTCTTGGGCCACTTTGAGCACAGGAAGTCGAATTTGTTAAGGTCGAAAGGCTGCCGGCGGTAGTAGACAAAGGTGCCGATGCCGTATTCCTCCGCCTCGCCTTCATCGTCGTGGTGGTGATGATGATGGTGGTGGTCATGTTCATGGTGGTGGGCATGGTCCTCATCATCATGCTTGTGCTCGTGGCGGTCATGGCCCACCTTGTGGGCATGTTCCTCTTCCTCATCGCTCACAGCCTTTTCTATTTCCTTGATCCAGGTGGCCGACGTAGCCACATCCTCGAAGTCGAAGCGTCCCGTGTTCAGCAGACGGTCAAGGTCAACGTCAGCATAGTCGCATTCGATTATCTCAGCTGTCGGCTGGATTGCGCGGATTATAGCCTTGATGCGCTCGGCATCCTCAGCGCCCACCTCCGAAATCTTGTTCAGCAGAATGATGTTGCAGAATTCAATTTGCTGGATAATAAGATTCTCGATATCCTCCTCGTCGAGGTTGTCGCGGCGCAGGGCTTCCCCGTCGCCGAATTCGCTCTGCATCCGCAGGGCATCCACTACCGTTACGATGCAGTCAAGCACAGGCAGCGGACCACGATGGCCATCGCCCGCCATACGAGGCATTTGGCAGATAGTCTGTGCGATAGGCTCCGGCTCGCATATCCCGCTCGCCTCGATTACGATATAATCGAACTTCCCCGACTTGCACAGATCCGAAAGTTGCTTCACGAGGTCCATCTTCAGCGTGCAGCAGATACAACCGTTCTGCAAGGCCACGAGGTCGTCTTCGCCATCACCGCCAACTATGCCGCCCTTCTGAATCAGGGATGCATCGATATTTACCTCGCCTATATCGTTGACGATCACCGCAAAACGGATGCCCCGCTTGTTGTCGAGAATGCGGTTGAGGAGCGTTGTCTTTCCGCTGCCAAGATAGCCCGTAAGCAGCAGCACGGGTATGTCGTTGTGTTTCATTGTTTTTGTGCTATTTTACTTGAGTTATGCGTACACGCGTGTTTTTAAGTTTGTGAGGTGCCAGAGCCGCGATTATCTCTCGCGCACGCCCCTGAGGAACAGCCACGTAAGCCTGATGGTCCTTAAGATCTATCATTCCGAGTTCCCCGGGCGTCAGCCCTCCCTGCTTCATGAAGAAGCCGGCAATGTCGCCCTTGGATATCTTTTCCTTCTTCCCCGCATTGATGTGGAGCGTCTGCATCGGGGCCGCAGGGATGGCTCCCGGGGTAGGAGGGAGTTCTATCGCGTCCGTCAGATCCTCGTCGATAAATTCCGGCGTGGCCTCCTCCGGTGAGAGAAGCACATATACATCGCCTTCCGCCCCCATTCGCCCGGTTCGCCCGTTGCGGTGCGTCCATGTTTCCGGCTGTAGAGGAAGGTGGTAGTGCACCACCGCCCCCACGCTGTCTATATCCAGCCCGCGGGCAGCAAGGTCAGTTGCCACGAGCACCGGCGCCGACCCGTTGGTGAACATCGCCACAGCCTTCTCGCGCTCGTTCTGGTCAAGCCCTCCGT
Source organism: uncultured Porphyromonadaceae bacterium (assembly GCA_947176295.1). Taxonomy (GTDB): domain Bacteria; phylum Bacteroidota; class Bacteroidia; order Bacteroidales; family Muribaculaceae; genus CAG-873. Next base: position 13,323 of record CAMWQB010000042.1, read on the forward strand.
GGTAGAGTGCAGTCCGGTAGCCCTGCTTGTCCAGGAACGCGCTCACACGCTCGGCGCTTTCGCGGTGATTCACAAACACCATCGCCTTCGTCTTCCTGCCAGCCTCGGAATCCTCCTCAGCGATATATCGCAGCAGCGCATCCAGCCCCTCGAGTTTATCCTTTTTGTCGGAAGCCACGCTGTGCACCCGCAGGTGAGGAGCCGGAGCCGCGCTCCCGTGGCCTCCCGTGAAGTCCAGTTCCCGCAGTCCCTTCACATCCACGAAATCAGGCATCTCGGCTATCCGGGTGGCCGACGTCAGGATTAGGGTTTTCAACGACCGCATTCGCCCCACAACCCTGCTCATCTCCTCACGGAAGCCAAGCTCAAGGCTCTTGTCGAATTCGTCAAGCACAAGCGTATGCACATCGTGGACCGACAGCTCCCCCCGCCTCAGATGGTCCAGCAGGCGTCCGGGAGTGGCAATGATTATATCAGGCATACCCCCCTCGATCGAGCGCTGTTCCTCGCTCATGGCGTGGCCCCCGTAGAAAGCCACCGTCTTATACTCCTTGCCTGCAACCCCGCGCACGATCTCCGCAATCTGAAGCACCAGCTCGCGACTCGGCGCCATCACCACAGCCTGAACCTTTCCGTCCGGAGCCCCCAGGCTCCGCAGCAGCGGAATCGTGAACGCAACCGTTTTACCCGAGCCCGTAGGCGCAAGCAGCATCAGCTTGCCCGGCAGAGAAAATTCGCTCGTAGCCAGCTGCATGGCATTCAGTTCTCGGATGCCGAGCCGGTGAAATATTTTTTCGTGGATAGAAGAGAGATTCATAGTATTCAGTGTTTTATACGTTAAATGTCATAAATCGTGCCGCCGTCTTTCCCCCCGCCATGAACGCGAGCGCCCCAAGGCGGTTCTTGAGCCGCACGCGCCCGTTGCGCAGCGAGAGCGGCGCAGCCTCACGGAGCACCCGCAGGCAGCGTTCCTCCGTCGCCTCATCCCTCACCCCGTGCTTGTACATCAGCAGCAGAATGTTGAAGTGCGCGCTCATTCGCCGGTCGGCCGCTGCAGCCTCCATTTCAGGACCTTCGTCCCTTGCCCACGCAAGCATCCGGTCCGTAACGTCCAGCACATCAAGCCTCCGGCGGTTGAAGACGTGCATCGTGCTCCCCCCGTGTTGGCGGTAGAAGTAGAGTGGCTCCTCCATCAGAGCAACACGCCCGGCTCTCGCCCACACGCGGTAGAAAAGGTCCAGGTCCTCGTAGATGATACCCTTCCGGAAGCGCAGGCCCTCCCACAGTTCGCGCTCATAGAGCTTTCCCCAAGGCGCATTGTCGATGCGGCGCTGATACATCCCCTCCATAGCCGCCGCCGCCCCGTCGAGCAGGGTCGTCCGCCAGCCCCCGCGTTTCACCCGCGGAAGCCGCGTCCTGAACGCCCGGAACCGTGCCAGCACAAGCTGCGCCCCGGTCCGCTCAGCCTCCCCAACGAGGGTCGAGAGAGCATGCGGAGCCATCACGTCGTCAGCATCAATAAAATAAATCCAACGCCCGCGCGCTTCGTCAAGCCCGCGGTTGCGCGCCTCCGAGTGGCCCCCGTTCGGACGCCGGATCACGCGCACGCGGCGGTCTCCGGCCGCCGCGCGGTCGAAGATCGCCCCCGTGTCGTCCGTCGAGCCGTCGTCCACAAGCACAAGCTCATAATCCTCAAAGTCCTGTGCTTGCACGCTGCGGATCGCCTCCTCGACATATCTCCCGGCATTATACGCCGGGATTATCACGCTCACTGCCGGATTCATTTCCCTGAGCCTGTGCGGCCCGATTACTTCGTGTTGAGGTTCGTGTCGATCAGCGAGGCGAACTTGTCGTAAGGCATAAGGTCGCCCGTGCCAACGTACGACACGTACGAACCGTCAGGACGGATTATCAGCACCGTCGGGATAATAGCCTCAAGGCCGAACTCAGGCATCATGTCGGGCACCGAATCAATGTCCACCGACACGAACGTTACCTTCCCTTTGTACTTCTCGGCAGCTTCCTCAAACACCGGAGCGAACGCCCGGCAGGGCCCGCACCACTTGGCGTTGAAGTCAATCACGGTCAGGCGGTCCACAGGCTGCCCCGCCGTGTAGTAGTCGCCCTGCGTCAGCATCACGATGCCGTCAGGCCCCGCCTCGGGCGACGCTGTGATTTCGCGGCCATCGTCGGTCGTGGCCTTGGAGCTGCAGGAAGCCGCTGCAACGCTCAGCAGCGCCGCAGCAAACAGATAGAGTATCTTTTTCATCATTTCCGTTTTTTTTGTGTGTCTTTATGTTCGTCGTAGTTGGAAACAACGAAGGCCGGCCGCATGTTCGGGCCGGCCTTCTGTATTGCGCGGAGATGCGTCTATGCCTTATGCCAGAGCTGCGTTGGTCTTGTGCACGGCTTCAGCGCTCTTATGGAAGAGTTCCTTCTCTTCGTCGTTAAGGTCGAATTCCACAACCTTCTCGATGCCGCCCTTGCCAAGGATGCAAGGAACGCCGATGCAGAGGTCCTTCTCGCCGTATTCGCCTTCCAGAAGTGCCGAGCACGAGATCAGCTTCTTCTGGTCGTGGAGCACAGCTGCCACAACCTGAGCTGCTGCCGCGCCCGGAGCATACCAGGCCGAAGTGCCAAGGAGCTTCGTCAGCGTAGCGCCGCCAACCATCGTGTCGGCAGCTACCTTGTCGAGCTGCTCGGCTGGGAGGAGGCTCGTGGCGGGGATGCCGCGATAGGCCGCATAGCGCTTCAGGGGGATCATCGTCGTGTCGCCGTGGCCGCCGATCACGATGCCTTCAACTTCCGTTGCGTTGGCCTTCAGCGCAAGGCTCAGGAAATACTTGAAGCGCGCGCTGTCCAGAGCGCCGCCCATGCCGATGATGCGGTTCTTCGGAAGGCCCATTTCCTTGTGCAGAAGGTAGGTCATCGTGTCCATCGGGTTCGACACACAGATGATGATAGCATTCGGCGAGTGAGCCAGGATGCTGCTGGCCACGCTCTTCACGATGCCGGCATTTACGCCGATGAGCTCTTCGCGGGTCATGCCCGGCTTGCGGGGGATACCCGAAGTGATAACTACAACGTCCGAACCCTCGGTCATGGCATAGTCGTTCGTTACGCCCGTCAGACGCGTGTTGATGTTCAGAATCGACGCCGTCTGCATGATGTCCATGGCCTTGCCCTCGGCAACGCCTTCCTTGATGTCCAGAAGTACTACTTCGTCTGCTACCTGGTTGGTAACAAGTACATTCGCACACGTTGCGCCTACATTGCCGGCGCCTACTACTGTAACTTTTGACATAGTGTTTATCGTTAATTAGGTAATTGTGGATACTTCATTTGGCCGACTGCCACTGCAGCCCGCGTTCATGTTGCAAATTTAAGAAAAAATTCCAATCCATCCAATTACCGCAATTAAAAAAGAATCATAGATTGCAGACGCGGCCCGTCATCACTATCGACCCGCATTCCGTGTTGCGCACTATGTAGTAGAAAGGCCTGTCCACCTTCATCACCACACGTTCCACCTCCTCAGGAGCCCCCGGAGAGCTCACCATCCCACCGATAGTTATGGCCGCAAGCTTCGCCCCGTCTTCATCCACGCTTATCTTCGTCGAATGAATCACAGGCACCGCGCTGGCCGACAGCGAGCTCCCCGAAACACCCGTCAAAGGATAAACCGACATCTCATATTCCGGGAAGCCAAGCTCGCGCAGGACATCGTTGATCATCCCCTGATGCGCATCCTCGAATTTCGGCATGCTGAAGTCAATATCCTTCACCTCTCCGGCCTCCGCCAGAGCCATCAGATACTCCTTGTCGATTCTCTTGGCAAACGCCTTCATGTCCGTCTGCGCCGGAGGCACCACTATCGCCATCTCGAATCCGTCGACAAAAGGCAGCGTCGTATACTCCACGCCATCCACCTTCGCATACTCCCATCTGTAGCTCGGATACCTCAGCATCTCCACCTCGCTCGTCCCTGCCGTGCCGCGGAAAAGCTCCTTCATCGTATTCGCCTTGTCGAAAGGATAAGCCCACGACCCCGCAAAATAAAGCGCATTTCCTATTACGAGCTGAGCCCGGGGAGCCTCCGAGAAGACCTCCTTGATCATCCCGTGCGTTTTGTCCCCGCACCAGCCGTTCAGCACCTCCACACACGAAGGCGAAAAGAGGTCCAGCTCATTGGTCGGAGCCCCGTACATCTCCTCAACGCGCTTCCTGAACGCATCCTGCACCCCGAAGCCCTTATTGTTCCAGAACGAATTGGCAATATCCATCCGCAGCCCGTCCTTCTCCTTTGGGAGATAGCGCAGCAGCTTGTTCGTAATGGCAGGTAGCTCAGCCTCCGCCACCCCGAGCATCTTGCACAGATCCCTGTGCCCGGACCCGTCTGTGCATTCCGACATCAGCGATAGAAAGAACGACACGCTCAGAGGCGACAAACTGTAGTTGCCCGTCTCATCCCCCGCCCACAACGCCTCATAATTCTCAGCCACAGCCGCATTCAGCGTATACGAGAAATCCGTCAGCGCATCCAGCGAAGCCTTCTCCCCCGCCATAGAAGTCCAGTGCTCCAAAACCTCCAGAGGCTTGGCATCAACATAATTCATCGTCGCCGGAACCTCAGGCCCCTCAGGCACAGCCGGTTCCTCATTCTTCGGAGAATCCTCGCTACACGAAGCCAGCAGAATCCCCGCAATCATCGAAAAATAATATAGTTTCTTCATAACCTGGAAATGATTTAAAAGTATAAAGTCTTCAGCGCAAATATACAACATAAATCCCCACAAAACAAATAAAATTCCAACAAAGGGGGGGGGGGGGGGGGGGGGGGGGGGGGGGGGGGGGGGGGGGGGGGGGGGG
>CAMWQB010000043.1 GCA_947176295.1 uncultured Porphyromonadaceae bacterium
AGTGCTCGAGCCATATTTTATTGCTCTTTCTGAGTTTTATCGGACAGCAATAATAAAATATTCGAAGTTCATGTTCTTCCATGGAACATAATAAAAATCAAACTTCTCGGCATGAGCCAAGATGCCGAAAGCCGACGCGGCAATCAGAAGTATCAGAGAAACAAGCTTTTTCATATTAATATATATGAGGGTATACGGTTGCGGACGCTGGCCCCCATCACTCGCCTTTGTATATCAGATAATCTCCGGCGTCGATAAAGCCGAGATTCTTGTAGAATGCACGGGCCATGGGCGTGGTTTCGAGCATGATACGTCCGCAGCCGCGGAATTTGGCAAGGTCCACGAGCGCCTTGAGCAGGTCGCCCCCCACCCCGCTGTGGCGCATACACTCGCGCACGTAGAGATTCATGATATACGCGCAGCGACCCGTGGGATTGTCGGGCGAGGGAAGCTCCTCATAGAAGCACACACCGCCGCAGCCTATAGCCTCAGGCTTGCCGCCGTCAGCCCCGGGAACAAGCGCCTCGAGCGCAATGTGCGAGCCGTCGGCATTATGATAGTCGTAGTAGCGGGCATTAGCCTTGAGGAGATCGGCCGAAGCCGTCTCGCCGAAGACGGCCTTCAGCACCTCGGCGCGCCAGCGCAGCAGCTGCTCAAGCGAGCGTATGCGTTCTATTTTCAGTCCTTTCATATCTTTTTGCAGGGTATTGATTTATCGCAAGTATTATTGTTTTTCGGAAAGCTCGAGCCAGCGCAGTTCGGCCATGTCGAGTTCATCTTTCAGCGCCTCGAATCGTGCGCTTTTCTCTATTATGTCCTCGCCTCCGCCGGCGTTGAAGTAGTCTTCGAGCTCTTGCTTCTCGGCCGTGAGTGCCTCGATAGAAGCGGTGAGTTCCTCGAATTCCTTCCGCTCCTTGAAGCTCATCTTCTGCGGGCGCTCGGTGCGCGGCTTTTCCTTAGCGGGTGCAGGACGCGACGCAGCCTCGTCGGCGCCCTCGCGGCGCGCACGCTCGTCAGCCCACACGCGATATTCCGAGTAGGTGCCGGGGAAATCCTTCACCACCCCGTCGCCTTCCATCACAAAGAGATGGTCGGCAATACTGTCGAGGAAAAAGCGGTCGTGGCTTATCACGAGCACACAGCCCTTGAACTCGGCAAGATATTCCTCGAGGATGCCGAGGGTCATTATGTCGAGGTCGTTTGTAGGTTCATCGAGAATCAGGAAGTTGGGCCGACGCATCAGCACCGTGGCAAGATGCAGGCGGCACCGTTCGCCGCCGCTGAGCGTGTGGATATACTTTTGCTGGTCGGCGGGAGAAAACAGGAAGCGGTTGAGATATTGCATTGGCGCGATGTGCTCGCCCTCGGCAAGGGAAATATCTTCAGCAATCTCAGTTACGGCGTCTATCACCTTCTTTTCAGGATCGAAATCGAGGCCATCCTGGCTGTAATAGCCGAAGCGCACGGTCTCGCCCACGTTCCACTCGCCGGAATCCTGCGGCACCAGGCCCTGAAGCATCTTTATGAAGGTACTCTTTCCCACACCGTTGGCCCCTATGAGCCCGAGATGTTCCCCGCGTCCGAAGGTATACGAAAAGTCATCAAGAATCACCTTCGGACCGAAGCGCTTGCTGATGCCCCGGGCCTCGAATATCTTCGACCCGATATAGGACGACTTGGCGTCGAGGGATACATTCTTCTCGTCGAGACGAACGCGCGAGCGTTCCTTCAGGTCGTAGAACGAATCGATGCGGAACTTAGCCTTGCCTGCACGGGCCTGAGGCTGGCGGCTCATCCACTCCTGCTCGCGGCGCAGAGTGTTGCGAACACGGGCAAGCTCTGCAGCCATCGCCTCGATGCGTTCGGCGCGCCGCCGCAGGAAGTAATCATAGTTGCCGTCGTAAGAATAGAAGGTATGGTTATCTATCTCGATAATTTTGTTGCATACGCGGTCGAGGAAATAGCGGTCGTGCGTAACCATCAGCAGTGTGGCACGCGCGCGCCGCAGGTATCCCTCGAGCCACTCTATCACGGGAATGTCGAGATGGTTCGTCGGCTCGTCGAGAATTATCAGGTCGGCCTCCTGCATCACCACGCGTGCAAGGGCCAGACGCTTGCGCTGGCCCCCCGAAAGCTTGTCGACCGAGGCATGGAAGTCCGATAGTCCGAGGCGCGAAAGGAGCTGACGCAGACGGTCCTCATAGTCCCAGGCATGGAGCGCATCCATGCGCTGCGAAGCCCGGGCCTGCTCCTCGGCGGACCCGCTCTCTATGGCATTGATGTATTCGCGCACGGCCTCCGCCTTGGGGCCCTCGCCCTCGAGGGCAGCCTCAAGCACCGTGGCTCCCGGGCGAAACTCCGGCAGCTGCTCCAGATAAGCCACACGCAGACCTCCGGCAAAGGTTATTCTGCCAGAATCGGCATCCTCGCGCCCGGCAAGAATACTCAGGAAAGTGCTTTTTCCCGTGCCGTTACGGGCCACGATACCTATCTTCTCGCCCTCGTCCACTCCGAGAGTTATGTCCTCGAAAAGAATGCGGTCGCCGAAGCTCTTCGTGAGATTTTCTATGCTCAGAACGTTAGCCATATCTTCGCATCAGCCCATTGTGGCGCAGCCGTTTTCGAGAATGGCCTGCACGGCGTTTATTTCCAGGAAAGTCGCGCCCGTGCCGTTTATGGCTCCAAGGAAAGCGATGCGGTCGGACGGCGTGAGGAGCCCCTGCTCCACAAAATCGCGAAGGGCCTCCAGTGGATACCGCTGCTCGCGCGTATAGTCTTTATAGTAATATGCCTTGATGCCGTAGGAGAGGCTGAGCCAGCGCATGGTGCGACGGCGGTAGCAGATGGCATAGACCGGACACGACCCGCGGAAGGAGGCAATGAAACGAGCCGTGCGCCCGTGCACGGCATCGGCCACGATAGCCTTTACCCCTATTTCACGCTCCGACACCACGGCCTGGCGCGCGAGGAACGACGTAACGTGCGCATCCGCCAGCTGCGGAATCGTATCGGAGGTCTTCGTGGCCGAGAGCGAGGCCTCCACCTCCTGAGCCACGCCTGCCATCGTGCGCACGGCCTCCACGGGATAGCGCCCGTTGGCCGTCTCGCCCGAGAGCATCAGGCAGTCGGTGCGCTGATACACGGCGTTGGCAATATCGCTCACCTCCGCCCGCGTGGGCCGCGGATTCGTTATCATGGAATGAAGCATCTGCGTGGCCACAATCACGGGATGGTGGGTTGCAATGCACTTCTGAATCATCTCATGCTGAATCACCGGAATCCGCTCTGCCGCCACCTCAATGCCGAGGTCGCCGCGTGCAATCATGATGCCGTACGAGGCCTCAAGGATTTCGTCGAAATTGTCCACGCCCTGCTGGTTCTCGATTTTGGCAATGATTTTCATATCGGAGCCAAGGCGGTCGAGCTCATCCTGCACGGCCCCTATATCAGACGCTGAGCGCACGAAGGAGTGGGCCACGAAATCAACCCCGAGGCGGGCAGCCACGGCAAGAGTGGCCTTGTCGCGTTCCGAAAGTGCCGGCAGGCGGATGTCGCTCCCGGGGATGTTGACGCTCTTGCGCGAGCCGAGCTGCCCGTCGTTGAGGCAGCGGGCACGGATCACTCCCGTGGCCGCATCCACGCCCTCAATGAGGAAATCAAGCTCGCCGTCGTCGATGAGGAAGTGCATCCCCTCGTGCACGTCGGAGGCTATGTCGGCATAGTTCAGGCAAATGCGTCGGCGGGTCGTGCTCTCCGAGGAGTTTCCCACAAATTCCACTTCGTTGCCTTCTCGGAAAAATATCTTGTCGTCGGGGGCCTCGTTGGCCGTCGTGCGGATTTCGGGACCCTTGGTGTCGATCATGATTCCGATACGCAGCGACACCTGGCGGCAGTTTTCGACTATGCGTGTGATTCCGGCTTCGCCGAGATGGGCTGAGTTCATGCGCACCACGTTCATCCCCGCCTCAAAAAGGCTGCGGATGAAGTCGACATCGCAACGGCGGTCCGACACGGTGGTGATAATTTTCGTGCTTTTTTGCAACATAGACATTATATTTTTTCAACCACGCCACCCGACGGCCGCCTTGGAGCGTGCCGCCGGGTGAATTTGCATAGTGGTAATTCGGTATATTTCTTATTTCTTCCGAGCCAGAATCAGAGCCGACACGGGCGTAACGACTATCGTGCCGCCCTTCGAGGTCTCGAGACCTTCGCTCTTGATTTTGCCGTCGCGGGCAATCACCATCCAGTCGCCCTTGGGCACGCGTGCCACGTAGGGATCGTTGGAACCGTTGAAGATAAGTTTGATTTCCTTCCACTCGTCGCCGTTGGCATTGTTGCGGATGGAGTAGCTCACTACGTTGGGGGCAAGTACCTTGTCGAAGACGATGTTGCGGGCGATTTCGTCGGCCGTGGTCATGCGGAAGGCGGGATGCTCGCGGCGCAGCTTGATGAGCTCGCGATAGTAGTCGAATTGCTCGGCATTCTTATGTTTGAGGGTCCAGTCGATGGCGTTGATGCTGTCAGGGCTCTTGTAGGAGTTGTGGACGCCTTTCTTATCGCGGAACACTTCCTCGCCGGCAAACATGAAGGGCGTGCCCTGCGAGGTGAAGACTATCGTCTGGGCCAGACGGGCGGCGCGCTGACGCTCGGCCTCAGTGCTGCCGGGCATCGATTTGGCAAGCTTGTCGGTGAGGGTGAGGTCGTCGTGGCACGACACGTAGTTGATGATCTGGCCGGGGGCACCTGCGTAGGCAAACTTCGAGTTGTTGCCCTTCGAGTAGTCCACCTGGGGATGGGCCGTGGATGCCACGATGCCAATCTTCACGGTCTCCTCGTTGCCGGGCTTGCCCGTGGCGAAGCCGCGGTCGGCGGCGTTGCTGTAATGGCCCTTCACGGCGTCGCGGATGTCGTCGGAGAAGACGGCGATGCCTTCCATCTTGTTCACATTCTCCTTCAGGGCGCGCTGGTCGACGGGCAGAGGCGAATCGCCGGCGGTCCAGCCTTCGCCGTAGACGAAGATCGAGGGATTGATCTTCTTAAGCTCGGCAGCCACCTGATTCATCGTTTCGATGTCGTGGATAGCCATGAGGTCGAAGCGGAAGCCGTCTATATGATATTCCTTGGCCCAGTACTTCACGGAGTTGACGATGAAGTCGCGCATCTGCTGACGTTCGGAAGCGGTCTCGTTCCCGCAGCCGGAGGCGTCGCTGTAGCTGCCGTCCGGGCGGTGGCGGTAGTAGTAGCCCGGAGCCGTGAGGGAGAAGTTGGAGTCGTCGTTATTTGCCGTGTGGTTGTAGACCACGTCCATCACCACGCCGATGCCGGCATCGTGCAGAGCCTTCACCATCTCCTTCATCTCGCGCACGCGGGCCTCGGGATTGGCCGGATCGGTGGAGTATGAGCCTTCCGGAGTGTTGTAGTTAAAGGGATCATAGCCCCAGTTATACTGATTTGCAGGGAGATTGGCCTCGTCCACGGAGTTGTAGTCGTAGCTCGGGAGGATATGCACGTGGGTTATGCCCAGCTCCTTGAGGTGGTCGATGCCGGTCTTGTCGCCCAGCGGGCTCTTGGTCTCGGGCTCGGTCAGGGCCAAGAACTTGCCTTTGTGGACGATGCCCGAAGATGGGTCGACGCTGAAGTCGCGGTGGTGCATCTCATAGAGAACTGCGTCGGTGATGTTCTTCAGCTCGGGGCCCTTGTCGGAAGCCCAGCCTTCGGGATTGGTCTTGGCGAAGTCGATGATGGCCGCACGCTGGCCGTTGGTGCCGGCTGCCTTGGCCCACACACCGGGTGTCTCGGCAAGGCGCTTGCCGGAGGCGTCGGTGATGCGGAAGGTATAGAACTTGCCGTAGAGAGGATTGTCGACAGACGCACGCCACACGCCCCCCTCGCCGAGGCGCATCTCCAACGAATCGTAAGGTGCCGTATTGCGGTCGGTATTGTAGAGATATACAGTGGCTGCCTTGGCCTTGGGCGACCAAAGGGCAAAGTTGGTGCCGCGGGCATCGACCGTCATTTCAAGGTCCGTGCCGCCGTATGCGGGCCAAGAGGCGTATTCCGATTCCATAGTCTGTGCAATGGTGGGAGCCGTAGCAGCAAGCGTGAGCGCTACAGCACTGAGGAGTGTTTTCATTCGATATAGTTATGGTTTGTGTTTTAACGTCATATTTCAGCGGCTCCTCCGAGCCGCTTTCTATACAAAAATACGAAAAATCCGCGCCACTGCCAAATGCCGAGCGCGGATTTATATTTTTTTTTGAATTCTCAGTCTACGATAACTTTGGCCGCATGCTGTCCACGGCGCACGATATAGAGCCCTGAGGGAACCGGAGCACTGGCCTCGCGGCCGGAATAGACCTTTCGCCCGTCGGCACAATACACCTCGAAGGGGCCGTCTTCTCCGTCTACAGATATGCAGCGGCCACTCACGCGCACCTGCAAGCCGGCGCCCTGGGCGCCTTCGGCGGCAACCCCTTCCACGCCCGAGAGCGAAGCGTCATACCTCATCAGAATGTCCAGGTCACGGAAGCGGTCGGCAAGATAGGTCTTCACGCGGTTCACCTCGGCGTCGTAGCTGCCGGAGATTGTCGGGTTCTGATGCACCCACTGTGTCATTATGGGCCAGCGCACAAAGTTGAGTTTCTGCGATTCCATAAGCTCGCTTCTCTTTGCCTCGATATATTCTGCCATGCCTTCGTAGGACAGGTCCTTTTCGTTGCGGGCCAGCGACCATACGCGCGTCAGGTCGATCTTCGTGCGCGAATCCACATTGAGGATGCGGTTCACAAACTGCTTCATGCCCGTTGCCGCCGAAGCTCCACCCGTGGCATAGAGGAAGCTGCGGCTCCCGGCGGTGTTGCGGATGGGATATGTGCGCGAGTCATTGTCGAAGGCTATGTCGAAATCCCAGACCGGACCCGTGTATATCACGTCCGAGCCGCGGTCCTTATACATGTACGTGCTCCAGTAGGTGTCCGTATTGCCCGAAAGCTCGCCGACTATAAAGTGCTGCAGAAACGACTCCACATCGAAGATTTTGCGGTAGTCATTCGCGCCTGGAGTGGATATGTTCGTGGCCCAGACAAGCTTCTCGAGCTTGTCGAAATAGCCGCGGATATATGCGTTCTGCTCGGGGCTGCCGCCGTCGTCGGGCGACTTTATTGTAATGGGAATTCTCTGCATCGAGGTCTCGAACCACTCGCCGGCTGGCTCGTCGTAGGCGTAGGCGTCGATTTCCACGAAGTAGCCTCCCGTGAGGGCCTCACCGGAAATATCCTCCGGCTCCATTTCGGTGATTTCGAGACGTCCGGGATTCACCTCCACCTGGTCGCAAAGCTGATAGCAACCCTTATACTCGCCGTTGAGCACCACATCCACAGCATGGGAATAAGGCACATATTCCATCCCCAGCCTGCGCGCCATCTCGAATGCTATCATATTGCGCATCAGCGTCTTGTCGCCGTAGTTATTGATAAGCGTCCACTTCTTGGCCTTGGCCGGCGCGTCGGGAAGCACCTGCTGCTTTTTCTCGAACTTTATGCGCCAGGGCTTCTTGGGGAAGGAGCGGGAGGCATTGCCGCGCTCGCGCACGGTGCCGGGCTTGTCGACGTAGGCCTTATGGTCGTTGATGATTATGATGTTCGATACTATGTCGTGCTCCTTGTCGTAGGGCTCCTCGGCCTTGAGCGTGTTGATGCAGACGGTGGGCAGGTTCGTGATCTGGAAGAGATGCGTGTCGTCGCCTTCGCCTGGAATGCCGTAGAACTCAAGCTCGGCAATGTTGCAGCGCGCATCGCCCGTGCTTACGAATCTCACGTAGCGGAAACCCTTGGAGCAATCCACGTCGGCTGTCGTGATTTTGCCTATCTCGCCCTTCTCGCGGATGATGTAGATGGGCACGGCATCGAGAAAATCTTCCTGATTAGCGCCCTGAATCACGCCGAGCTGCACCCTCGCCGGACCAACGCCGTCGTTTCGCGGCGACCAGCCCACGCGGTCTATGACGTGGGGCGTGCCAAGGTCGAGGCCCACCCAGGTGTAGGATCTGTCGTAAGTAGCGAAATAAGTGGCGAGGTCGCCGTCGAATGCATTGCCCTGAATATTTTCGACCGTTCGTCCCTGCTCGTAATTGAAGCCGAGCGCCGTACCTATTGGCGTGCCCGTAAGCTTGTCGCCGGCATAGCCGGGGAGGGTGGCGGCCGCCATGAACATGGCCGATAGCAGAACTGTGTTGGATTTCATGATAAATGGTTGGTAAGGTATTTGTGCAAAGGTACGAATTATTTCCGACCCGCACAAATATCCTATCCCACCACGTTCTGCGGACGTCCGGCTTCCCATGCCCGGAGGTTGGCGAGCGCTATTTCCATAAGCCGCTCGCGAGCTTCCTCCGACGCCCACGCTATGTGGGGCGTGATTATGCAGTTGCGGGCTTTGAGCAGGGGATTGTCGGGCAGCGGAGGCTCGGAAGATAGCACATCGAGCCCGGCGGCGGCGATGCGCTCATCGTTGAGGGCATCGGCCAAGGCCTGCTCGTCCACCACGGGGCCGCGCGAGGTATTCAGCACTATCGCCGTGGGCTTCATCATGCCAAGCCGGCGCGCATCGAGCATTCCGCGTGTGCTATCGGTGAGCGGACAGTGGAAACTCAGCACATCGGCCCGGCGGAAGAGCTCGTCGAGCGGCAGTTTCTCATAGCCTTCGGGAAGCGATTCCTGCGGCTTGGAGGTGAAGACCTTCACCTTCATTCCAAATGCTGCAGCAATACGTGCCGTCGCCTGCCCAGTGTGCCCGAAGCCCACGACGGCGAAATTCCTCCCGGCAAGCTCCGTCAGCGGAAAGTCGCGGAATGTAAAGTCGCGGCAAGTGGTCCAGCGGCCCTCGCGAACGGCCTCGGAATAGTACTCCACCCTATTAGTGATAGCCAACAGGAGGGAGATAGCCGTCTGAGCCACCGAGGCTGTGGAATACGACGGTATGTTCGTGGCCGTTATGCCCTGTGCGGCAGCGGCTTTCAGGTCGACGATATTCGTGCCCGTGGCAAGGATTCCGATATATTTCACATTCGGAAGGCGTCGCAGCGTCGCGGCCGAAAGCTCCACCTTGTTAGTGAACACAACTCGCGCCTCGCGGCAGCGCTCCACCGTCTCCTCCGGCGAGAGCGTGCGCTCGTAGACGGCAAGTGGCCCGAAGGCGGCAAATGCCTCCCAGCGACTGTCGCCGGGCGGGTAGAGAGGAAATCCGTCGAGCACCACCGTGGCCGCCGCAGGAGCAGCGCCCTTTATCTCTTCCACCCCGCTCGGGGCCTTATATAGCATATCCATCTATTGTCTGTATTTCATTGAATGTATATATCTGCCTTATTGCTGTTTTGCAGGACTTGCCGCCAAAGCGAGCAGCTCGTGAATCTTCACGCAGCGCTTTTCGAGCGCGCTCTGCAAAACCGGAGCCTCGGAGGGGTCAACGAGCTTGAGGTCGGCATAGCGGTCCTCGCCATTGATGAAGGGGAGAAATCCCGTCGTGTCGGGCGTGGCGCTGTCGAGCGTCAGGGGCTCCGCGTTTGCCGGATTGTAGCGATACAGGGGCCAGTAACCGCATCGCACGGCGTTACGCTGCTCCACGGCCGAGTGGCTCATGCCGCTGCGGATGCCATGGTTGATGCATGGGCAGTAGGCTATCACGAGCGAAGGTCCGGGATAAGCCTCGGCCTCGCGCAAGGCATTGATGGTCTGCTGCATGTTCGCTCCAAGCGATACCGAAGCCACGTACACATCGGGATAGGTCATCATCATTCGGCCCATGTCCTTCTTGTAGGTGCGCTTCCCGTCGGGCGAGTATTTCGTTACGGCACTGAAGGGCGTGGCCTTCGATGTCTGGCCACCGGTGTTGGAGTAGCACTCCGTGTCCATCACAAGGATATTGATATTCTCGCCGGAAGCAAGCACATGGTCAAGGCCGGCGAAACCTATGTCGTAGGCCCAGCCGTCGCCGCCGATGGCCCACACGCTCTTGACGCCCAGCACATCGGCGAATGGCTCGAACTCAGGCGCGAGTTTCACGAGTGCCTCGCCCGCGGTCCGCGAGGCCTCGGGGTCGTCGTAAGCCGCAAGCCAGGCTTTGGCCGCGCTTTGCGTGGCCGCATCGGCCTTGGCATCGCCGGCAAGTCCTTCGGCCATTTCCTTGGCGCGCTCGCGGCGATGTCGAACGGCCACGGCCATGCCATAACCATACTCGGCATTGTCCTCAAACAAGGAGTTGCCCCAGGCCGGCCCGCGGCCGTCGCCGAGGGTGCAGTATGCATTGCTCGGGTAGTCGGCGCCCCAGATGCTGGAGCAACCCGTGGCATTGGCTATGATCATGCGCTCGCCGAAGAGCTGCGTCAGAAGCTTCACGTATGGCGTTTCTCCGCAGCCACCGCAGGCCCCCGAGAACTGAAGGAGAGGACGATGGAGCTGAGCGCCCTTCACGGTGAAGCGCGGCAGAAGGCCGGGCTTCTCGCTCACGTTGGCCACGACCCACTCCTGGCGAGGCTCTTCCTTCTCGATTTCGGGATAGAGCGGCACCATCGTCAGGGCATGACCCGGACACATCGTGGCACACGAGCCGCAGCCCGTGCAGTCGGCCGGATACACCTGTATGCGGTAATAATATCCATCGAGACCCTTGGACGGAACCGTGTCAATATCAGCGGGCTTGGTGGCCTGCTCGGAGGCGTCAAGCACAAAGGGGCGGATGGCCGCATGGGAGCACACGGTGGAACAGATCGTGCACTGAACGCACTTCGAGGGGTCCCACTGCGGGATGTCGATTGCAATCTTGCGTTTCTCGTAGGCCGTCGTGCCCATGGGAAGGTTGCCCTCGGGATTGAACAGCGACACGGGCAGGGCATCGCCGCGGAGATCGTTGCACGGACGTGCCACCTTCTCCACAAATTCCGGAACGTCAGTAGCCGCCGCCTGCTTCTGCGGGGCATCCGTTGCCGTGGCCCATGCCTCCGGAACGGCCACCTCGCGGAGGGCGGCAACGGCCTTGTCGATGGCGGCAAGGTTGGCCTGCACTACGGCGCCGCCTTCGTGCATGTAAGTCTTCGACACGAGTGCCTTCAGTGCGGGCATCGACACTGCCTCGGGTATGATGCCCGAAAGATGGAAAAACACTGCTTCCATCACCGTGTTGATGCGCGAGCCGAGGTTTTCGGACGCTGCCACAGCCGTGGCATCCACAAGATATAGCTTTGCCTTCTTGGCGGCAAGCTCACGGCGCATCGATGCGGGCAGCTTGACTTCCAGTTCGCTCTCGCTCCACGGTGCATTCAGCACAAACGTGCCCCCCTCGCGCAGTTTTCCGGCCATGTCGTAGTGGTTGACGTATGCGGCCTTGTTGCAGAACACCAGTTCAGCGCTCTCGATCTGCCACGCGGCAGCTATCGGTCCCTGGCCGAAACGCAACTGGCTCAGAGTGTAGCCTCCGGACTTCTTGGCGGAATAGCTGAAAAATGCCTGCGCATACATCCCTTCCTGCGACCCGATGATGGAAGCTATCTGCTTGGAAGCACCCACTGTGCCATCCGACCCGAAGCCGTAGAACACGCATTCCGTCGTGGCGCCGTGAGGAAGCATGAACGAGGTATCCACGTCGAGCGAAAGACCGGTTACATCGTCAGTGATACCAACCGTAAACTCCCGGCGCGGAGCGTCCTTCTTCAGCTCTTCGAAGACGGCACGCGCCATAGCCGGACTGAAGTCCTTGCTGGAAAGTCCGTACCTGCCTCCGACAACTCTTATCTGTCGGACCGAGCGGAGCACCGAAGTAGCCACATCCTGATATAGCGGTTCGCCCTGCGAGCCGGGCTCTTTCGTGCGGTCGAGCACAGCGATAGCACTCACCGTTGGGGGCAATGCGGCAATAAAGCTATCCGTCGACCACGGGCGGAAAAGACGCACGTTCACCACCCCGACCTTCTCGCCTGCCGCAGCAAGCGCCTCGGCCGTGCAGCGGGCCACCTCGGCCCCCGAGCCCATCACCACCACCACGCGCTCGGCATCCGCCGCGCCATAATAGTCGAAAAGCCGGTATCGGCGTCCCGTAGCAGCGCCTACGCGGTCCATAGCCTTCTGCACAATATCGGGGAAGGCCGCATATGCGCGGTTGCACGCCTCGCGGTTCTGGAAGTAGACGTCGGAATTCTGTGCCGACCCTCTCAGCGAAGGATGCTCAGGGTTCAGAGCGCCCGCGCGGAATCGCTCCACAGCCTTGCGGTCGAGGAGCGAAAATATAGTCGGGTAGTCTATCACGTCGATAGTCTGCATCTCGCCCGACGTGCGCCAGCCGTCGAAGAAATGCACCACGGGCAGCGAGCCCTCGATGGCTGCCAGGTGGGCCACCACCGCCAAATCCATCGTTTCCTGCACGTTGCTCGACCCCAAGAAGGCAAATCCCGTGGCGCGGCAGGCCATGATGTCCTGATGGTCGCCGAATATCGACAGCGCATGCGAAGCTATCGACCGAGTGCCTATATGGAACACAGCCGGAAGACATTCGCCCGCAATCTTATACATGTTCGGAATCATAAGCAGGAGGCCCTGCGAGTTTGTGAAAGTCGTGGCCAGCGCCCCGCCCGCGAGTGCGCCGTGAGTAGCGCCCGCGGCGCCAAGCTCCGACTCCATCTCCTTCACTGCTAGCGGCGCTCCCGCATAATTCCGGCGCCCCTCGAGGCCCCACTTCTGTGCTACCTGGCCCATCTCCGCCACCGGAGTAATGGGATAGATAGTGGCAACATCGCTCAGCGCGAAAGCCACATGCGTGGCCGCCGTGCAGCCATCCATTATTTCTTTCATATCATTGAGTTTTCCAAGGGATACAATTCGGGTATAAAATATACTTATAAAACACCCCGGCCCCCCTCAAATGTTCGCCCCTCCAATTGTTTTATCCCCACAAAAGTATTATCTTTGCACCATTATTTAAATGACTGTTCAGGAATTTCATAATATTATCGACTGGCTGCGCGGAATCATCGCCGGAACTCCCTTCGAAGGAAAGGTATATGCCGTCGGCGGATGCACTCGCGACGAAGCCCTCGGGCGCCCCGAAATCAAGGATGTCGACCTCGCCGTCGAGCTCCCGAACGGTGGCCTCCGCCTCGCCGAATGGCTGTGGCAACAAGGCCTCACAACCAACACCCCCACCACCTTTCCTCGCTACGGCACAGCCATGCTCCGCTTCCGGGCTTTTCCCGACGATGAGATTGAGCTCGTCCAGACCCGATGCGGAAAATACAGCGGCATAGAAGGCTCAGACCCCGCGGAAATGTTCGGCCCCGTCAACGGCGATTCGCGCCTGCGAGACCTGAGCATCAACTCCATATACCTCAACGTATCCACCGGCAAACTCATCGACCCCTCAGGGCGCGCCCTCGACGACATCGCCGCACGCCGCCTCCGCACACCCGACGACCCCATGCGCGTTTTCGAAGACGACCCCGTGCGCATTCTTCGGGTAATACGCTTCGCCACTGCCCTCGGCTGGGAAATCCCCGACGACATGATGGAAGCAATGGAAGCCAACGCTCCGGGACTTCGCGCTATCAAGGTCGAGCGCATCCGACAGGAGG
The DNA here is from genome assembly GCA_947176295.1 of uncultured Porphyromonadaceae bacterium. Lineage (GTDB taxonomy): Bacteria > Bacteroidota > Bacteroidia > Bacteroidales > Muribaculaceae > CAG-873. The sequence goes on from CAMWQB010000043.1 coordinate 13,616, forward strand.
TCGAAAAAATGTTCACAGGGCCCGACCCCGAGCGAGCCCTCGACCTGATGAACCGCTCCCACGCCCTCGGATACGTATTCCCCGACCTCTGCCGCGCACGCACATTCACCGTCGGCAACTCCGGAAGGCCCCTCATCGATTATCTCGGCACGGCCCTCGGCCACGCCGCACGGCGCGACAAGCGCCTCTCCGTCCGCCTCGCGGCAGCACTACACGACCTCGGAAAAGTAATGTCCGAAAACACCGACCCCAAGACCGGAAAACGCACATATCCCGACCATGAATCGCGCGGCGCACGCCTCGCCCGTAAGCTCCTCGGACGCCTCCGCTTCGACAGCCCCATCGTCCGCGAGACAGTATTCCTCGTCGGCCACCACCACTTCCCCGGCCCCGACGAACTCAAAAGCGACGAGCGCGCCCGCAACCGCCTCCGTCGCCTCCAGACCGAATGCCGCTCCCCCGAACGCCTCGAGCGCCTACTGACGCTCATGGAAGCCCTCCGCGATGCAACCCCCGAAGACGAACGCCGCCCCGACCGAATCGAATGGCTCCGCCGGACCTCCCGCGAAATGCAGAGCTCCGGTCTCTCAGCCTTCGCAAACGACCTGGCAGCTGCCGACCCCACCCCGCAAAAGGCCGCTCAGGATACCGCAAAAGCAAAAGGACGCAAACGCACACACCGCGGCGGTCGCCGCAAGCGCAGGCATCCTCGGCCCCACAATCCTCAGAACCCCAAGGCCTGAATGCGTCCGTCGGGATGCGAGATTTCTATCTTCTTATCCTTGTAGAGAGCCCCGACAGCCTTCTTGAAGTCCTTCTTGCTGCATCCGAAGAGAGCCTGAATCTTCTCAGGCGCCATCTTGTCGGACAAAGCGCCCTCCGATCGCCCTGCGTTCATGCGCAGATAGCCCATTATGCGGTCGGCCAGCGATGCCACACGCTCGTGCGTATCCCCGCCTGCGCTCAAGTCGAGCTTCCCGTCGGGACGCACATACTTCACGCGCACCTCCAGCTCCTCCCCGAGCTCAATGGGGCGGAAAAGCTCGTTCTCATATATCATCCCGAAGTGCCGGTTGTCCACGATACAGCGGTAGCCGCGCTCCATGTGGCTCACCACAAGCGCCCGAACCTTCGCCCCGGCCTTATAGTCCGGAAAGACATTCCCCACAAACTTTTCCAGCTTGGCCGAGGCCACAACACGCTGCGACGCATCGTCAAGATACACATACACCGGGTAAATCCCGCCCTGGCGCATCTTCACCTTTTGCTCCGAATAAGGCACGAGCAGATTCTTCGTAGGCAGGCCCCAGTCCATGAACGCCCCGGTGGCGTTCACCTGCACAACCTGCAGGAAAGCAAACTCCCCCACCCTCGCGTAGGGCTGCTCGGTCGTCGCTATCAGGCGGTTCTCCGAATCCTTATAGATGAAAACATCTATCGTATCGTCCACCATCAGCTCAGCCGGAGCATAGCGTGCCGGCAGAAGTATCTCGCGCGCGTCCTCGCCCGAAGCATCTGTCAGATATGCCCCGAAATCGACAAACTTCACCACGCGCATTCTGTTGTCGCATCCTATCTTTATCATAGCGTATATCCTGTTTGCATTTTGGAAGTGTAAAGTTCGGAATTTTTTTTTAATTTTGCTCTATCTAAAGAACAACTCTGCTCCCCCGCGGGTTTTACACTCATCGAAATGGAATCCTCAGAAATCATCACCGCAGCCTTCTCCGACCTCACCGAGCGACAGCGCTCGCAGTTCGCAGCCCTCGGCAATCTCTATGCCGAGTGGAACAGCCGCATAAACGTCATATCCCGCAAGGACATCGACAACCTTTACACCCGCCATATCCTCCACTCCCTGGCCATCGCCCGCCTCTGGGGCAACCTCGCCGACGGAACACGCATCCTCGACATCGGCACCGGTGGAGGCTTCCCCGGGATTCCCCTCGCAATAATGTATCCCGGCGCGCACTTCCATCTCATCGACCGCATAGGCAAGAAAATACGCGTAGCCTCCGAAGTCGCAGCAGCCCTCGGCCTCGACAACGTAAGCTTTCAGCACGGCGACATCGGTGAGTGCCGAGAACGCTTCGACTTCGTCGTTTCCCGCGCCGTCATGCCCCTCGACAAACTCGTCAAGCTCATCGACAAGAACGTGGCCCGAACACCCGACCCACGACCCGGCAACGCATTCCACAACGGCCTGTTCACCCTCAAAGGCGGCGACCTCTCCGAAGAATCAGCCGCCGTGCCATATCCCGTCGTCGAATACTCCGTCCACGAATTCTTCAACGACCCCTTCTTCGACACCAAACTTATAGTCTACGTCCCCATCGGCAAAAAATAATATGCTTAAAGTCAAAAAATTCACCTTCAACAACTACGGCGAAAGCACATACCTCGTCATAGACCCCGACACTCTCGAGGCCGCCATCGTCGACCCCGGCATGATTTCACCCGCCGAGCGCCACGAGCTCGACCAATTCATAGATGCACACGGCATCCGCCTCACACAGATTGTCAACACCCACCTCCATCTCGACCACTGCTTCGGCCACAACTACGTCCGCACAAAATACGGCATCAAAGCCGCCGCTTACACCGACGACGAATTCCTCACCGCTCAGGTCCCCGAAAAAGTGGTTATCGACACACCCCTCGCCGACGGCGACACCATCACCATAGGTTCCGACACCCTTCAGGTGCTCCACGTCCCCGGCCATTCCCCCGGCAGCGTAGCACTCTACAGCCCCACCGGAGGTTTCGTCCTCACAGGCGACGCCCTCTTTCAGGGAAGCATCGGTCGCACCGACCTCCCCGGCGGAAACATGGCCCAACTTCTCCGGAGCATCAAATCCAAACTCCTCACCCTCCCCGGCGACACCGTTGTTCTCCCAGGCCACGGACCGCGCACTACCATCGCCGCCGAACTCCGCACAAACCCCTTCCTCCGCTGACGTCCTCACCCCCTCCGACACGAAGGGGGGGCGCAACCTGCTACAGCTCGCCGAAGAGACCGCCGTCCATTATCAGGCGCACTATGTTCGGGTCATCGCACCCCTCGATTGCCCGCGCCTTGGCCTTCTCCGCAAATTCCTTCGCCTCCGCCTCGCGCCCCAAAGCCTCCAGACTTTTTCGATACGCGCGCGCCAGGCGCAGCCCCTTGCGATGATTGCACAACAGAAACAACACAGCCTCCGCATCAGGAAACATATCCATCACCCCCTGAAAGTCATATAAGCGGAAGCTGCATTCTGCGTAAAGAATCTGCAGCTCCACATCCGGACCCGCAAATGCCATATAGCTCACCGCCAGCGTCCGCGCATCCCCGAAGCGCTCCTCGTTCACGAAAATCTCAACAACGCGTATCACATCCTCCGCCGAAAAAGCCGTGCCACCCGTGCCATGCATCACAAGCGTGAACACCGGCCCCAGGCACTCCAGCTGCAAGTTTGCAGCAAGATTCACACACTCCCTCACCCGCGGGTTCGCCTGAGCGTATGCCATCACCGTCCGCTCGGCATCCTCCCTACGCCCGCTCGCCAGATAAAGTGTTGCAAGCGAGCTCACAGCCCTGAAGTATTCAGGAGCCGTCGCCAGGTCTGCCTCAAGCTTCTCTATCGCCTGGTCACGCAGATCCTCCAGACCGCCGCACATCGCCGCCTGAGCCAGAAGCACAGGCGCCTCAGGATCGGAAATATCAAGTCCCGAAGCAAATTCGAAAGCCTCTCGCGCTTCCTCCGTCCGCCCCAGACGAGCCAGCACCGAACAGCTCAGAGCCCAATACGACGCCTCGAACGGCTCCAGGCGCGTCAGCTCCTCAAAGAAAGGGGCCGCCTCCGCAAGGTCGTCGCTGTCCATAAACACAAGCCCAAGCTCATATAGAAGCACCGGCAGATAGCCCGTGCGCGCCCGAAGCTCTTCCTGCTTGCCAAGGAGCCAATCCGTGCAGCCAAGCATGCTGGCGAGCTTCACGAGCCGTATCATCTCCTCGTCGCCCCACTCCTCTTTCGAAGCAAGGAGGCCGTCGAGAGCCTCCGGTGCATGCACGGCATCCGGCAATTCCTCCGCTATCTGCTCGATCTTCCACAACACACTCTTGCCCCCCTCCGCATTGTCGCGAAGATAGTCGGCCGCAGCATCCGTCTGCGGCATCGTCTCGCGGTAGAGAATCGCGCGTCGCACCCTCAGCTCATCGCTCTCGGGATAGAGACGCTCGCCGCAGAAGAGAACTTCCCAACGCACGTAGTCGTCGTTCACATCCCCGGCGTAGTCGAAGATTTCGATCAGCTCGTCTTCTTCAAAAAAACGCTCGCCCACAGGCTTTACGAGCGCCTCTCGGAAGCGTTCGTAGAGCTGTGAGCGAAGTCCTTCGTTTTCGTTCCCGTCCTGCATCAAGCCTTCTTCTGCACCTTCTCCCACGTATCTATCAGGGCAATCGTGCGGTTGAACACGGGTGCCTCCGTCGGATAAGCGTAGTCGGGCGT
>CAMWQB010000044.1 GCA_947176295.1 uncultured Porphyromonadaceae bacterium
GTTTTATGGCTTCTCGGATGTCGTGGCTCGTGCCTGCTACGCCGAGGGAGGAATAGGCGCCTCGACAGGAGGCTACGGGACGGCCGGTGGTGTAGTCTATGAAGTTGACGGTTACGACTGTTTCTTCTTGTCTGGTGTTGATGCCGTATTTCACCAACAGAAGATTCTCCTTTTGGGTGGGTGAGAGGTCGTGGAGACGGAGGTCGCTGACGAGTTGCAGACGGGAGTTCTCAACGGCATCGAACAGCTGAATCTGATACTCCATGAGTTCTGCGGGGATGTGATATGTGTCGTTGTTGACTATGGCTGCGTATTGATATTTTGCGAGATTGGCGTTTTGGGAGACGGTTGATTTGGAGGTGGTGCAGCCCGCTACGAGAGTTAGGACGAGGAGTGCAAAAATATATTTCAGACGGTGCATAATAGAGGTTTTCAGTAGGCTCGAATTGGGGATTGGTTGTTAAATGAGAACGTGAGCCGATTTTGAAGCAAAATTACACAAATAGGGCGGAATACAATATGACCGAAGGTGTAAATTTTTTTGGATAATGGAAAAAAATCAAAATAGGAGGGGAAAATGTCTGGTCGGGAGGGATTATGATGCGGGTTGGGGGTGTGTTTTTTTGGGGTGTGGGATTATATATGAATTATTTTTTTAGTAACTTTGATTTCTTAAGAATTGTTTTCGCCTTATTTGTGGCTGTAAGGCCCGGGGGCATGGAGTAAAGATGGTGTTTTTTGCTATGGATATGAATGAAAGCATTGATTTGTTCTTGCAGAATATGGGTGCGGAACAATTGCGGAACAGGTGCCGTGGATCACTTGTTGGCGGTGCTGTGGGCGATGCGTTGGGGTATGAGGTGGAGTTTATGAGGCTTTCGGAGATACGGAAGCGCTTTGGCGAAGGGGGAATCTCTGATTATGTGCTTCACGGTGGAAGGGCTCTCTTCTCTGATGATACGCAAATGTCGCTGTTCACGGCCGAGGGGCTGCTGGCAGCGGTTGTCGACGGGAAAATCTTTGAAAAAGAAATTCTGCCGTACATTACGACGGCTTATCAGCATTGGTACTACACTCAAAGCTGCCCTCCGATGAAAAAGTCGGGGAGCTGGCTCACGCATATCGGGCCCTTATGGGCGCGTCGGGCTCCCGGAATGACGTGTATGTCGGCCTTACATGATATTTCGATGGCTAACCGAGCGCCTGTGGTGAACAATTCCAAGGGCTGCGGGGGAGTGATGCGTGTGGCTCCAATCGGCATTTTCGCGGCTGCGCATCGCGGGGTTCTCGATCTCGAACATGCAGCTTATCTTGCGGGGTATGCAGCTGACATAACCCATAAACATCCGCTGAGCACGTATTCTTCGATGGCTCTTGCTATGATTGTGGCTGACTGTATAGCATACGGACCGGTGGACCGCAGCAAGTTCCGTTTCATAGTTATGGAGCGGACGTTCAATTTGCTCGGGCTCTATTTCGAGGGTGATGAGCATCTTGCAGGACTTCGGGCCTTGACCGCCCGGGCTCTCGACCTTGCTGAATCGGACAAGAGCGATGCCGACGCTATAGGCGAGCTTGGCGAAGGCTGGGTTGCAGAGGAGACGCTGGCCATTGCGGTGTACAGTGTGATGCGCTATATCGACAATTTCGAGAAGTGTGTGGTATGCGCCGTGAACCATGATGGCGACAGCGATTCGACGGGGGCTGTAGCAGGTAATATCATAGGCGCTTTACTCGGATACAGGGCAATTCCGGAAAAGTATCTGAGGAATCTCGAACTACATGATTTGCTTGTCTCGGTGGCCGACGACCTGGGAGGAATGAGCGACGAAAAGCAGATGAAAGAACGATACGTGGATCATAAGCCATATAATGTAAATCATTTATACTTAGTTTAAAAACAAGAGGGAAAGATGATGAAGCCGATAGAAAATTCGTATTGCGTGCTTGGTGAGAAAATTTTTGCCGGAGAGTATGCCGGAGATAAGCATAATCCTCAGGAGAAGGTGGACAGGCTTAAAGCGTTTGGAATAACGCACATAATCGACTTGACTGAAGAGGGGGAATTAAAGCCTTATAAGCAGCTTCTTGGAGATTCGGTGGTGCACCGGAGATTTCCGATAAAGGATCTTTCAGCCCCGAAAGAATATTGGGAGGTCTATGAGCTTCTTGACTATATTAAGTCTGTAATAGCGAAGGATGACAATAAGGTGTATATCCACTGTTGGGGTGGAGTGGGGCGGACCGGGACGATCGTTGCGTGTCTGTATGAATTTCTCGGTGAGGACTATGAACATGCGCTGGTCCATCTCCGACGGAGCTTCAAGGCGTGCCCTAAATCGCAGTGGCGCGAAACTCCTGAAACGAATGAACAACTTGAATTTATCCGTGGGTTCAAGGAGTATCTAAAGCAGCGGAAGGCAAGCAGGGAAGCACGCCGGTATACCCCGGAAAATATCAAGTCGTTGCAGCCCGACGAGGTGTTTGTGTTCGGCAGCAATCTTGCGGGGCGCCACGGCGGCGGAGCCGCGCGGGTTGCATGGGAGCGCTTCGGCGCTGTCATGGGAGTTGGTGTCGGGCTCCAAGGGCAGTCCTACGCTATCCCTACCATGCAGGGAGGAGTTGAGACAATCAAACCTTATGTCGACGAGTTCATAGAATACGCCAAATCGCGCCCGGAACTGAAATTCTACGTTACCCGCATCGGGTGCGGTATTGCCGGTTTCAAGGATGAAGAAATTGCGCCGCTGTTTTCCGAGGCCATAGGGGTAGAGAACATCATTCTCCCGAAGTCGTTCGCCGAGCTGATACAGGGGCAGTTTCCCTTCGATACCTTCGATACGGCGGCGTTTGAAGAGATGATAAATTGGACCCTTCCCGGGCTGCAGCTTTTCTATCGCGACACAAATATGCAGATGGACCTTGATGTTCTGGCTGAAGCGTACAGGAAAAAGAATATTATCCGTGCAGGCTTTTTTATAGACTGCACCTCCCGGGCAGCCAAGCCGGTAAAAAGGATTCGTTTCATCATAGCATCGGCGCATGCTGCGGCCATCTGGCAAGTGATGGGGGATGCCGAAGCGGAGCAGTGGCGCCTGAATGTTCTCGACTACAATTCCTACTTCAAAGTGGTGGATACTTACCGTGTGGGAGAGCAGCTGCAGATCCTTCTGCTGCACATCCCCCTCAAGGGGCTCGCGATGTTTGCCGGGATGGGTAATATCAGCATCGGCGAGGATATGGATCTTGTCGAGATTGCCCGCAAGAGTTTCGACGAGAAGCTGAAGATGGAGCCTCTTCCCTGGCTCGAGACCAAGGCATGGAACGACCGGACGGAGTTGCTCCCCGGAACAACCTCAGAAGGCTGGGCCACGCTTGAGCCCGTAGAGCCAATGAATGAACAGGTGAGTACGTTGCATAGCGCGATTCTTAAGCTATCGCACGACGATACGGACTTGAACAGGCCGGATTGATTGCCGGGGTGCTGAAAGACGATGGCTCGCTGAACGGGGGCTTACCTTGGGTTGTTTATGAGATATGAATGGAATTGCATTAGGACTGATATTGCCGTTTCTGGGCACCATGCTTGGGGCTGCCTGTGTTTTCCTTATCAGGCGTGGAATGCCTCAACGGCTGCAGAAGTTGCTGACGGGATTTGCCGCCGGAGTGATGGTTGCGGCCTCGGTGTGGTCGCTCCTGGTTCCGTCGATTGAGATGACTGGCAAGGAGGGATTTATGAGCGTGGTGCCGGCAATAGTGGGTTTCCTTGTCGGGATACTGTTTTTGCTTTTCTTAGACGAGATTGTCCCACACCAACACATCGATAGCAAAGAGAGCGAGGGGCCGAAGTCGCATATGTCCCGGACAGCGAAGATGGTGTTCGCGGTAACGCTCCACAACCTCCCCGAGGGAATGGCGGTGGGGGTGGCTCTCGCAGCTGCACTCGACCATAGTTCTTACCTTCCTATGGCCGGGGCAGTTGCACTTTCCTTGGGAATCGCTATCCAGAATTTTCCGGAGGGAGCTATAGTGTCGATGCCTCTGCGAGCGGCCGGAAATTCGAAATGGCGCTCGTTTCTGATGGGCACACTCAGCGGCGCTGTCGAACCAGTCGGAGCAATCATTACGATTTTGCTTGCTTCGGTCATCCTCCCCGTCCTTCCCTATCTGCTGTCGTTCGCGGCCGGGGCTATGATGTATGTCGTGGTGGAAGAACTGATTCCGGAAACGCAGGAAGGAAAGCATTCCAATCTTGGCACTGTCGGGTTTGCGATAGGCTTCCTTCTGATGATGGTGCTTGATGTGCTGCTCGGATAGAGTGAGGTAGCCGTCAGGGCCTTTCGACGAGAACGCGGGCGAGGCCTTCGGCGAAGTTGGCGGCCTGGATGAATTTGGCTTTGAAGGCAGGTTTTCCATCCGGGTTAATATAGGCCCACTTGCCTTTTGGCGTGGCCTTCACGCGAGCCAGTCCTTCGCGGAAAGGCTCGGCCTCGCAGTAAACAGGAGGGATGGCGAAGTCGCCTTCCTCGTTTTTGTATCCTACCTTGCCGCTTCCGTCGGAGGCCGGAGTGAGGCCATCGTGGAACACGGGTGTCGGTATCTCTGCACTGGGCGCCGGCTCAGCCACTTGCGTTCCGCTCGTGTCGATGTATATCCACGTGCGGTCGACTTTTACCCTTGCTGTGCCGTGGACGAAGGCCTCGGCAAAATCGTACTGTGGCTTGATGATGAAATTCCCGGTCATGTCGATGAAGCCATATTTCCCGGCGGCCATTACCGGCGCCAGGCCATCGCTGAAGTTTCCGGCGTTTTCAAACATGGGCTCGACTGCCATTTTTCCCGAAAGGTCCACAAATCCGTATTTACCGTCGAGACATACCCATGCGAGACCGTCGTGAAACTCGCCAACGAACTGAAATACGGGCTGCGCAAGATATTCTCCGACTTTGTTGATGAAGCCGTATTTGCCATCGACGCATACGGTGGCCAGGCCGTGGTGGAATTCCGTGGCCTTGTCGAAGCGGGGTTCGATGGCAAAGGCGCCGTCGCGCATGATGAATCCCCATTTGTCGTCGAACATGACGCGGGCCAAGCCGTCCTCGTCGAAATTGTCGGCAGCCTGGAATTTCGGGGGGATTACGAATTCCCCTTTGGTGTCGATATAAGCCCGCAGGTATCCGAGCTTCACGACGGCAAGGGCGCCGTGGAAATCGTGAGCGTCGTCGAATTGCGGAGCGATTACGAAAGAGCCTGTCTTATCGATATATCCCCAGACGAGAATCTTGTTTGTGGCCATAGTTCAGTTTTATTGCGATGAAGGATGCAGATACAAAATTACAAAAAATAAGCTATTGCGCAAAGAGGCCACGCCATATGGATATCGGCGTGGCCTCTCGGTAGTCAGGGGAAAATAGAATTGAAAATATTATTCGCCGAAGGGGTCTTCGTCTTCGCCGGAATCAACGCCGAGCTGGTTGTTCTGGTCCACAGTGATGAGCGTGCCGTCATCCCAGGAGAAAACTTCTTCTGTAAACTTGATTTCACGGCCGAGGATGGGCTTGAATTCGAAATCTTCGGAAGCGCCGGGAGCAACGAAGCCTGCGCCTTTGGAGAAGTCAACGAAGTAGTCGATATACGAGCCGGGCACCCAGAGGGAGGAAACGGGGAATGCCGCCCAAGCGTATGTGATAGCGTCGTCGCCTTCGCCTATGGTCTTGGAGATAGCTTCCACGCCTTCGGCATAGGGGTAGATAACTTCGCCCGTGGGGAGGTAGGTGATGCGGACGAGGAATGCGATGTAAGACATTCCGGCGGTGAAGCTTGCGGAATCGATCGTGCCTTCATCGTTGAGGAAGGCTGCGCTGAGCTGCTGGGGAATGAGCATGAATGCGCCGTTAGCTTCTTCGCCGGTTGCCTCGGTGTCGTCGCCAGACATCACGTCGGCGCGGGTTGTGGTCTTGTCGAGAACCACGGGCTCGGCGAAGATGTAGGTCATCTCGCCGTTCTGTTCGCCTGCGGGCTTCCAGAAGTGTCCGTTGCCGGTGAAGTCCTGGATGAAGCCGTCTTCGGCGAATACGCCATTGCGGATCACGTCATCGAAAGCCTTGTCGCCACGATATTCGTAGTCGCCGGAGTTGTGGATGTTTCCGAATTTCACGCCGATGATTTCATATTTGTAGCGGGTGTCGGTGTTTGCCACTTCGGAGACGAAAACTTTGGTGAGGGCGTGAGTGAAGGTGAGTTCCTGATCGGGCTCGTCGGGCTCGAGGTTAGAGCCGCCGTTAGCGCAGATGATGTCGATCTGTTTTGTGATGTCGGGGTCGACGGTGAAGCCGTCGATCTTGATACCGCCGAGAGTGCCGAAGGATTCAACGCCTGTGAGGGTGGAGGGGGCGTATGCGGCGAAGTAGAGCCACGATCCGTCTACGGGATAGTAGTAGGGGGTGGCGGATGTGAAGAGAAGGTCGTTGCCGCGGGAGAACTTCACGGGCAGGCCTCCGTCGAAGTAAGAAATGAGCTCGTCGCCATCGTCGGGGCTGCCTTTGAAGCCGAAGACCATGAAGTCGTCGAGGTTGTAGGTGGAAAATTCCATTGCGCGGGCGGGCTTGTAAGAACGAACGCGGAAAGAAATCGCATTGTCGTCGTTCTTGCCGTTGTTTACCTTTACGAGCTCTTCCTGGGAGCAGGAGGAGAGAGCCATGGCGGCAACGCCCATCATAAACAGGATTTTTTTCATGTTTTTGGTTGGTTGATTAATTAAATTAGGATTGATATTAGGTAGTTTTATTAAATTCATAAAGTTTACATTCCGACGTTTTCTTGAGAGCCGATCCACCCGCCTACGGATGGCGAGAAGCCGCTGCCTCCTGTGGGTTTGGGAAAGGCTATGGAGTCGAGCCGAATCACGCAGTCGGGAACGCGCGAGCCGTGGATCTGGTCGGTTACGTCGTGTGAGGATGTCCAGTTCTGTCCGTCGGATAATGAGGCGCGAACCACCAGTACGTGTGGCTTCTCCGGAGAGTCGTCGCCACCATCCCGCGAGTTTATGTCTCCGCTTCCGCAGTGGCCGAAAGTGAGTATTTCGCCGAAGAGGCCACCGTCGGGGGTGGGGGTCATATTGAATAGATGTGTTACTGTCTCGTCGCCTGTTGCGCTTCTCCCCGGATGGACAGTGGAGGCCATTCCGGAGAGCGAGGCCGAGACGGAGATGGAGTTGTTGAAATTGAGAGGATTGTGGATAAGGAAGGTGTAGTGGTGCACAACAGGCTGCATGGCGAACGTAATGATTTCGCGATGTGTGTCGGTTGGGGCCGGCGCTTCGATGATAAACATCGGAATTGAGGCAACCCACATCGAATCGGGGAAATGGGCTATTCGTTCGTCGCCTGAGTGTGGAGCTACCGCGGAGCTGTTGCTGAGGTTGCCGGCATTGCGGTGGTCGTTGAGGCGAATGCCGAAGTCGTCGTATGAGTCCTGATCTACGAATCCGTGTCTGTCGGAATCACTGTTATGACAAATGGCACTATACACTCCGGGTGTGAGGGATACTGTGCCACCGTTGCGGCCTTTGAAGTCGTATGCTATTGGAGCGCGGGATTTGGATCCGGACCTGAAGAAGTATACGGTCATTCCACGCGGGGACGCCTGCGGGTCGGCGGACCAATCGAACATCACTTCTACTGTTGCACGACCGGAGGGTTCGTCGTAAAGGAACTCACGGTGGTTGCAGGCGCTTGGAATGAAAATTGAAAACAAGGCTGCAAGGAGGGTGAGGCATCTTCCGGCGGCGTGGCGGAGGGCGACGAGGGAATAGAGTTTCATTTTCTCTTCCCTCCTTTCCGGGGATTGAAGTTTCCGCGGCCTATAAGCCACACGAGAGAAATTTCGGCCTTTGTTGGGCCGACCCATGTCTTGCGGACGGTTGAATCCCAGATGTAATATCCGTCGGGGGCGGGTGCAAATTTTTCTACGGTGCCTCCGATGTAGCCAAGAGCCACGGAGAAGTCGATATTCAGCCTGCGGGCTATCGGGAGGGAGTAGCCATATTCGAGGCCGATGTTGAGCATGCAGCGGTCCCAGATGTTGCTGCCGGGGCGCCCTCCCATGTATGCGTGTCCACCCCATTCGAAATCGAAAGTGAAGGCCCCGGCGTATACACCGGCATGGTGGCCTGAAAGAGGTTTGCCGTCTGCGGCTGGACTAAACCAGTAGCGGGCAAGAATGTCGCCGCCGTATATGCGCCAATAGCGGTGGCGGCTGTCGTTGCTCCACCATGCATGCATCCATTGTGCGGAAATCGAGATATTCCGGCCGACGTAGAATTCGGCTCCGATATTGGGCACAGCAAGCACATCGAGGAGCATGTTGGTCTTTACGGCCATGTAAAAAGGGCATGGGGGTGCGTCCTGCGGGAAAGTGTCGCTGTCGCAGCGGGCGTGAGCCGTGAGGCTGCCGACGAGGCATGCAAAAAGAATCGGCACAAGAATGCGCCGAGCCCGAGCAGGCCATGTCGATGCAGTCATAGATTTATAAAGGTTGGCTAAGAATGGTTGGCTATGGATGCGCAAAGATAAGCAAAATATTCTACATATTCAAAATCTCCCGTCATGGTGGCAGGCCTGAGGGCGGGAGGCTTGTGTATATGAAAGCTTATTCGTAACTTTATGAACCGTTTCAAACTTGGAAGTGTCATGAAAAAAATCTTAAGAAAATTTTTTATCGTTGCAGCCTTCATGGCTTTTGCAATGACGTGTTTTGCAGGCGAAGATTGGGTGCAGTACGGTAGATATTCGCGCATGAATGATTCCATCAGGGCTCGAGGGGCAGAGTGTGCTCCACGGGCTGTGTTTATGGGAAATTCAATCACGGATGGTTGGGCGGCCGTGCATCCGGATTTTTTCAAAAGGAATAATTTTGTGGGGAGAGGTATTGCCGGACAAACTACGGCACATATGCTTGCCCGTTTCCGGCAGGATGTCGTGGAGCTCCGCCCCGATGTGGTGGTGATCAACGGAGGAACCAACGATATTGCGGAAAACGGGGGACCTTACGACGAAGAGCGCGCATTGGGAAATCTGATCTCGATGGCGGAGCTTGCAAGGGCACACGGGATAGGGGTGATAATGACAAGTCTGCTGCCTGCGGAGAGATATTATTGGCGCCCGGAGATAAAGGATGCTCCGGAAAAAATCCGTCGGCTTAACGGCCGCATCAAAGAGTATGCCGACAGGCATGGCTACCCTTATGTGGATTATTACAGCCTTATGGACGATGAGGGACGCGGGCGCCTGAATCCGCGATATACCGAGGATGGTGTACATCCTACGGGCGCGGGCTATGACATAATGGAGGAAGCGGTGCTTGCGGCCTTGGCCCCCTCGAAGAAGGCGGCGGAGCCGGTGGTGATACGCTTATGGGACGACAGAAGGCCTTCGCTTACAAACGGGATTTCCGAGAAAGAGGAGAAGGCGGATAATGATAACTGGATTGCTATGGTGGCCAAGCCTGAGCTCTATGTGTATCCTGCGGAGAAACCTACGGGGATGGCTTTGCTGATGTGTCCGGGCGGGGGCTATGCAGGTGTGGCTATTTCGCATGAGGGCAAGGAGATGGCCGGGCGGATGAACAAGGCCGGTGTGGCTCTTGCGGTGCTGAAATACAGAATGCCGAACGGACATGCGGGGGTGCCGGTCGAGGACGTGCGCGAGGCTTTGAGAATTTTGCGGGAGCGCGGGCGCGAATGGGGCATCGAGCCATCGAAGATCGGAATTGGCGGAGCGTCGGCAGGTGGGCATCTTGCTTCGACAGTGGCGACGCATCCGGAGGCTGCAGGTGGTCCTGTTGCTTTTCAGGTTCTTCTCTATCCCGTGATTTCGATGAAGGACGGGCTTACGCACGAAGGCTCGCGCCGGAATCTTCTGGGAGATGCTCCGACAGCCGAGGCGGTGGAGTATTACAGCAATGAGCTGCATGTCGGATCGTCGACCCCTCAGGCTTTCATTGTGGTGTCGGGAGATGATGATGTAGTTCCGGCCGGGAATTCCTTTGCTTACTATAATGCACTGCGGGAAAATGGGGTGGCGGCATCGCTACACGTCTATCCTTCGGGCGGCCACGGCTGGGGCATGCGGCCTGATTTTGAATATTCTGCGCAGTGGATAGAGGAGCTGACGACATGGCTGCAAAGGACCGGGGCCCGGCTCCGAGGGCAAGATGCTGAAAAATGAGCTGAAGGAAAACTATGGAGGTGTCTGTGAGGTTATATAAAAAAATCCTATAGATATGAAATATATTTCCAATGGCCGGGGCTACATCCCCCTGATAAGTTTGATTGCATTGCTGTCGGTGTCGCTGACGGTGAACCTCCCCGGTCTGGCGGTGTCGCCGATGCTGGGAAAACTGTCCGATATATTTCCGGATGCGAGCCAGCTGGAGATACAGTTGCTGACGCTCCTGCCTAATCTGGTGATTATCCCTATGATTCTGATTGCGGGGAAGATCACGACCGTACGCAACCAGAGCGCGGTTCTTGCCACGGGCCTGTGTATTTTTCTGCTGTCGGGCATCCTGTATCTCTTTGCGGATTCTATGCCGATGCTTGTGGGCCTTGGCGCTCTATTAGGCGTTGGTTGCGGACTTATTGTTCCGATAGCCGCAGGGCAGCTTTCCGAATGGTTTTACGGCAGGGAGAATGCGAAGGTGCTTGGCTTCAAGTCCGGCACGTCGAACGGCATTGTGATTCTTGCAACGATATTTGTGGGGCGCGCGGCCGATATAAGCTGGCACACTTCCTTCTGTGTGTATCTCGTGCCTGTGATTCCCCTTCTGCTGCTGCCGTTTATGACTAATACCTTCATACGGCGACATATCCGTCCGGCCGCCTCCGGGCAGGGAAGCAAAACGTCCGCGAAGACTGTCGGGGGCGAGCCGCCCAAGAAAAGGTTTGCCCGACCCGTGCTTGTTTTGGCGGGTGTGATTGGGCTCTACATAGCCTTGACGGCTACGTCGATGGTGTTTACATACTATCTGCCTTTCACGATGAAGCATTATGGCCTGACGACGTCGGCTGTGGGTATTGCCACTGCTATGTTCTACGTTACGGCCATGATAGGCGGCTTCGCTCTTACGCCTTATATACGCCTGGTGGGACGCATGGGGCTGTATATCTGCGTCCTAATAATGGCTGCGGGCCTGTTGGTGCTCGGTTTGTTCCACACTATGGCGGCTTACGTTGTCGGAGTGCTGCTGATCGGACTGGGTTACGGGCTGTTCCAACCTATCATCTATAACAAGACCACGCAGATAGCCCCTGACAAGGCGCTCTCGACGAAGTATTTCTCCTACACCCTTGCGGGCAACTACATAGCCCTGTCGGTGGTGCCCCTGATCGTGGAGTTTTTCCAGCGTGTTTTCGACAACCACACGGCCGATTTCCCCTATTTCCTTAATGCCGGAATTTTGGGCGTGATATTTGTGGTGGGGCTACTGAAGAGCCGTTCCTTCGTATGGCGCACGGGGGAGTGATATAAGCAGGGAGCTAAAACAAAACGACAATACACAAACAGCTGCCGACTACGATGTCGGCAGCTGTTTGCGTGTGTTTATAGTATGATTGAGAATAAAGGTAATCGGAGGAATTATTCTGCGTAGAGGTTTTCTTCGCGCTGAGGGATGAAGTGGTCCACCAGCTTGCTTATCTTTTTGATGTCGGGTTTGTTCCCGGCGTAGTCGATTAAGGTTCTTACAGGGAAGAGTTCGGGGTCGGAGGCCGACTGAAAGTCGGCTGCATCCTCGGAATAATCACCGTCCTCTACAGCGTCGGCTTCGATTGCATAGTCGCTGTATTCGATCACACGGTCGGCATCTTCAGACCTCTCCAGCTCGACCAAGAGCGTAGTCGGAATTATGCTTAACTGAGGGTCGTCGCCCCAGACTTCCGGATTGTTGATGACGTCAGCCACCTTGGCGGCAATAACGTCAGATAGTTCTTTTCGTGTCATAGTATCTTATTTTATAACTATAACACACCGCCGGGACAAAAGGTTCTCCCCCTCCCCTCCTGGAAGCCCGGAGGGGAGGGGGAGAAGAGGAATTATCGTCTGAGGATGACGCTGCGGGTGCATGGGTCGACGCGGAATCCGCGTTCTGATGCGGCTTTGCGGCCTTGGAGGTCATAAAGCTCGGATGAATTGTCGGCCTGTTCTTCGGTTGCAGCCGGGATGAGCTCTATGCCGCTGGGACGGTCGTTGATGTACTGGAAGTTGCACCACTCGGCGGCACGCTTGTAGGCCATCACCGACTGAGCGGGCACCACCAAAAGGGCTGAGAAATAGGTGTATTGATGAAAGCCATCGGCTCCAAGAATGGGGGGCGTTGCGCTTTCAACTTTGATAATGTCGAGATGGGGATTGTTGTTGAAGGCCTGCGAACCTATTTCCGCAACAGAGGCGGGAATAGTGAGGGATTCGAGGCGGGAATTGGCATTGAATGCTCCGGCACCGATTTTGGTGAGACCTGCGGGGAAGAGGACTTCACCGAGGTTGCTGTCGTCGAAAGCATAGTCGCCGATTGTCTTGAGTTGGGTCGGGAAGTGAAATTCTTTCAGATGATAACATTCGCTGAATGCCAGTTCTCCGATGGATGTAACGTGGTCGGGGAGGGTAATCCATTCCAGTTCGTAGCATTGGAAGAATGTGCGTTTTGGCACGACCGAGAGGCTCGGAGACCAAATAACGTGGTTCAGTTTGTCGCAACGCTCGAATGCGCTTTCACCGAGGCGCCCTATAGTCTGGGGCATTGTTACTTCAAGGAGCTCTACATTGCCGAAGAAGGCGTAATCTCCGATTGAGTTTACGGATGCGGGCATGGTGATTCCTTTGAGATTGCTATTGTCTGCGAAGGCCATATATCCTATTGAGGTCATCTTCGAGGGGAGCTGAAACATTTCTACATCCGTGCCCCGGAATGCTTCTGCACCGACTTCCACACAGGCGGCAGGGAGCGCCACGAAGGGCGGCAGCTTCGAGTCAAAAAATGCATACTCACCTACTTTTGTGAGCGTTGAGGGCCAGTTGATGATGTCGATTTTTCCGCAGTACATGAATGCTCCGGACTCAATCTCTACAAGATTTTTGGGCAAGTTGACTTCCGAAAGAGCCAAACACATAGAGAAGCAATCGGCTGCAATCTTTGTAACTTTGGAAGGGATGGTAACGGAGCGAAGTTCGAAGCAATTGCTGAAAGCACCGCTTCGGATTTCTGTTACCGACGAGGGGATAGTAATGGTTTTGAGACTGTGCAGATCGGACAGCGCGTAGTCACCTATTTGGGTTACAGGATAGGACACTCCGTCGACCGTAATTTTCGAAGGAATGGTGAGTGAAGTTGCTGTCTTCTTTTTGGTGCTCTCGACGCGGGCGAATTTCTGGGTCTTGTTATACTTGTAGTTGAAGTTTGAATCCGAATAGTCGGCTGCGCATACAGCATTGGACGTCAAAAGAACGAACGCGGCTGCAAGGAAAAGAAGTTTTGTCAGTTTCATAGGCGCAAAATTTGGTTGAATATTGGAAAAATTGAACGATTGGAAGCGATGTGTGTGCGCGTGGCCGCTTAGTCCTCAGAAAGGCTGTTTCCGGAGACGGGGATGTCCAGGGCAATTCGGTAGATATCGCCACAGCGCCCGGCGGTGTAGGAGAAGTCGTCGTCGAAGAGTAATTCGAGGCGACGCAGTGTATTTGCTATCCCGATGCCTCCGGCTTCAGGCATAGTCTCTGTGGACGCTGAGGGCAGGAATTCCGTGTGAGCATCGTCCTCGACAGGGTTCTCGCACTCGAAGAGCAGGCGTGAGCCGCTTATTGCGAACCTCACCTTCACGAGCTTCCTTCCGGCTTTGTTCTCGGCGAATTTTACCGCATTCTCCACAAAGGGGATATACATAAGAGCGGGCACCTCGATGCCTTCGGGATTGCCTTCGCACTCGACCTTGAAGCGGAACATATCTCTGCGCGTGGCTTCGAGCCCGAGGTATGCTCTTAAGAAGGATATTGTATCCGTCAGGCTTGCAGTTGAGCGTTCGGTCTCGCGGAACTGATAATCGATGAGATGGCGAAGCTCGAGGAGGATGTGGCGTGCGTCACCGGCGTCAAGTTTTGTGAGGATGCCGGCATTGTTGAGCACATTGAAGAGGAAATGCGGATTTATCTGCTTCTTGAGGTTGGCATATTCAAGTCGCTTGGTGGAGGCCTGCAGGCAGACAAGTCGTCGAGTGTGAAGCATCCAATCCTGATAAAGAAGTACTGCTCCTATGCCGGCTATATAGAACACGATCATAAGAACCGATCCCAGGGCGGCGAGGGTGGTGATGAATACGAAAAGTGCATCATTCCCCTGAGGGCTTGACAGATAGAGCGCTACTCTCTCGGCAAGGATGGGAAGAATCATCACGGCAGCCAGCAACGCGGAAGCCAATATGAAGCGTCCACGGCGACGCTTTTTGCGGAAAGAACGGAAGAATATGAATACGTCGACAGCTGCAATTATTTCGAACATTGCCAGCAGCACAAGGAAGCCCCATAGGCGGGCGCCGAACTCAGGCCCGTCGGGAGTTGCGAAGAAGGCTCCGAAGCAGATGCCTATCAGTGAAAGCTGGAGGATTAGGACGCGTGCGGCATGATAACGGCGGGATGTAAGCCAACGGTTGAATTTGCGATTTTCCTTATCCTCGACGGATGTTTCCTTAGCAATTGTGGGAGCTAAGGGAAGATTGTAGAGGCTCTCCCGGAGCTCGGATGCGAGTTCATTTATATCCTTTTCAGCTTGTTGCGGGTATTGTTCCACCTTGTCGGCGATTTCTTCAAGGCGTGCGGAGAGGGCTTCGGGACGGAGCAGCCGCTTCACGGCTGCCATATAGCTCTCAATGCGTTCGGAGAGTGTCTGTTCTTTCTTAAGATCGCTTCGGGCGGAGTCGAACAAATACCACCCTCCCACCGCCAGGAGCGTAAAGAAGAGCATGAGCGAGTTGCATAGTGTATTGACGGCGAGCCAGCCCCAGTTGAGCTTGTGTTCGGGTGGGATTATCTCCCATTCAGTCCAGATGTAGGCGATTATGATTTGCTCGATGAGGGAGATTATATATGCCATGCAGAATTCCAGCGAAGCATAGAGCCCCCATTTCCGGCGAAGGAGAAGCCGGGGCACCGCATAGCACGTGGTGATGACCACCAGGGCGAGACAAAGCAACGAGAATGGGGCCATCAGCCATAAAGTCTCCATCGGGCCGCTATCTCCATATTCGAGTGTCCCAACAATCGGGCCACACTGCATCAGGGAGAAAAGTATCCAGAGAATGAAATTTACAACAATCTTTTTCACGCTGCAAAATTAGCTTCTTTTCGTCAGACGGGATAATCGTTTGTCGCTTTTAAATGGATGTTCGTCGCTTTTCCGGGCTTTGTTATACAATATTTTCCATGACATTCGTTTTATTCTTATCATGGATAACTCTATGTCGCTTCTACAGGTCTCTGCAACGAACAGAGATCCACTGCGATGCATAATTGTTGACGACGAGCCTATCGCTCGCCGGGGCTTGGCGTTGTTGGCTGCAGGGCATCCCGACCTCAGACTGGAGGCTGTCTCCCCCGGGCCGCACGAGGCTTTGGAATGGCTTGAGGAAAATTCGGCGGATCTCGTTTTGCTGGATATCGAGATGCCGGGCATCAAGGGTATCGACCTCGCGGCCCGGTTTCCTTCTTCCACGATGGTGGTTTTCACCACCGCTTATTCGGAATATGCAGCCCGCAGCTACGACCTCGATGCTGTGGATTATCTGCTGAAGCCCATCGATGCGACAAGATTTGACCGCGCCGTCAGGAAGTCGCAGTTGAGAATGGATGCAAGGCGTCTGCAAGGGTCCGCTGAGGCCTCTTCGATGCTCATCCTGCGTGCGGATCGCAAATTTGTGAAGATCGATCCGGGCAGTATATTATATATCGAGGGGGTGAAGGATTATGTGAAGATTCACACGGATTCCGAGTGCATCGTCTCCCGCATAACTATCAAGTCGCTGCTTGAGCGCCTTCCGGAGAATCGCTTTCTGAGAATTCATAAATCATATGTCATCAACATGTTGTGCATAAAATCGTACGACAGTACGACGGCCATCCTGCAATCCCCGCCGCCCGAGTCCATGACAGTCGAAATTCCCGTGGGCGCTTCCTTCCGCTCCGAGCTCCAAAAATTACACACCCCGGGCAAATAAGCCGCTCCGGACAGTTATTTCCGTATACTTTTTTCAGCTTTGTAAAAAACGTTTGAGAGATTCTAATGGTGTTTTGATTGTTGGAATAAGAAGTGGCGGAATTCGACTTCTATCTGCTTTCGATCTTCTGCCGGATAATAGTAATGGGTAGAGTTGGGTAATATTGTCATCTTGACATCCGGCAGATTGGCGAGCACTTCAGCAGAGGATGGAGACACCATCTCGTCGCGACGTGAGAGTATGACATCAACAGGGATTTGAATACAGGGTATCAAATTCTTTTTCGCTCTTTTAGCCTCTGCGAACAGTTCAAGATAGCGACTTGGCCAGCCGTAGTAATGCAGGGGATTGAAGTCAAATGAGATACTATATGCTTTTTTGGCCGCGGCAGCCACGGGGTCGTTCAGCAGATTTCCTGTGGCGACCTTGAGAATATTCGAAAACATACGTATTTTGGGGGATATTCGCATTGGAGGATTGAGCAAAAACAAACCGGACATAAGGCCTAAGGCCGCCTGCTCCATCAGAAGAAGACACCCCATCGAGTGGCCAACCCCTACGATACGGCTAAAGCGTCGCGACAGATTCTCTACCGCCTTCTCTACCTGAGTTTTCCATTGCTCCATAGACGCCTTTGAAAAATCGAGAGCGTTGCCTCCGTGCCCTTTAAGATCTACAAAAGCAACCTCATATTTATCCTGGACCAGGGGCAGCAGGAAATCAAAAAACCGGTTGTTTCCCACTATCCCATGAACGAAGAGAAGGACTGTCTTCGCACACGCTTCTTTTGATATGGCTTCCATTGTAGTTTCCCTCGTCGAAGAAAAATTGTTTGATATTCCGTTGCCTATCTCAAGAATTTTGAGAATAGACAAGCAGGTCTAAGATATTGCAAAATTACTAATGAATTTGGATATTAGGAATAAAATCCTGCAGAACTCGATAAAGTGGTAGATAAAGGGTGGGAGAGATGACTGTCGTGCAGGTTGAAAAACAATCGTTGCCCGACCAGCTCAATACATCATAACTGAGCTATTTTTACCCGAATAAATTGGAATGAGTGCCTGTGTCAATCAGGAGAAGAATGAGTTCAGTGTCATTCTGTTCCCATACCAGTAACCAATCAGGCTCGATATGGCACTCCCATGCGTTGCTAAATTTACCCGAGAGTTTGTGAGGACGATATTGGGCCGGAAGAGCTCCATTTTCTGCTAAGATTCTGACGCTTTAAATTTAGCCATATCAAGGCCACGCTTTATGCACTTTTTAAGAGCTTTATCAAAATGCCGCGTTGTGTCTACAGAATAGCTCAAATGCCAAATGCGTCGAACAGTTCGGCTACATTATCGTTATGAGTTACACGCCCGGCACGGATATCCTCGTAGGCTTTTTCGATGCCGCTCTTTTTGAGCTTCTTGCGGGGAGTTTCGATAGATACTCCTTCAATTGCATTAAGAATCTTCTTAAGATGTGGGAGTATTGATTTATCCTCTATGTTTATTGTGAGTTGAGTTATCTCTGAGGGAAATATGTGTTTGAGGTGTCGACACGGTTCAAACCCGAACGACACCTCAATTTAAAACATTATTTTAATATTCTTCTTCGTTGAAGAGGAAGTCGTCTTTGGTGGGGTAGTCGGGCCAGATGTCTTCGAT
>CAMWQB010000045.1 GCA_947176295.1 uncultured Porphyromonadaceae bacterium
CAAACCCCACGCCCGCCCGACGTGTCCGGCCCCTCACGCGTCCACCATTACACTCCCCCAAACGCCCGTCCCGCCCGCCGTGTCCCCCCATTATTTGTAGGGACATTCCCAAGGAATGTCCGCAACGGAAGGATGCCACCTTCTCCCTAACCATCCCCTCAAAAAACAACAAAAAAATTCGGCCGGAGGCAACGCCCCCGGCCGAAAAACTATCTATATCTCTCAGAGAATTACCGAACGAAAACCTTGCTTGCGCTATTGCCCGCAACGCGGATGTAGAGACCGTTCGAAGGATTCTCAACCCGAACACCCTGCAGGTTGTAGTAAACTGCAGCTGCGCCTTCCTCAACCTCTACAGCCTCGATGCCCGTATCAATCTTTTCGAAGTCAACTGCAATCGACGCAATGCGACCGTTTGCGGTGTCAGATACCGTAAGAACAACTGCACCATTGTCCTCAGCCTGAGTAGCAACCTCCGGACGAGTCCATACGCCGTCGGTTACGCCCTCCATTGTAAGAGGATAGCCGGACGGATAGGTGAAGGTAATCTTGTTGATAATATATCCGGGCTGGATAGTGAAGGTCATTGTATTTTTCTTATACATGCGTAGAGCAAAACCATTGTAGTAGATAGCCGGATTGGTGCCACCTTGAGCCTTGCTCGGAACGAAGGAAACTCCGTTCACGTTCATTTCTACATCGTTGACAGGCGTATTCTTGCCCGATGCCGGATATACTACCGAGGTCTCAATCTTTCCGAATGCATCTGCGCTCGTGAAATCAAACACTGCCGTTGTGCCTTCGATAGGTTCTTCTGCCTTGATGGTGTAGCTTGCTGTTACGATTTCGCTGTCGCCAAGGCCTTCCTTCTCGGCAAAGGCCTCGATGCTCATTTCCTCAGTCAGCGTCAGAACCACGGGAGAAGCAGCCGATTCCATGTCCCCGCCGTTCACAGCATAGTGAATCGTGGCGCCTTCGGTTGCGCAGCTTATCACGATTTCGGTGCCTTCCGTGTATGCGCCGTCTTCCAGGTTGAACACAGGTGCGGCAACTACCTCTTCGCCGGCCTCGTTCACAATCGAAGTCGGGAGGAACTGCACGTTCGTGTTGTACAAGCCAACGAAGCCCGTAACAGTCAGATTCGTGCCTGCAACAAAGCCTTCGCAGCCGAGGTCGTTGTAGAGTGCAGCCGTGTTGCCTTCGGCATCCACGAGAGTTGCATTCTTGCCACTTACAGATTTGATTTCCACGCCCTTGATCGTATACCAATGGTTGTCGGCGTTAGCGGCGATTTCAGCTGCGCTCTCGATTTCCACGGGCTTTATCACGTTCGTGCCGGCCACTGCGGCGCTGAGCGTGAAGTTAGATACCTGAGGCTGCCCGTAGCGATAGCTGTACGTGCCTTCAAGCTTCGTGAAGGTGTCCCCGGCAGCATAAGTAGGCTGGTCATAGCCAAAGAGCTTCAGATTGTAAGTGCCGTCCGTCAGATAGAGGTTGTTGTTCCCCTGCCATACGTAGGTCATCTTGCCCTTGACGATGAATTTCACCTCGCCGCCCATCTCGTTGAGCATGTCCTCGTCTGCACCGGCAAGGCCCGAGAAGTCATCAAGAACCATCGGCACAGCAACCGTCTGGCTCGCCGTCAGCGACTTGTCTTCGCCCTTGATAGCCACAGCCATCACCGTGTAGTTGCCCCCCCAGAGTTCGAAGGGTGCCGTATACTTGTCGGATGCAGCCGTAGGTTCGGTGCCATCGAGAGTGTAGTAAATCTCCGCTCCCTCAGTTTCGCAGGAGATAGCCACGCTGTAGCTCTCTTCGCCCTCCGTTACCGTAATTTCAGGCTTGGCAACTGCAGCAGGAGCCGACATCTTGTAGCTAACTTCCAACACACCGAAACGAATCTGTGCTCCGGCCTTGAAGGTCAAGCTATTCGCGCTTTTGCCTGTCCAGGTGCGTGTCGTGCCGCTTGCAAGTGACGTGCTTCCGCAGGTGAGAGAAGTGCTTGTATAAGAAGTACCAACCTGAAGAAACGATACCGACGTTACGACGGCGCCGTTCAGAGGCGTAACGATGATTTCGTCATTTGCATACCAACGGAATAGGGCGCCGTTCACGTTGGAAGTGTTGTTGTTGTTTTTTACAAACTCAATCTTGATGTTGTCCTGAGTGTAGCTGTTCCCGGCAACGTTACCGGTAATCTTCTGCTGTGTGCCCGTGCCGCTGTAGGTAGCGGTTCCGGCCACGAAAGCAACAGATTCTTGAGCTATGCCTGCAAGGGTAGTCATCGCAGCCAAAGCAAGTGCAAGTAGTTGTTTTTTCATGCTTCTCTGATTTTGATTAATTTATTGATTTTTATTTGTTTAATGCTTGGTATGCTCCGTCTTTGTTACCTTTCCGCAAAGTTACGAAATCTTCCCGAAAAATCAAATACCTCTCTACACTTTCCGACCGCGAACTCGACATTCCCGGATCAGCGGCTCTGTGTAGGCATACGGAAGATAGGCAAGATCCGGCAGCTCACGCGTTATGAAGAAATTAGCCGCCCGTCCCGGCCCAAGCGCCCCGCAGATGTCGCTCACCCCCATCGCGTATGCCCCGTTGATGGTCGTCGCATTCAGCGCCCGTTCCGGCGTCAGCTTCATCTTTATGCAGCCCAGGCTCATCACCATCCGCATGTCGCCCGATGGCGACGACCCCGGATTATAGTCCGAAGCAAGCGCCACGATACACCCCTCGTCCATAGCCCTGCGAGCAGGGCCATAGGGCAGTCCCGAGAAGAATGAGGCCCCCGGCAGCATCGTTGCACACGTTTCCGACCCCGCTAACAGCGCTATCTGCGCCTCCCCGGCATTCTCAAGATGGTCCACGCTCAGCGCCCCCGCCCCAACTGCCGCTTCCGTGCCTCCGCTTCGGGCAAGCTCGTCGCCGTGGATTTTCCCCCGCAGCCCGTAGCGCGCCGCTGCCTCCAGAATGCGAGCCGTCTCCTCGGCCGAAAAGAACCCCCGGTCGCAGAACACGTCCACATACTCCGCAAGCCCCTCCGCCGCAACTGCCGGAAGCATTTCTCCGATCACCAGGTCCACATATTCGCCCTGTCTCCCTGCATACGCCCGCCCCACGGCATGCGCCCCGAGAAAAGTAATCTTCACCTCCGCCTCCACCGATTCCCGGATGCGGGCCGCAACACGCAGCATCTTAAGTTCATCCGCCGTCGTCAGCCCGTAGCCGCTCTTTATCTCGATAGCCCCCGTGCCCGCGTGCATCATAGCCTCCACGCGCTCCATCGCCCCCGCAAGAAGCTCGTCTTCCGTCGCCTCGTGCAGCCGGTCTGCGCTGTTCAGGATGCCCCCGCCGCGCTGTGCAATCTCCTCGTAGCTCAGGCCATCGATTTTGTCGCGGAACTCTCCCTCGCGGCTCCCGGCGTAGATCACGTGCGTGTGCGAATCGCAGAAGCTCGGAAACACCCAGCCTCCGCGCGCATCCAGATCCCCTTCCTCCGGAGCAGGCATCGCCTTCCGTGTTCCCGTACCGGTTATCAGGCCCGTCTGAGCGTCGAATTCAAGCCACGCATGTTCCATATACTCAACCGCATTCACATCCGCTCCCCGGCGATAACGCAAAGCGCCTGCGGGGTCGTGGCCCCACAGGCGTCCTATATTATAAATCAGCATGTTTCCGGATAAATTCAATCGAACGTTCAATCAGAGGCGACATCACCTCGTCATTCACTATAAAAGGCACCTCGCGTCGGTAAGCCTTGTGCCACTCCTCAAGCCGTGGCGAGGTCTTCAGCGGACGCCGCAGGTCAAGGGCCTGGCTCGCGTTAAACAGCTCTATCGCCAGGATTCTTTCCGTGTTCTCCACTATACGGCAGAGCTTAGTCGCCGAATTGGCACCCATACTCACGTGGTCTTCCTGCCCCTGCGACGACGGAATCGTGTCGCAGCTTGTCGGCCAGCACAGGCCCTTCGACTGGTTCACCACCGACGCCGCCGCATATTGCGGAATCATGAAGCCGGAGTTCACCCCCGGGTTAGCCACCAGGAACGAGGGCAGCCCCCTCGTGCCCGAAATCAGCTTGTAGATTCTCCGCTCCGAGATGCTCCCCAATTCTGCCATCGCCACCGCAAGGTAGTCCATCGGGATAGCTATCGGCTCGCCGTGGAAGTTGCCCGCCGACACGATTATGTCCTCATCAGGGAAGATGGTCGGATTGTCCGTCGGGCTGTTTATTTCTATTTCTATCACATGCCCCGTGTAGCTCAGCGCATCCTTCACGGCTCCGTGCACCTGTGGCATGCAGCGGAAAGAGTAGGGGTCCTGCACGTGCTTCTTCGGCTGCCGGATAAGTTCCGAGCCCTCGAGCCATCCGCGCACGGCCCGCGCCGTTGCAAGCTGCCCCGGGTGCGGACGCACGGCGTTCACCTCGTCTCCGAAGGGCTCGATTCGCCCGTCGAAAGCATCAAGGCTCAGTGCCCCGATTTTATCCGCGAGAGCGCTCAGCTTCCGGGCTTTCAGAATGGCATACACGGCGTGCGCGCTCATAAATTGCGTTCCGTTCAGAAGAGCCAGACCCTCCTTCGATTTCAGGTGAACAGCCTCCCAGCCATACTCCTCAAGAACCTCCCGCGCCTCTCGCACGGCTCCCTTGTGCTCCACCAGCCCGAGCCCCAATAGCGGAAGGCACATATTCGCCAGCGGCGCCAGATCGCCCGACGCTCCGAGCGAGCCTTGGCTGTAGACTACAGGCGTGATGCCCTCGTTGAAGAAGTCCACGAGCCGTTGCACCGTCGACAGCTGAACACCCGAATTGCCGAACGACAGCGACACCACCTTCAGCAGCAGCATCAGCCGCACGATGTCCCTGTTCACACGTTCCCCCAGCCCGCAGGCATGGCTCTTCACAAGGTTCTCCTGCAGCCGCGTCAGGTCGTCTTCCCCTATCGAGATGTTGCACAGCGACCCGAAGCCCGTCGTGATGCCGTAGATCGGATGCTCGCAGCTCGCTATCTTTTCGTCCAGAAAATTCCGGCAGCGTTCTATCAGAGCCACGCTCTCGGCGCTCAGCTCCAGCCGCATCTCTTTTTCAAGAATTTCGCCCGCACGCTCTATGCTCAGCGGGGCAGGAGATATATAGTGTGTCGTCATGGATATGTCTTTCGTTTTCTAAATATCAGTGCGTTATAGATTCAGGAGCTCGTCGTCCACAATCGAAGGCATCGTCACCTTCAGTCCCGGCGTCCGGGCCATCTCCCGCCGGATTGCGTCCATCGCTCCGCCGTTGCGGGCCCACGACCGTCGGGCTATGCCGTTGTTCACGTCCCAGAACAGCATCTCGCGGATACGCCGCGCGCTTTCCTCCGTCCCGTCAATCACCATTCCGAAGCCTCCGTTTATCACTTCGCCCCAGCCAACGCCGCCGCCGTTGTGGATGCTCACCCACGTGGCCCCGCGGAAGGCGTCGCCTATCACGTTATGAACCGCCATATCGGCCGTAAACTGCGACCCGTCGTAAATGTTCGACGTCTCGCGGTAAGGCGAATCTGTCCCCGACACATCGTGGTGGTCGCGACCCAGGACCACAGGTCCGCTCAGGCGTCCGTCGCGAATTGCTTCGTTGAAGGCCAGCGCTATCCGCGTGCGCCCCTCGGCGTCGGCATAGAGGATGCGGGCCTGCGAGCCCACCACCAGCCTGTTGCGCCCGGCCTCGCGGATCCAGTGGAGGTTGTCGCCAAGCTGTCCGCGGATATCCTCGGGGCTCTCCTTCATCATCTCCTCGAGCACCTCGGCCGCGATGGCGTCCGTCATCTCCAGGTCCTCGGCCTTCCCCGATGCGCACACCCAGCGGAAAGGCCCGAAGCCGTAGTCAAAGAACAGCGGACCCATTATATCCTGCACATACGACGGATACCGGAATCCCGCCCCGTCCTCGGCCATGATGTCCGCCCCGGCCCGGGAGGCCTCCAGGAGGAACGCATTCCCGTAGTCGAAGAAATACATCCCCCCTGCCGTCAGCTTGTTGATTGCCGCAACCTGACGCCGCAGCGACTCCTGCACGCGCTTCTTGAATTCCTCGGGCTCCTCGGCCATCATCCGCTTCGCCTCTTCGAAGCTCAGCCCGGCAGGGTAGTAGCCCCCGGCCCACGGATTGTGAAGCGAGGTCTGGTCCGACCCCAGGTCAACCTTCACGCCTTCGGCAGCTAAACGCTCCCAAAGGTCCACCACATTGCCCTGATAGGCAAGCGACACGGCCTCGCGAGCCTCGCGAGCCTTCCGGGCGCGGTCAAGCAGCGAATCCAGGTCGGTATACACCTCGTCCACCCAGCCCTGACTGTGCCGCGTGGCCACTGCCTTCGGGTTCACCTCGGCGATGATGCTCACAACCCCGGCAATATTCCCCGCCTTGGGCTGTGCTCCGCTCATCCCACCGAGACCCGCCGACACAAAGAGCATTCCGCCGAGGCTTTCAGCCCCTTCGCGGAGCCGCCGGCGTCCGGCGTTCAGCACCGTGATGGTCGTGCCGTGCACGATTCCCTGAGGTCCGATATACATATATGACCCCGCCGTCATCTGCCCGTATTGCGACACGCCCAGCGCGTTCATCCGCTCCCAGTCGTCGGCCTTCGAGTGGTTCGGTATCACCATTCCGTTCGTCACCACCACCCGAGGCGCCCCCTTGTGCGAGGGAAACAGGCCTAAAGGATGCCCCGAGTACATCACAAGCGTCTGCTCGTCAGTCATCTCCGAAAGATACTGCATCGTCAGGAGATACTGTGCCCAGTTCTGGAACACGGCCCCGTTTCCACCGTAGGTTATGAGTTCATGGGGGTGTTGCGCCACTCTCGGGTCCAGATTGTTCTGGATCATCATCATTATCGCCGCTGCCTCTCGCGAGCGTGCAGGATATTCCTCCACAGGACGCGCATACATTTCGTAAGTCGGGCGGAAGCGATACATATAGATGCGCCCGTAGTCCCGCAGTTCTTTCATGAACTCAGGAGCCAGCTCCTTGTGCAGCTCCCGGGGAAAATACCGCAGGGCATTCCGCAGCGCCAGCTTCTCCTCCGCAGGCGTCAGTATCTGTTTGCGACGCGGAGCGTGGTTCACCTCCGGGTCGTAGGCCCGCTCTGCAGGCAGCGTTGCCGGGATTCCGGCGCGTATGGCTGTTTTGAAATCTGTCGACATTCCTTTCGCTCTTAATGTTTGAAACA
This sequence comes from uncultured Porphyromonadaceae bacterium, assembly GCA_947176295.1. GTDB lineage: Bacteria > Bacteroidota > Bacteroidia > Bacteroidales > Muribaculaceae > CAG-873. The sequence goes on from CAMWQB010000045.1 coordinate 7,212, forward strand.
TTTCATCACCTCGGCCTCGGCTGCATTGGCCGCAGCCTCGAGCGACGCAGCCTCCACAAGCAGAGGCGCGGCTGCGCTCTTGTCGCTCAGCGACGCCGCATTTATCCGCACGTTCAGGCCCGCGCCCAGCACGGCCGCGCGAGCCGCAAGGGCTCCGACGCACGCATCGCTCACGCTCGCAGGGTTTCCCGTCTCGGCCATCCGCTTCAGCAGCGGGAACGTTTCCGAGGCCGCGCGCATCGTCCGCAGGGGCACCTCAGCCGCATAGAGCGTCGCCGCCTCGATGGCCGCAGTCCGCGCGGCTTTCTCCTCTTCCGTCGCCTTGGGCATCTGGAACGCGCTCATCACCCGGTTGAAGGCTGCCGTGTCCTCGTTCACGAGGCCCCGGAGCGTCTCCAGGAGGCGTCGGCCTTCCTCGGCCGCGTCCGAAAATTCTTCCCAGCGCTCGTCCCAGCCGGCCTTGTGGGCCGATAGGTTCGCCACCATCGTTCCAAGAGCCGCTGCAAGTGTCCCCATGTAGGCGGCAATAGAGCCCCCGCCGGGCGCCGGGCTCTCTGAAGCTGTCTCGTCGGCGAATGCCCGCAGGCTCATGTCCGTCAGGCGCTTCTCCTTAGGCTCGGCATCTTCGAGCATATACTCCACAACCTTTTCGCGCGGATTGAAGGGCGCGAGCTGGTCAAGACCCATCGAGCGGATGGCTATCCGGATGATTTCCTCCTCAGGGATGCCCGTCGAGCGCTGCTGCATCCGCAGGTAGTGCTTGCCTGCATCCACAAGCGTCCGCTTGGGCACGAGACCCACTATTTCAGCCCCCGTTACGCGCAACCCGCGTGCGGCTGCCGCGCGACACACCTCGTCGAAAGCCTTGTGGAGAGGCGTCTTGCTTATGTCCGTGATGTTCATCGACACCTGCGCAATCCCGTATTCGTCGATATACCATCCTATCGCCTTCGTCCCGGGAAGCGTCCCGGGCAGCATTATCGTATTTCCCTCCGCGTCCTTCATCGGCTTGCCGTTAGGCTTACCCCCTTCGCGCTTCGGACGCCCTTTCTCGCGCACGTCGAAGGCTATCGCATTGGCTCTCCGGGTGCTCGTCGTGTTCAGGTTGTAGTTCACGGCTATCAGAAAATCACGCGCTCCCACGGCCGTAGCCCCGGTCTTCGCGATGGCCTCGTCGAAGGGCCGGTCGCCGAAGTCGGCCCCGTCCGCTTCCTTTCCCAAGCGTTCGGCAAGGCCTTCATACTCGCCCTGACGGCACACCGCCAGATTCTTGCGCCCCGGGCGCAGCGATGCCGCCTCGTAGGCGTAGACGGGAATACCGAGCTCTTCGGCTATCCTTTTCCCGAGCTTGCGCGCAAGCTCAGCGCACTCTTCGAGCGTAATTCCCGATACAGGTATAAGAGGCAGAACGTCCGTCGCGCCCATGCGGGGATGCGCCCCGTGGTGCTTGCTCATGTCTATAAGTTCCGATGCCTTCTTCACTGCCTTGAAAGCTGCTTTTACCACTGCCTCTGGCTCGCCCACGAAGGTCATCACCGTGCGGTTCGTGGCCTCCCCCGGGTCCACGTCAAGAAGACGCACGCCCTCGCTCTCGCGGATTGTCGATGCTATCGCCTCGATTATTGTCTTGTCGCGACCCTCGCTGAAGTTGGGCACGCATTCTATTATTCGTTTTTCCATGGTCTTGTGATTTTCAGTTTATCTTCTTGCCTTCGTAGTCGAAGTACTCATATATCGTTTTCATCTTCTCAAACCTTGTCGCTATCATTATATCGTGCGGGTATCGGCCCTCGCTCACCTGCTTGTCCTCCCCTCTCAGGTAGATTCGCTGACCGAGGTGATGCCGGGGCTGGATAATCGGTGTCCCGTCTGTGCGGAACACCCCCTCCATCTGCGTCCCGTCGGCCGTATCGCGGTAGTACGCAAGCCAGTAGCGGCTGTCCTTCGGGTCGTCCCAGTAAACCGGAAAGGCTTCTATCGCCCCGGGAGGCACTATCAGGGTTCCGTCAAGACCGTAGAAACTGAACGTATCGTCATTCACCACCGCATAGCCCATCACGGCCTCGCTGTCGCCGTAGCTTCCCCCATGGCGGATAGGCAAATATTCCCGGCTTTCCGCGCTGTTCGGGTCGCTGAAATAGTGTTCGGCATAGACCCCTATCCGGTCGCAGGCCTGAATCGGCACAAGGATCCGACCGCTCATGTCTCCTATTCCGCGGCGCCCCTCATCCAGAAGTCGCACGTATTCCACCGTGTCCGTTACGCTTATCGTGTTGCCTCGGCTGTCCTTGAAATTCCGTTGGAAAAGGTCGGCGCACAATGCGATGCTGTCATAAACCGCCCTGTAAACCTGCCGCATGTCTTCGTCAAGCAGGCCGTACTTCCCCTCGGGTCGGCGGTACATAAATCCGTGGCGTCCCCCATCCTCATCTCCCACGATGAACACATCCCGGATGCCCAGCGAAAACGGCATAAGCTCCCGCAGTTCGGGCGTGTACACGCTCATCATGTCGTCGTAGTCATCGATGCCCAGATAGTGCCGCCCGTTCACCTCGAAGGGATAGATCGTGTCGTAGCGGCCCGCCAGACGCACGTGTCCCCCATACGACAGCGTCGTCGTGCTGTCCGAGTATACCTTTACTGTGTATTTCTTAGGGCCGACCGTTAAGTCGTAGCTCCGAAGTTCCTTCGGACCTTTCGAGCAGCCCCCCGCGAGCAGCAGGGCCCCTGTGGCGATTATAGCAATCAGTCCTTTCATTTCCGTTCGGTTTGGGTGGTTTATCGTCCGAAGATTATGTCGTAGCGCTGAAGAAGGTTCAGGAAGCGAAGCTCGTCGCGGAGTGTCCCGGGATTCACGGGCCCGTATTTCGCATCCATCCAGTTGTGGTAGTCGGCATATCCTTTCTCCAGCGAGCGTTCCATGCATTTCAGCGCCTCATCCGGCTCGCCGGCCTGTGCGTAAAGACACGTCGCATAGTAGTTCACCATCCCGTCGGGATCCTCCGCCGTGTCAAGAATGTTCTTTATCCACGCCAGTGCCTTCTCCTTCTCCCCGAGGCCTAAGAGCGCGAACCCGCGCAGCGAGCGCACGTCGTCGAGATAGAAGTGGTCCATGTCCGCAACCTGCTGCAGCATCCCTCGCGCGGCATCGTCGAGCTTGAGATATTTTTCCGAAACCCACGCCCGGAGAATCAGCGGCAGGGGCTCGTCGGAATTGTTCATCGAGGCCTCTCCCAGTGCCGCCGATGCCTGGCTGTAGTCTTCCAAACCCACCCGGGCAAGACCCAAGGCTTCGAGACATGCCGTGTTCGAGCTGTCCACAAGCAGCCCCGCCTCAGCCGCCGTGCGGGCTCCTTCAGCCCGGTCCAGTGCCAGAAGTATGCGCGAGCGAACAGCGAAGTAGCCGGCCTGGCCCCGCGTCATCCCCAGCGCCGTGTCTATGCTCTCGAGCGCTGCGTCGTAGAGCCCCAGTGCATACTGGCATTCAGCCATCGAGGCATAGATGCCGTGGTAGTTGTAGAGCCCCTTGTCGATGATATACTTATAGTCCGTCAGTGCCGCGAGATATTTGTAGTGGCTCTGCGCTATCATCGCCCGCAGATAGGGAAACATCGCGTTTGTCGGGGCGGCCTGCATGGTGTTCGTAAGCCCGGCTATTACGGCTGCATAGTTCGTGTTTCCGTACTCGACCAGCTCCTGCAGCGCATCGTTCGGCCGCGGGTCGTTCGTGCTGATGGCAAGAATGAGATCGTCCACCGCGCCATTGTGGTCGCCCATCATCTTTCTCACCGAAGCCCGTCTCACGAAGGTGTCACCGTTGTTCGGGTCAAGCGCCACGGCCTGGGCAAGCAGCTCGTTGGCTATGCCCAAATTATTCTGCTTCACTGCCACCCGTGCCTGCCCTATCAGGCTTTCCACGCTGCGCGGGTTCAGCGCGCGCAGGCGCTTGTAGTCGGCATCCGCGGCTGCATATTTCCCTAACACAAACTCTGTGTTAGCCTTCTGGTAGATGATGGCGTACGAATCAGGTGCGAGCCTGTACGCTTCCTCGAGGTCCGCCAATGCCTGCTCCGGGCGTTTGGTCTGGTTGTAGATGTCGGCCCGCAGGAGCAGCAGCTGCATTCGCGTTCCCATGTCCTCGCCCTTGGCGGGAGCATACTTCAGGGCCTCCGTAAAGTCCTCGAGCGCCCGCACGTAGTCGTCGTGCTGGTAGTATTCGTTGCCGCGCCCCAAGAGTGCGTTGTAGTTTTGAGGATTCTCCCTGATTTCTTCCGTGTAGGCACGCACGGCTGCCTGCGTTACGGGATTGGTGATGCTCCCCTGCCCGGAGGCGAGGGCGCCGGCGCCGGCAAGCACCGCAAGTGTCAATATTTGGCGAATTTTCATATTCTCTTTTACTATTTTAAAAACTGTTCACCGTCATTCTCAACGCGCTGAGGTGCTCAAGAAGCTTTTCAAGGCGGTCAAGGGCAAGCATGTTCGCCCCGTCGCTCTTGGCCTCAGCCGGATTCCAGTGGGTCTCTATGAATATTCCGTCGGCGCCGCAGGCTATGGCCGCGCGTCCCATGGTCTCTATCAGTTCCGGACGACCCCCGGTTACACCCGAACTCTGGTTCGGTTGCTGCAGGCTGTGGGTGATGTCCATGATTACGGGTGCCCCTGTCGCCGCCTGCATCTCAGGGATGCCGCGGAAGTCCACCACAAGGTCGCCGTAGCCGAAGGTCGTCCCCCGTTCCGTTACAGCCACCTGCTCGTTCCCCGCGCATCTCACTTTCTCCACAGCGAATTTCATTGCCTCAGGGGCGAGAAACTGTCCTTTCTTGATGTTAACCATCTTTCCCGTGCGCGCTGCCGCTTCAAGAAGCTCGGTCTGGCGACAGAGGAAGGCCGGAATTTGGAGTATGTCCACATATTCCGCGGCCATGGCGGCTTCGCTGCCCTCGTGGATGTCCGTCACTACAGGCACCCCGAGTTCTTCCCGCACTTTTCTCAGGATTTTCAGAGCCTTCTCGTCGCCTATTCCCGTGAACGAGTCCCTCCGCGAACGGTTTGCCTTCCGGTAGCTCCCTTTGAAGACATACGGAATATCAAGTCTCGAGCATATAGCTTTCACATTTTCAGCTATATCCAGAGCCATTGCCTCGCCCTCGATTACGCATGGCCCCGCCAGTAGGAAGAAATTACCCCTCCGCGAGCCCTCAAGGTACTTAAGTATATCGCTCATTTTTTGTTATAAGAATCGTTGGTTTATTATGTGGATCGTGTCCGCCCCTACGAGGGCCGCCGTTTCAGTCCGTAAGCGATTGTCGCCCATCGTCGCAGCTTCAAAACCTGCTGCAAGTGCCGCTTCCACTTCCTCTGGCGTGAAGTCGCCTTCCGGACCTATCAGTATCGTCGCGTCCGCCCCCGGATTGTAAGCCTTCGCAAGTAGAACTCGTTCGGTCGTCGCATCGCAGTAGCCTATAAATTTCTGGCACTCTGTCTTCGAGCATTCCCGCAGGAAGTCCTCGAGTGACGTCAGCTCATCCACTTCCGGGAGAATACCCTTCAGCGATTGCTTCATGGCCGCGACTGCTATTTTCTCAAGGCGCTCTCGCTTCAGCTCTTTTCTTTCCGAGCGTCGGCATCTCACGGCCACTATCCTGTCCACGCCTACCTCTACGAGCTTTTCCACCAGCCACTCCATCCGGTCGAGATGCTTCGTCGGAGCCACTGCCACCGTTATCCGAGGCCCCCACACCTTCGGCAGCTCCCGGCATTCCATTATCTCCAGCTCCGTCCGTTTGGGGTGAGGAGCGGAGATGCGGCAGCGGTATACGTGCCCGCGCCCGTCGGTGGCCTCCAGCTCGTCGCCAAGACCCATCCGAAGCACCCTGATGCAGTGCTGCGAATCGCTCTCCGGCAGGCGCGCGCTTGTCATTCCCGGTTCAAGCTCCGGACAATAGAAGCGTATCATCCTCAGATAGCGTCGTCTCCGGCAGCGGCTGCCTCCGCAGCCTCGATTGCCGACTTGCTTTCATTCTTTTTGTTGTCCTTGAACAGCAGCAGGAACAGAATGGCCACCACAAGCGAGTAGCCCGCGAAAATCAGCCACGACGTGCTCCAGCCCGCAATCTGAGACTCGCCCTCGGGCTGCGAGAACACGTAGTGGTTCACCACGGCCTGCGCCCCCAAGGTGCCGAGAGTCGCGCCTATACCATTGGTCATTATCATGAATAGGCCCTGCGCCGACGAGCGCATCTCCACGCTTGTCTGCTGGTCCACATACAGCGAGCCCGACACATTGAAGAAGTCAAAAGCCACACCGTACACGATCATCGAGAGAATAAACAGCCATACCCCCGAGCCGGGGTTGCCTATCCCGAAGAATCCGAAGCGCAGAACCCACGCGAACATCGCCATAAGCATCACCGTCTTGATGCCGAAGCGCTTCAGGAAGAAGGGTATCAGGAGGATACACAGTGTTTCGCTCATCTGCGAGAGTGAAATCAGCGCATTGGCGTTCTTCACCCCGAAAGTCCCTGCATACTCGGGCAGGTGGCGGAAGCTCTGGATAAACGGGTTGGCAAACCCGTTCGTGATCTGCAGCGACACGCCAAGACACATGCTGAAAAGGAAGAAGCCGGCCATCCGGCGGTCCTTGAACAGGCTGAACGCGTCAAGTCCAAGGGTGCTCGCAAGGCCCTTGTTCCCATTGCTCTTCGTCACCGGGCATTTAGGCATCGTCAGTGCGTAAGCCGCAAGGCAGAAGCTCAGGATGCCCGAGCAAACAAGCTGCATCGCCGTATTCTGGAAGCCCGTGAAGTTCACTAACAGCATCGCGCAGATAAAGCCCACAGTCCCGAAAACGCGGATCGGAGGAAAGTGCTTCACCGAGTCAAGCCCCGCACCCTCCAGCGCCGAGTAGGCCACAGCGTTGCTCAGGCCGATCGTAGGCATAAAGAAGGCTACCGACAGCGTGTAGAGGCTGAAGAGAACGCCAAACTCCGGTTCAGCCGTTCCAAGACCGTAGAGACCCGCGGCAAGCATGAACGCGCCCGCAAGAAGCTGGCAGAGGCTCAGAACCTTCTGTGCCTGCATCCACCGGTCGGCAACGATGCCTACGAGGCCCGGCATAAATATCGAAACTATACCTTGAACGGCATAGAACCAGCCGATATGGGCACCCATGCCGATGTGTGCCAGATATGCGCCGAGCGACGTTAGATAGGCACCCCAGATGCCGAACTCGAGGAAACCCATCGCCGCAAGGCGGCTTTTAAGTAAGAAGTGCGAGCCTCCTGAGGCAACGCTCGTTTGTGTACTCATCGTTTTGTTGTCTTATGGTTTAGGATTTTTTTCGTTTAAGGTTTGCTATTCGATTATTCGCGCTCCCTCCGTTTCCGTTCGAGGATGTCGTTGATTTTAGCCGCCTCCTCGTAGTCCTCGTTTTTCACGAGGCGTTCCAGTGTCCGCTCGAGCTCGTCGATTGTGTAGTTTTCAGGTTTGGCCGTGGAGCGCGTCGGTGCCTCCGTTTCGTAGTCCCTTTCCTCTTCCTCGGTCAGGTCGTCTTCCGGCTCGTCTTCATCGTCCTCCTCATCGTCGTCGGGGTGGGGGAGCACAAAACCCGCAGTCTCCATCACCTGCTCGCTCGCATAGATTGGGGTCCCGGTCCTGAGTGCTATCGCTATGGCGTCGCTCGTTCGCGAATCCATCGTTACGCGTCTCTCCCCGTCCTCATCCTCGAAGCTCAGTTCCGAGTAGTACACCCCATCCTCGAAGCGTGTTATCAGCATCCCCGTCAGTTGCACCCCGAAGGCATGAGCGAAGCTCACAAACAGGTCATGCGTCGTGGGGCGTTCTGTCTTCATGTCCTCGAGAGCCATGGCTATTGCCTGAGCCTCCGGGCGCCCCAATACCACAGGTATCCTTCGAGGGCCGCCATCGGCATCGGCAAGGATCAGTACGTAGGCTTCTCCCCGGATTTCAGCCGACGAGAGCCCTAAGATGCGTAGTTGTGTTTTCCTGCTCATTGCTCACGGCCCTCCTCGCCGAATCGCATTATCACGCCCGAACCGATACACACCCGGGCGTCCTTGTCGTAAATCGTTGTGAACTGCCCCGGGGCAATCCCCTGCACCTTCTCTTCCGAGCCCACGATATATTCCCCGCCTTCTCCAAGCGGCGTCCCTTCCACGTGGCGGAGACGCCCCTTCATGAAGTTGGGCGCATGTCTGTTCTTGAAGCTTATCTCCACTCCCTCGCCCTTGCCAGCCTCAGCCCCCCAGGGGTCAGTCGTTATGAAGTGCATCTCCCCCAGGCGCAGCCGCCGCCCATATTGCTTTTCGGTGTCGTAGCCGTTGGACACGTAGATGGTGTTGGCCTCAATGTCTTTCCCGACCACAAACCACGGACCTCCGCTCAGCCCCAGGCCCTTGCGCTGGCCTATCGTGTGGAACCAGAATCCTCTGTGCTCCCCAAGAATCTTGCCCGTCTCGAGTTCTACGATTTTCCCGGGACGCTCGCCAAGATGGCGCCGGATAAAGTCATTGTAGTTTATCTTCCCCAGGAAGCATATCCCCTGCGAGTCTTTTCTCAGTGCGTTCGGCAGTTTGGCCTTCAGGGCAAGCTCGCGGACGCTGGCTTTCGGCAGCTCGCCGAGAGGAAACATCAGGTGCTTCAGCTGCCCGTAGCTTATCTGGCTCAGAAAATCCGTCTGGTCCTTCACAGGGTCCACAGCCGTGGCAAGCCATTTCCGCCCTTCGGCGTCAATCAAGGTGCTCGCATAGTGGCCCGTGGCCGTAATGTCGAAGTCCTTGCCCCAGCGCTCCTCGAAATATCCGAACTTTATCATCTTGTTGCACATGATATCCGGGTTCGGGGTCAGCCCCGCACGCACCGTGCGCAGAGCATATTCCATCACATTTTCCCAATATTCCTCGTGGAGCGAAACCACATCCAGGGAGAGCCCGTAGCGCTTGGCTATCAGCGAACACATCTCTATGTCTTCCTCGGCCGAGCAATCCCCCTCATCCGTGTCCATCCCTATCCGGATATAGAATAGATGCGGGTCTATCCCCTGCTCCTTGAGCAGATGCACGACCACCGCGCTGTCCACGCCTCCCGACACAAGTGCTGCCGTATTCATAGCCTCGAGCATCACTTCTTGCGCATATTTACGTTTGCTGCCGCCGCGAGTATCTGCTCCACAGTCAGGTCCTTCGTCATCACCTTCTTGCTATCGTCCAAAAGAAGGTAGGAAGGGATAAACGTCAGGTCAAAATATTCATCTGCATCCGGCATCGTTCCGCTTATCCACCACGTCGGCATCGTCGCCACCTTGCTTTCCCACCGCTCGTCGCTCTCGTTCGGGTAGAGCATCACGATTGTCATCTCCCCTCGCTCGGCGAGGTCTCTCAGATGTGGATCGGCGGCCAGCCGGACCATTCCTAACGCGCAGTCCTGGCACATCGGGTCGAGAAAACACAGAAGGATGCTCCGGCCCTCGATGTCCGAAAACTTCCGGCGTGCGCCCTTGCTGTCAGTGAAGCTCAGGCTTTCAGGGAGTGTGGCGCCGACTGCGCTCGTTTCCATCACCTGCACCTGCGAGGCAAAGCGCGCTCGGCTTGCCTTGTCGATTTTTTTGTTCTCGGCCGCTGCCTTTGCAAAGGGAAGGTAGATTTCCTCCGAATGGATGTCGGCCGTGTCGCTGTAGAGCCAGCCTTCCGCCATCTCGGCCAAGGTCTGAAGATTCTTCCCGTTCTTCTCCACTTTCGAGATCAGAGCATCAATAGCGATATGCACCGTGTCGGCCGTGGCATAAGGCATCAGATTGAACCAGTCTCCGAGAGTGCTGTTCAGCTTCTGCTTCGCCGAAAAAGCCGTCGTCAGGTTTGCCTTATCCCAGAAGTGATACACCAGATAATTGCATCGCTCGCTCAGAAGCACCTTTTCCGACGGCACCTCAGGATACTTGAACATATCGCCATCAGCAGCATGTGCCGCAGGACAAATAAAAAGAGCTGCGAAAAGAACAGTACGTAAAAATCTATATATCGGCATAATGAATGGTCTTTTTTGTTTTGTTCTGCAAAAATAGCAAATTCCCCCGAACAAGCAAAAAAAATCCGTCCCCACCGCACCTATTAACGAAAGGAGTGTAGGGTCATTCCCCAGGAATGTCCAAAACGCAAAAAGAGGAGAGCAGCTTGTCTTGCTAACGCAAGCGGCTCACGCCGATAACCCCAACCTGCGGCCCCAATAGCACTGTCCCAACCAGGGCGAAAGCCCCCCTCTCAATTACTGCCCCTTCTCCTCACCCGTGCCGTCCGTTTCCGTCGGCCGAGTGAAGCGTATCAGCTCAAGTCGGTTGATCGCCTTTTTGAGAATATCGAAGCGTTGCTCCCCGAGCATCACCGTCTCACCCTCGTCCGGAATCGTCCCCGTCTCATGCAGGATATACCCCGCGATGGTCTGATACGACTCATCCTCAGGAAAATCCAGATCGAAGCGCTCGTTCAGTTCCGCAATCTCGCAGCGGCCCGAAAATTCATATATCCCCGGCGCAACCTCCTTTTCCGTCAGCCCCGAATTGTCGTGTTCATCCTCGATATTGCCGAAGATTTCCTCCACGAGGTCCTCGAGCGTCAGCATTCCCGCCGTGCCCCCGATCTCATCGATAA
>CAMWQB010000046.1 GCA_947176295.1 uncultured Porphyromonadaceae bacterium
TCTCAAAAGCGATGCAAAGGTAGTGCTTTTATTTTAATTATGCAAATTTTTTTAGTTCGTTTTTGCTCGTTTATTTCAATCGCGGGCCCCGAAGTTGTGTCTCGTAAGATAGTCTCCGAGCCATAATCCTCCAAGAATTAGCACAATACCTGTGATTCCGACGAAATTGACGCGTTCGTTAAGGATAAGGGCGGATACTACGAGTGTTACAACCGGTTGAAGATACATGTAGTTATTGGCTGTGATGGCGCCTAATCGTTTTACGGTGTTTCCCCAAATGAGGAATGCTGCTGTGGAGGCGCCGAGACCGAGGAAAAGCAGATTGCCCCAGACTGCAGGACGCGACAGTACGGAGAATGGATTTACTCCGCCGGCATCTCCGAGAATAAGGAAGGGTAGGGCCGTAAGCAGGCCGTAGAAAAATGTTTTTCGCGTGATGAACCACACGTCATACACTGCATTAAGTTTCTTGAGAATTAGGCTGTAGACCGACCAGCTAAGCGCTGCAAGCAATGACAGGAAGTCGCCGAGCGGACGAATCTGCACGTCGGTGCTACTGTTAAACACCACGCATGCAACGCCTACGATGGCAATACCGGTGCCTATCCAGGTCCCTGATGAAATCTTTTCATTCCGGTATATACAAGCGACAAGGAGTACGGTGATGAGAGGCGACAGAGACGTGAGCAACGCCACGTTTGTCGCTAATGTGTATTCCAGGGCGTTATTTTCCGCAATGAAATATAGCGACCCCGAGAGGAGCCCGCAAAGGAAAAACAAAAATTCGTCGGCAAAGCTCCGGGAAAAGAGCCGCTTGTGACTTATGCATAATACGATAATATATGCTATTATAAAACGGAAGATGTATATCTGCGTGGGCCCAAGTCCATTCTCAAGGAGCACCTTTGTGCTGACGAAACTATATCCCCACATACCTACGGCAATGGTAGCGAGGACATGGGCCCAGAAATTTGAGTTGTTTTTATATGATTCGCCTCCCTCGGCGATAGTATCAGGTCGATTCATGGAACAGGTTTGAACATGCGTTTCAATTGCAAAGGTAGTTAATTTTTTTTACCTTCGGAAACTCTCTCTCATCCATTTTTGTTAAATTTGCAACTCCATTTGGTAACACATCACTAATAAAACACATAATTATGAAGACAAGAACCATTCGTCTTTCGCTCCTGGCCCTTGCCGGTGCAGCGCTTCTTTTTGGCCAGACGGCCTGTAACTCAATGACAAATACCGGTAAGGGTGCCCTTATCGGCGGTGGTGGCGGCGGTGCGTTGGGCGCAGGTATCGGTGCCCTTATCGGCGGCGGCAAAGGCGCCGGCATAGGCAGCGCAATCGGGGCAGCCGTTGGTGCAGGCGCCGGTGCTCTCATCGGCAATAAGATGGACAAGCAGCAGAAGGAACTTCAGCAGCAGCTTGCCAATCAGGCAAAAGTTGAGCAGACAACAGACCAGAACGGTCTTCAGGCCATCAAGATTACTTTCGACGGCGGCATTCTTTTCCCCTTCAACAGCTCCAAGCTTTCCGAGCAGGCGAAGGCTGACCTCAGTGGTTTCGCCGCAAACCTGAATCAGAATCCCGGCACAAATGTTGAAATCTTCGGTTATACTGATAATGTTGGCTCCTATGAAGCGAACGCCAAGGTAGCCAATAATCGAGCTAATGCTGTCAAGACTTATCTTGAAAATTCAGGCGTAAGCGCCTCGCGTCTTACGGCCCGCGGTATCCCTATGGCTGATTACGTGGCAAGCAACGACACCGAAGCCGGACGCGCCCAGAACCGTCGTGTTGAAATCTACATTACAGCTTCCCAGCAGATGATTCAACAGGCCGAAGCCGGTACTCTTAAGTAATAGTTTACAAACATTAACATACAAAAGCCTCGCTGTGCGGGGCTTTTGTTGTATTTTTGCACTGATCGTGCTCTCACATTTACGACTATTTTCGAATGACCAAGCTCAACAGATATTTCCGCATGCGTGTCCTCGGCTTCTTACTTGCCGCTTTCATCGGCTGCGCGTTCGCCCTTGAGGCACAGGTAAAGCTTCCCGTAACAATTGTCAACGGCCGCGAATGTTTTTATTATCAACCGCAAAGTTCCTCCGAGACGGTTTACGGTCTTTCCAAACGCCTTGGTCTCACCCGCGAAGAAATCGTAGCTTACAATCCTGGAGCAGGCGACGGTATACGCAAGAACATGACGCTATATTTTCCTGTTGCAGATTTCCGCGACCGAATCGAAATTGAAGCCGAGCATTCCGAGGCAGTTGTCCAGCCCTTTCAGTCCGAAGCCCTCCGTCCGGTAGATATGCCTGCGCAGGTCGCCTCTGAGACAGCTCAAAAAGATGAAGAATACCGCTGGGTTGAAAAGCTTGAGCCTGATAATACCTTGAAACCTGTAAAGGTCCGACTTGAGATTAAGCCCGAAGATAGGAATACGCTAACCTCATATACAATAGCTGTTCTTCTTCCGTTCGCCCTGGAGGCGGAAGAGCCCGGTCGGCAGGCCAAAATAGCCACAGATTTTTATAAAGGCATTCTTATAGCAGCCGATACTCTCTCCAACCGTGGCGACACAATCTTCATTTCTGCATACGACACGTCCGCCGGTCTCGATGACGTGCTGGCTCGTCCTGAAGTGAAGCAGGCTTCCGTTATCGTCGCTCCCGAGGATGCTAATTTTATATCATCAGCCTTGCGTGCAGGTGTTAATGGCTACATTCTAAATACGCTTAATTTCTCCGACTCGCTCTATCTCACAGAGCCCCAGGTTGTACAGACCGCCGTGCCTCATTCCGCTATGTATCGCAAGGCTGTCGACAACATTATTTCATCCCTTTCTTCGGGTGTGATACCCGTAATTATTTCAAATGCAGAAGGACGCAACGATAAGGAGGCTTTTACTACTTATCTTCGCGAGCGCTTCGCCAAAAGCGGGATTGATTATCGCGAACTCGCCTATGACGGCACTCTCACAACCGCTGATCTCGAGAGCCTTGCACTCCCGTCCCGCGCAAAAATCGCACTTATTCCTTCCGCTGGCAGCATAGGCGAATTCAATAGATTTTCCCATGCTTTGAACACCTTCCGCACCGCCAATCCGGAAATGGAAATATCCCTATTCGGCTATCCCGAGTGGACCACCTTCCGTGGTGATGCCCAGGACATGCTTCATACTCTCGGAGCTACAATCTACTCCCGTTTCAACGACGACTATACTTCCTTCTCCGCCCGATGCATAGCCGACGATTTTATCCGTTGGTTTGATATTCCAATGATTGAAAGTATTCCATCCTATGGCCTTTTGGGCTATGATCTGGGATGTATGCTCATAAAAAATCTGAGATCAAATAAAGGAAATTTCAATCCCCGCTATCCCTCTGAATTTAGAGGCATCCAAAGCACATTCCGTCTTGTTCAGGCAGGAGAAGATGGAGGCTACGTCAACGACGCGCTCTACATAATACACTATCTGCCTCTCACCGGCACAGACGTCAAGATTTTATGAGGACATTTTCGCTAAGTCCAAGCATCCGGCGCTTAGTGGGAGCCGTCATTCTCTCCGCTCTCTCAATCACGCATGCCTCCGGAGAAACGCACTACGAGCCGCATATATGGCTCGGAGCTCATGCCGGAGCTACAATGAGCCGCATGTCCTTTTCTCCGTCCATCTCCCAGAATTGGCTCATGGGGAGCGAAGGAGCGTTTACATTCCGTTATTCCGAAGAAAAATTTTTCGGTGTTATTGCTGAATTAGGTTGGTCGCAGCGAGGTTGGAACGAAAATTTTGGAGAAGAAAATCCACTCCGTTACAAGCGCACACTCACCTATCTGAAGCTTCCCGTACTGAGCCATATATATTTCGGCTCCCCACGTGTCAAGGGGTTTGTCAATCTCGGTCCTGAAATCGGCTTCCTTTTCAAGTCGGGTATAAGTGCAAACTTCGACTATACCGCTCCGTCCACTTCTCCGGATTGGCCCAGCAGACCGAGACAGACCGAACAGCTTGCCGCCGACGTGTCAAATCGTTTCGATTACGGAATAATGGCAGGAGCAGGAGTTGAATTTTATATCCTGCCCCGCCATTCTGTTGTCCTCGAAGCCCGGTTCTACTATGGTCTCGGCAATATTTTCCCCTCATCTAAGGCCGACACTTTCGGAGCCTCCCGCAATATGAATCTTGCCTTCTCACTGGGCTACAACTTCCGACTCCGTTAAAAAAAGACGCTTCTCATCTCGTCATTGACGGATCATTTTTCGGGCATCCAGGTTCGGAAGAAGGTGACAATTTGATTCATGGGAATTTTTTCGAGATTATCATAGAGGTCGCAGTGTGTAGCGTCGGCAACGATAAGGAGCTCTTTGTTGTTGCCATGCAGGAGCTTGAATGTATCTACTCCGAAATACCGCGAATGAGCATCCTCTCCATGCACAATAAGCACTGCGTTTTCGAGTTCGCTCGCATATTCATAAAATTTGAAATTCATGAATGGTAACGGTGAAGTCGAGTTCCAACCGTCGTTGGAGTTGCCAGACCGAGCATGGTAGCCTCTGGGAGTTTTATAATATGCATGATAATCTTTTACGAATTGAGGGGCATCTTCAGGCAGAGGATCCACTACACCGCCGGCACGCTGATATTCGCCGCTGCGATAATCTTCGGTCCTGCGAGCGACCAGAGTGGAGCGGTTTGCGTTTCGCTTTTCTTTGGAGTTGTCGGCGTCGAAGTAGCCATTGGCGCTTACTCGGGTCATGTCGTACATCGTCGATGCAACAGTCGCCTTGATGCGGGGTTCATTTATCGCTGTCTGAATAGCTATCCCGCCCCAACCGTGATTCCATAGCGGTTGACAAACGTTACTTTCTTATGGTCTACTTTTTCGCTCTTGGGAAATACTTTGTCCCACTCTTGTGTGAGAGTGAGCCCTTCTACGGATGCTATGGAGGTATTTGTGTTGAGATTGTTCATGTTGCTTGCATTTGATGTCAGTATCCCGGCGAGAAGCAGGAGTGCTGAAAGTTGATGTTTCATATAGGCAAAATTACACTGAAATTGAACAATATTCCAACCAATTTTTTGGCAAACCTTACCAAATATTTGGTAAAGGGGCCTAAGGAAAAAATTCACCCCTGATAGAGCTGAGGCAGCTATCAGGGGCGAGAATGAGTGGAGTGGGAGCGGTCAAAGCGCAGCTAAAGTTGCCCGAAGGGCAGCGAGCTTTGTGTTGGCGTCGTCGAGTTTTTTGCGTTCGCCTGCCACTACGGCTTCAGGAGCATGCGCCACGAAGCGTTCGTTCGCCAGCTTCTTTTCAACTGATGCCTTGAATCCTTCGTAGTAAGCGATATCCTTTTGGATGCGAGCTTTCTCAGCTTCAACGTCGGTCCCCGCTGCCATTGGCACATTGAATTCGCACGTACCGACCATAAAGCTCTGAGCTGCGGCATCTTTGTCGGCTTTCTCGGTAATCGAGGAGAGGCCGGATAGTTTGGCCACAATATCATTCATTCCCTCAGCGGGCATGCTTGCACCAACAACGCGCAGTTCGAGGCTTTCCTTTGCAGGAATATTCTTGTGAGCTCTGACGGCGCGTACTCCCGTGATGATTTCCTTGGCTGTTTCCATCGCTTCGAGGAGCTTACCGTTAATTTCGCGAGCTTCGGGCATCGAAGCATACATGATGCTTTCGCCCGCGCGGCGATCCGACAGATGCTGCCAAAGTTCCTCAGTTATGAAAGGCATAAAGGGATGGAGAAGGCGGAGCAGGGCGTCGAAATATTCGACAACTTCGCGATAAGTATGGCTGTCGACGGGAGTGCCGTAGGCCGGTTTCACCATCTCGAGATACCAAGAGGAGAACTCGTCACGGAATAGACGATATACAGCCATCAGAGCCTCCGAAATACGGAACTTTGCGAAAAGATCGTCCACTTCGGCAATAGTGGCGGAGAGCTTGGAGCTGAACCAATGCGAAGCCGTGCGGCACACCTCGGGCTGAGAGGCGCCCTCGTCGACAGTCCAACCTTTGACAAGGCGGAAAGCATTCCAGATCTTGTTGCAGAAATTGCGGCCCTGCTCCACGAGCTTATCATCATACATGATGTCGTTGCCTGCAGGCGCTGCAAGCATCAGACCCATGCGCACGCCATCGGCACCATAATCGCGGATAAGATCGAGGGGATCCGGCGAATTGCCGAGCGACTTACTCATCTTCCGGCCGATTGCGTCGCGGACTATACCCGTGAAATATACATTATTGAAGGGCTGCTTGCCCACATATTCATAGCCGGCCATTATCATTCGAGCCACCCAGAAGAAAATGATGTCCGGGCCAGTTACGAGTGTAGCGGTGGGGTAGTAGTAGTTTATTTCCTCGTTTCCGGGATTATTGATGCCGTCGAAAAGGGTGATAGGCCAGAGCCAGGACGAGAACCATGTGTCGAGGGCATCTTCGTCTTGGCGAAGATCAGCATCATCAAGATTTTCGCAACCCGGAATGGCGCGGGCCTTAAGCATGGCTTCTTCGCGCGAGGGAGCAACTACGATGTGTTCCTCGCCGTCGACCGGGGATGTCAGGTAGTAAGCCGGAATTCGATGGCCCCACCACAGCTGGCGGCTTATGCACCAGTCCTGGATGTTCTCGAGCCAAATGCGATAAGTATTCTTATATTTCTCGGGCACGAAGCGGATGATGTCGTCCATCACGGGCGAGAGACTTTGCTCCGCGAAGTGCTTCATATTCACAAACCATTGCAGCGACAGACGGGGCTCGATCGCTACTTTCGTGCGCTCCGAAGTGCCCACCTTATTTGTGTAGTCCTCGATTTTCTCCATAAGGCCGGCGGCCTGAAGGTCTTCGGCAATCTTCTTGCGGCAGTCGAAGCGATCCATGCCCACATACATTCCCGCAGTCTCGGCCACTGTGCCGTCCTCGTTGAAGATGTCGATGGTCTCGAGATTGTGCGTCTTGCCCAACATATAGTCGTTCTTGTCGTGAGCCGGCGTTACCTTGAGACAGCCCGTGCCGAAATCTATTTCGACATATCGGTCTTCGATCACAGGCACCTCGCGGCCAACCAGAGGCACGATCACACGCTTGCCTTTTAGCCAGGCATTCTTCGGGTCCTTCGGGTTGATACACATCGCAGTGTCGCCCATGATTGTTTCAGGGCGCGTAGTAGCTACAACTGCATATCGTCCTTCCGGGTCGCCTGCCACATAATAGCGGAGATAATAGAGCTTGCTCTGCTCCTCGACGAAGAAGACCTCGTCGTCGGAGATAGCGGTACGGTTTGCCGGATCCCAGTTCACCATCCGCAGCCCACGGTATATCAGCCCCTTGTCATAGAGGTCGCAGAACACTTTTGTTACAGCCTTCGAGCGCTCTGGGTCCATTGTGAATGCCGTGCGGTCCCAATCGCATGAAGCGCCCAGCTTGCGGAGCTGCTGAAGGATGATGCCTCCGTGCTTCTCAGTCCATTCCCAAGCATGCTTCAGGAATTCCTCGCGGGTAAGGTCGGTCTTCTTAATTCCCTCGGACGCGAGTTTCGCAATCACCTTCGTTTCGGTCGAGATGGAAGCATGGTCAGTCCCCGGAACCCAAAGCGCATTCTTGCCCTGCATGCGGGCGCGTCGCACGAGGATATCCTGAATCGTATTATTGAGCATGTGGCCCATGTGGAGAACACCCGTAACGTTTGGCGGCGGGATCACGATAGTGTAAGGCTCGCGTGCATCGGGAACCGAGCGAAAGAGTTTGTGCTCAAGCCAGTAGGCATACCATTTGTCTTCAACCTCCGCTGGGTTGTACTTCTGAGGGAGTTCGTTGCTCATATAGTAAGACTTAAAAATTCGTGGCGATAAAATTTCAAAGTGCAAAGATACAAAAAAATCAAATACCCCTCAATAAAAATCCATGATGGAGGGGTTATTTCATATTATGGCAATTGGGAGGAGAAGGAGGATTGCGCCGGCTGCTGCCGTTGGGGCGGTCAGGTAGATTAGTGTAGCAACAAGTAGGCTTAAGATGGAACGGATAAGAATATTACGGCGGAGGGTGGGGAGGTGTTTCATTGGCCTTGTGTAAGGGCATAAAAAGAGGTGCAGGCTGTATCGCTATTGCTATTTGGAGGTATCGCCAAACACCTATGCCATACAATAAGAGAAGCCTGCACCCTATGGCGCAAGCATCTACTTGCTTACTGCTGTGGCATTTTTCTAATTTTGGCGATTTTCCAAATACACAAGTAAGAAGCAAACACTTCTAAATATGTCGGGGTTATGATTTTTTATTTCATTGGCTGTTGAAGCTGTTTTTAATTCGGACGCAAATTTACGAATTTAGTTGGAAAATTTAAAGGAAATATTTAAAAAAAAGCACCCTGCTGTTCTTGGTGTGGCGGGGTGCTTATGCTTTGGATGATGAGATGATGTTATTTATTTTCCCGATATTGCGGTAGCTTAGCGACAGGGAACTTGGAGAAGAGGGTTTGGACTGCTTGGGCGATACCGCTGAGGTCGCGGAACTGGCTTTGCCCATTTTCGAGGATTGTTGCAACTGAAGCTGAATAGAGCGGAAGTTTCTCCTGAATATTCACGAGATCCATCGTCAGGACGCCTTCTTTGTATATTCCGGTGATAACCTGAGCGTTGTTGTAGTAGGCAGGCCAATAGTAGCTACGTGGATACATGAAGTAGGGATAATATCCGTTGTAGTACGGACCCATATACGGGGTGGCGTAGCCCGGGGGAACCATCGGTTCAGTTTCAATTTCCTTGTGGACCGTGAGCCCGATGTTGATGAGCAGAGGCGATTGTGGATCTTCCGTAAAGCCACGTTCAATCATCTGTTCGCGAATGGCGGCTGCAATGTTGTAGTATGTAACCATCTGCATGCCCGGAGGCAGCTTGCCTTCGGTGCCTGGCGTGACGATACGGAACGTACGATACTGAGCGAGATTGGCATCGTTGTATGTCTCGCTGTTGACGAGTGCGAAGGGTGAGCATCCTGCGAAGGATACGGCTATCGCAGCTAATAGCATGATGTGGATGAGTGTCTTTTTCATAATCGACAAAGGGGGATGAAGGTGTTTATATTTGTCTTATAAACACAAGGTGGATGGAAATTGTTCCCTCGATTTTGGACTGTGAGGGCGGAAATATCGCTGTTTTTTCGTAATTTTGCGAAAATTTCAGAAATCAATGGCACGCAAACGCAAAGAGCTCCCCGTTCTTGAGGGAGTAGAAATTATAGATGTTGCTGCAGAAGGTAATGCTGTGGCCCGCGTTGACGATATGGTCGTGTTTGTTCCCTTCGGAGCTCCGGGCGATGTCGTGGATGTGAAAATAGATAAGAAAAAACGCTCTTATGCTCAGGGGCACATCACCAAGATAGTGAAACCGGGCGAGGTGCGTGTTGAGCCGTTTTGCTCGCATTTCACGGTGTGCGGCGGTTGTCGATGGCAGCATCTGCCCTATGAATTTCAGCTTCGCGCCAAGAGGCAGCAAGTGGTCGATGCGCTCGACCGGATAGGACATGTGGCGCATCCGGAAGTGGCTCCCACGCTTGGCTCAAAAAATATCCGGGAGTATCGCAACAAGATGGAGTATACTTTCTCGAATAAATGCTGGCTCACGTTTGAGCAGCTAAAAAGCGGTGAGGAATTTCCCGATCGCGATGCGGCAGGCTTCCATATTCCCGGTGCATTCGACAAGGTTCTCGACATCGACCGATGCCACCTGCAGGATGATTTCTCGAATCGAATCCGCAAATTCGTGAAGCAATGGGGAAAGGAGCATTCTCTTCCATTCTATGACCTCCGTCTCAATGAAGGCTTTCTGCGGACGATGATGGTGAGAATGGCTTCGACGGGCGAAATAATGGTGCTGATGAGTTTTGGCGAAGACCGTCCGGAAGATATCGCCGCGCTCATGCAGGCTGTGAAGGATGAGTTTCCGGAAATCACATCTCTTCTGTATGTGATTAATACCAAGGCCAACGACACAATCGGCGACTTGCCGGTGATAACCTTTGCCGGCAAAGATTACATTGAGGAGGAGATGGAAGGCCTGAAATTCCGCGTCGGTCCAAAATCGTTTTATCAGACCAATTCCCGGCAGGCATACGAGCTATACAAGGTTGCCCGCGATTTCGCCGGGCTCACGGGCGAAGAACTTGTCTACGACCTTTATACAGGCACAGGCACAATCGCAAATTTCGTGAGCCGCTGGGCACGAAAGGTTGTGGGAATTGAATACGTCCCCGAGGCGATAGAGGATGCGAAGGTGAATGCACAGGTCAACGGCCTGGACAACACGCTTTTCTATGCCGGAGATATGAAGGATGTCCTGAATGCCGAGTTCATCGAGCGCCACGGACAGCCGGACGTGATGATCGTCGATCCACCCCGTGCGGGAATGCATGGCGACGTTGTCGATGTGATTCTTGAGGCCGAGCCTGAGAGGATCGTCTACGTAAGCTGCAATCCGGCCACTCAGGCCCGCGACCTGGCATTGCTTGATGCAAAATACACCATCACGGCTGTGCAGCCCGTGGATATGTTTCCTCATACTCAGCACGTGGAGAATGTGGTCCGCCTCGAACTCAAGCCTCTTCAGGAGCGGGGAGGAGTAGGCGCATCGGCGCAGGCGAGCGAGGAGTTGTAGTAGCGCGGATCGCCCGTTACTTCTCGGCCGACGAATGGCGGAAGTGTGAAGGGGGTGTCTGCCGCGGGAAGTTCGATCTCCGCCACAACCAGTCCGGCGTGAGTGCCATCGAATTCGTCGACTTCCCAGCATAGGCCATCCTCAGCAGCAGGAACGAAATATCGACGCTTGCTCAAGGGAGTTCCTTCAGAGCAAGAGGTGATCATTTCCGCCGCAACGGTCACCGGAATCTCAAACTCCCATTCATCTCTGACGCTGCCGGAATTTCGACCTTTCACGGTGAGCCAAGCACGATTGTCGGAAAGACGCACGCGAACGGTCCCTTCAGGACGCCGGCTGATGTATCCTTGACAAAGAGCCACAGAGTTGGTAGCCAGATCCTTGTATCCGTCATTCACGACGAGAAATTTTCTTTCAATTTCTTTAGCCATTTTCAGTAGTACTTGACAGTTTGAGAGGCAAAATTACAAAAATAATTTCAATTAGCGTCCGGCATCTTATCCTTACGATATGCCTGATGCATGCGTCTGTGGCTGTAGCAGGCCCTTCGGTATATGTGCGGGGGATTGTCCGTGATTCCGTAACGATGGAAGGATTGCCCTATGCATCGGTCATTGTCGAGGGTGCGCGGAAAGCTGTTGTGGCTGATGAGCGCGGGCTGTTTGAAATGAAAGTTCCTGCAAATGCCAAGAGCTTGAAGGCATCTAATGTAGGATACGAAAGCAGGTCGCTCCCTCTTCGCCCGGAAGGTTTGAACCTATATGATTTTCAACTTCCGCCCTCGCGCACCGAGCTTCAGGAACTTGTCGTGAAAAAGAAAAAGTATTCCAAGAAGAATAATCCCGCGGTGGATTTTGCACGCCGTCTCCGGGAAAGTTCCGACCTCTCCGACCCGACCACTCGACCTAATTATAACTACGGAAAATACGAGCGAATCACGATAGCTCTCAACGATTTCAAGCCCGAGGAGCGAACGGCCATGCTAAGGCGCTTTCCTTTCCTTGCCGAACATGTAGACACATCGGAGGTTTCAGGCAAGACCGTGCTTCCCGTTTCGGTAACAGAAAAATATACAGAGGTACATACTCGCGCCACGCCTGAAGCCCAACGGAAAGAGATCGTCCGAGGGCTTAAACGCGAGGGTATAGATGAAATGGTCGGTCAGGAAAATATGGTTACATTTCTGGAGGATATTCTCGGGGAAGCTGACTTTTACCGGAATGATATAAATCTTCTTCAGAATCGATTTGTCAGTCCATTGTCGCGCATTGCTCCCGACTTTTATAAATTTTATCTTGTCGACACTGTGGTAGTTGAAGATGAGAGGTGCGTCGTTCTGTCGTTCTATCCTCACAACCGCGCATCTTTCGGCTTCACCGGTTCAGTCTATGTGGCTGTCGACGATTCGGCCATGTTCGTCCGGAAGGCCGAAATGAGGGTGCCGTCGGATATAAATCTCAACTTCATAAAATCTCTACTGATTACTCAGACCTTTGAGCGGGGGCCAGATGGAACGCGCCTCAAAAGCGAGGACGACCTTGTGATAGAAGCACAACCCGTGCCCGGCAGCCCCGAAATATATCTGCGTCGCTTGTTGAAGTTTCGAGATCATGATTTCAATGCCGTCGACGACAGCATATTCTCCGGTCTGGGAGAAAAGAGAAAGGACCGTGAGGCCGATTCTCGCGACAGTCTTTGGTGGAATGAGCACCGGAGAGAAAATATCGGACGAGGAGAACGATCGGTTGCCGAACTTGTGCGCCAGCTTCGAAGTAATAAAGTCTATTACTGGACGGAAAAATGTCTGAAAATTCTTTTTACAGGATATGTAGGAACAAGCCCGGAGGGGAAAACTCCGAGTAAATTCGATATAGGGCCGGTAAATACCTTCATCAGTTACAATAAGCTCGAAGGGATACGTCTGCGTGCAGGTGGCATGACAACGGCCGCATTGAGCAAAAGATGGTTCGGCAGGGGATATGTTGCATACGGCATCCGCGATCACCGATGGAAATACAGCGTGGAGGCGGAATATTCGTTTATCGACAAAGAGAGCCATTCTCGCGAATTCCCGGTGCGCAGTATAAGTCTCCTGCACAGCTATGACACGGATTCCCCGGGCGAACATTATCTCTTTACCAATTCCGATAATTTTGTACTTTCGCTCCGCCGGATGGACGATGGGCTCACGACATACCGACGCCGTACACGCCTGCAATATACACTCGAACTTAGAAATAATTTTTCCGTTTCCGCGGCCCTCGAAAGTCGCCGTCAGGGGGCCTCACGCACATTCCCATTCGAGCTTGCCGACGGCACGAGAATTGGATACTTTACTGAGAATATGATGCATATGCGTCTACGTTATGCTCCAGGAGAGAAATATTATCAGGGACGGACGAATCGAATCCCAATAAATCTCGATGCTCCGGTTGTCGTGCTCGAGCATACCTTCGCGCCGCGTGGTTTTGCGGGCTCGAGGTGGAGTGTGAACAAGACGGAACTAAATCTGTCCAAACGTTTTTGGCTTTCAGCCTTCGGATTCATCGACTGTTATGCCGGTGGTGGCCATGTATGGGGCGAGACGGATTTCCTCGACCTCTGTATCCCTAATGCCAACCTGTCTTATACAATTCAGCCGCAGAGTTTTGCATTGATGACACCACTCGAGTTTGTTAATTCAAGCTATGTCTCGTGGGATCTCACTTATTGGCTTAACGGCGCGTTATTGAATCTTGTGCCCATAGTGAAGAAAGCCAAGTTAAGAGAAGTTGTAGGCTTCCAGGGGCTTTATGGAACGAGGTCTGAAAGATGCACGCCGTCGCCGGAGCGTCCGTGGCTATTGGCATTCCCCTCAAATGCTCCGGCCCGAACGATGAACCATGGCCCATATATGGAACTCTCGGTGGGCCTCGACAATGTCTTCCGCATTCTGCGTGTCGACTATGTCCGTCGGCTTTCCTATCGTTCGGCAAGTTATCCCATCGACCGCGACGGGGTTCGTGTGGCTTTGCACGTTACATTCTGATACAATTTTTTGCCGGGTATTCCGTTAGATAGAATATGAAATATCCGACACGTCTCTATCTCTATATATTCGCCATCATGTTTTGTGCTCTGAATGCATCGGGAGCGCCTGTTAAGATTCAAGGCCAGATAACCGATGAAAATAACGAGCCGCTTGAATTCGTGAATATCCGCATCGCCGGTACAGCCATTGGCGCAACTTCTGATCTGGATGGTAAGTACAGCCTTTCAGCACCGGAGGCCGATACTTTGCGTGTGGTCTTCTCGTGCATTGGCTATGAGGAGGCCCGCCGCCGCCTTATATCTCCCAAAAAAGAGGTTACTTTGAACGTGAAGATGACTCCGGCCTCATACGCTCTTCAGGGCGTGGAAGTTACGGAATATCAGAAGCAGACCGGCTCTCTTCAGAAGATGGATATAAATGATTTCCGTCTTTCTCCGGATGTGTCGGGCGGTTCCGTCGAAGGAATGCTCACGACTATGGCAGGCGTGAATTCCAATAATGAATTGTCGTCGCAGTATAGCGTGCGCGGTGGGTCCTACGACGAAAATTCCGTGTATATCAATGGAGTGGAGGTCTATCGTCCACAGCTTGTGTCATCAGGTCAGCAGGAGGGCCTGAGCATCGTGAATCCTGACCTTGTCGGGGCCATCGGCTTTTCCACCGGGGGCTTCTCGGCACGGTATGCCGACAAGATGTCGTCGGTCCTTGATATAACGTATCGGCAGCCGGAGGCCTTCGAAGGGACGGTCTCTGCGTCGCTCCAGGGTGCATCTTTGGCAATCGGCTCCTCATCGCGCAGGTTCTCTCAGATTCATGGCGTGCGCTATAAATCCAACGCGTCTTTGCTCAGCTCCATGGACGACAAGGGTGAATACGACCCACGATTTTTTGATTATCAGACGTCCATGACCTATAAATTTTCTGAGAAAGTGCGCGCCAATTTTCTTGGAAATATCGCGATTAACAACTATAAATTCATTCCTCACAATCGTACGACCAAGTTTGGCACGTCTACTGATGCAAAGGAATTTACCGTTTATTTCGACGGACAGGAAAAGGACCGTTTCGAGACCTATTTCGGCGCGCTTTCGCTCACTTGGGAGCCTTCGAAAGCCCATTCTTTTACGGCTCAGGTAGGAGGATTTCTCTCCAACGAGCTTGTAAGCTATGATATTTCCGGTGAATACTGGCTTGATCAGGCCGGTACGTCTGACGGTGGTGACGGCAGCACCGGAATTGGCGGCGAACTCGGGGTAGGTCGCTATCACGAGCACGCCCGCAATCGCATGAAAGCATCCGTTTTTGATTTCAGCCTTCGCGGTTCGTCGGGAATACGTCGCCACAGCCTCGATTATGGCCTGAGTTTCAAGCACGAGAATATCCACGACCGTGCCCGCGAGTGGGAGCTGCGCGATTCAGCGGGCTATTCCCTTCCTTTCGACCCGGATGCAGTGAGAGTAATATACAACCTCGCTGCAAAAAACGAGATTCAGAGCAATCGTCTGGCATTCTATGTGGAGGACACCTATCGTATTGATGCATCAGTGGGCTACTTCAATATCAACGGCGGTATCCGTCTCTCATACTGGGATTATAACAAAGAGTTTCTTGTAAGTCCACGCGCTTCTGTGGGTTTCGTACCGGCAGCTGCGCCCCGCCTTTCATTGCGTTTCGCCACCGGGCTGTATTATCAGAGCCCCTTCTTCAAGGAGTTTCGTCAACCTGTAACAGACGAGCAAGGAAACACTGTGATAATTCTCAACGACAAAATCAAGAGCCAGCGGTCATACCAGTTTATATTGGGTGGCGACTATACGTTCCGTGCCATGAACAGGCCTTTTAAAATTACAGCTGAGGCATATTATAAAATTCTTGGGAACCTTATACCCTACGAAATCGACAACCTGAAAGTAGTGTATGCCGGACAAAATCTGACAAACGGTTTCACTGCCGGTTTTGACTTCAAGCTATTCGGCCAGTTCGTGCCCGGGAGCGACTCATGGGTAAGTTTTTCGCTGATGAAAACCCAGGAAAATCTTAATGGTGTAAAGGTGCCCCGTCCAACTGATCAGAGATACTCTTTCGCGTTGTTCTTCACGGATTACTTCCCGAAATTTCCAAAGTTGAAGTTCAACCTGCGAGGAATTTTTTCTGACGGGCTCCCAACAACTGCGCCCCGTAGCTCCAGAGACAAGGGATATTTCCGTGCTCCTGCCTATAAACGTCTTGACATCGGATTGGCTTATGGTTTATTGACACCGCCTAAAGACGGACAGCCCCCGCGTGGAGGATTCCTTGGCAAGCTAAAAAGCGTGTGGCTCGGACTGGACGTCTTCAATCTGCTTGATATTTCAAACGTGAGCTCGTATTATTGGGTAACGGACGTGAACGATATTCAATATGCCGTGCCTAATTATTTGACGCGCCGACAGTTCAACCTCCGGCTAACGGTTGATTTTTAAAAGAAAATTTGGAAAACGAAAATTCATGTGCTATATTTGCAGCGAAATAACGAACAGACGCTATGACTTGACATAACAATTGTCCTCTCTGAAGGATTAACAAAAATCTCAATTGCATTATTGCAAAGTTTCCATGACAGCCATTGCTGTATGGTTGCGTGTACATTGAGATTTTTGTTAAACATCTAAAAAAAGAGAGAACAAGTTATGGAAAATCCTGAATTTCGCACTGCTCAGACAATCGCATGCATCCCTGATGATTTCGAAATCTGCGCTGCTCTGATTATCGGCATCACCTGCCGAGGGCACCTTGTGTTGATGATTGAAGCCACCGACTACCTCGACAAAGAGCGTAGCTGTGCCACGTGGGCCGTAGTTAATGATGACGATGCACTGGCTATGGCCAAGAGATACAAGGTGAAGATGGACGAACTCCCCGAGCTCATCCTCAGAGCAATGGAAGAGTGGGAGTGCTACAATGCTTCGCTTCGCTATTTGATCGATGTCTTTGCCGATTGCCTCGAACGCTTCCTCGATGAAGACTGTCGCTTCCGAATCGAACGGACTTACGGAAAGGGCGGTGTGTACATCGCATGAATAGATCCGTGGTTCCGGAACTTACCCGGGGCCACGGATTTGCTGTATATGGAAATGGGTTTTCGGAATAATCAATAGCTGACGTAATATCGCATAGTCATTTATACACTTTTGGGTATGGGCTGAGCGAAGTGAATTATGTAATTTTGCTGCAGAAATCAAGAAACAGCAATAGACTATGGCTTCAATGTTAATTCTGATATTTACGCTTTTAGGCGCGTTGGTTGCAGATATACTTTTTGTCTGACAATTCTACTATCTAATTCCAAACAACTGTATCATAATTTTTATACCTCGAAAAAATCACGGACATCCGATAAAGGAGCCCGTGATTTTTATTGCTTTAATACTGATGTCAATGGATATAGATCTTGGAGCGTTTTCCGCCCGATACTTGGATATAAACTCCTGAAGGAAGTGAAGATATACGCCCGTTTAGTTGCGGACAGGATACTCGTATCCCGTTTAGATTGAAAAGATAAACTTCACCGCCGGTTTCATCGGTCAGTTGCTCAATACCCGATTGAGAATTAGAATCCGTGAATATTGGAATCGATGGGAACCAATAGTTCATAATCATCTCATAGTCTTGGATTTTTTCACCCTGTGGAGAATAGCGTCGAGTAATGTATGTAGGCGTCCCGAACTCGTGATATAATGCCATGTATATTTCGTCGGTTTCAGGATGGACACCAATAGCACAACCATATAGTTTCCAATTGGCACCTTCTTCTTCCAAATCAATAAACAAGGTTTGTTCTCTTGTATCGCAGTCGAACTTATATATCTTTGTTCCGGTAAACCACCTATTGGG
>CAMWQB010000047.1 GCA_947176295.1 uncultured Porphyromonadaceae bacterium
GATGCTACGGCTCTTCCCGACGGCCTCCACACCTACGGCCTCACCGCTCTCTACACCAACGGCCGCGAGAGCGCGCCCGCAACTGCCGAAGTTCAGATCGGCCAGAGCGGTGTCGATGCTGTCGGCTCCGAGGGCGTAAGCGTCCGCGCCGAAGGTCGCACCATCATCGTCGAAGCTCCCGCAGGCTCCGCTATCCGCGTTGTCTCTGCCGCAGGTCTTGTCCTGGCCTCCGACGAATCTGCCGATGGCGGCCTCTCCATGGCTGTCGCTGCTCCCGGCGTTTACCTTGTTACTGTCAATAATTCCACTTATAAGTTGAATATATTATAATGCTGAAACGTAAATTTTTCGGCGCTGCAATTCTCGCCGCCGCAAGCCTTTCCGGGCTTGCGGCAGCGGGCCCTGCAGTCTTCAAGGCCGTCCGTGCCCAGGATCCTGCCTTCCCCGAGCCCGTTACCACTGTCCGGGGTGTCATGGTCCGCAACGACGCATGGGGCGGAAGCATTGAAGATGCCGGCATATACACATTCGAGGTAAAGGAAGGCGGCGCCATCACTTGCGAACACCGTTCGCAGGCCATGGCCTCCACCGTCGCTGCCCTCGTCCACAACGGCTCGATGTATGCTGTCGAAGTCGACCCCACGGGCTACTACTACCGCACATACAACGCGGCAAACTGGGCCACCGTCGGCTCCCGCCAGGAAATCGACCTTCAGAACGTCCCTTCCGACCTCACCTACGACCCCGTTACGGCTAAAGCCTACGGCGGGTTCTACGACGAAGACTACAACGGCTTCTCACGCTTCGCATCTTTCGGCCTCACCGACGCCGAGGCCCGCGACATCCAGGGCAATCTCGACGAGCGCGATTTCATCGCCATCGCCGCCGCCCCCGACGGAACGATCTACGCCCTCCATGGCGCGTACAACTACCTCAAGACAATCGACCCGCGCACGGGCAGCGAGACCAAAATCGGCCTCACGGGCATAGATTGCGACGTGAATCCCGCTTTGTCCATCGTCAGCTCCATGACCTATGATGCCGAGAACGATCGCCTCATCGCTATCGTTTCCGACAATGCCGGCACTCGCCTCAAGCCTGTCCACAAGTCCGCCCTTTACGTCATCGACCCACGCAATACTTGGAAGAACGGCAACAGCACGATGGCCACCGTCACGAAGGTAGCCGACCTCCCGGGCAACCCGGCCGTGGCCGGCCTGCATGTCGTCGAGGCTGCCGTGGCCCCCGACGCCCCCGCTGCCGCAAGCGGCATCCATGTAGAGTTCGCCTCCCCGGCAGCTCTTTCGGGCCGCGTGGTCTTCACGGCGCCCACCCTCAGCGCAGGCGGTCAGCCCCTCACGGGCGAGCTCCTTGCTCAGGTCAGTGTCAACGGCTCCGTTGTCGCCACCATCGGTGGCATCTCTGCCGGCAGCCGCGTGTCCACCGAGGCTATCACCTTCCCCAAAGGCGAATCCACCGTCAAGGTCGTCATGGCCAAGCCCGACCTTCGCGGTGCCTATGCCGAAGCGAAGGTTTTCGCCGGTGAGGACAAGCCCTCGGCTGTCTCCGACCTCGTGCTCGAAATCACGCCCGAAGGCTGGGCCTCCCTCTCGTGGCAGGCGCCCGCTGTGGGTGTAAATGGTGGAAATCTCGACCCCGCCGCTCTGCGCTACACCGTCCGCCGCATGCAGGACAATGCAATCGTGGCCTCCGACCTCGCTTCCACTTACTTTGTGGATAAGGACGTGCCCGCCACGATCCGTGCCGTCAGCTATTCGGTAGTAGCCTCCAACTCCGAAGGCGCCTCCGAGCCTGTCGAGTCCAACGTCTGCCTCGCCGGCGGTGCCTTGGCCGTGCCATATGTCGAGGCCTTCGACACTCAGGAAGACTTCGACCTCTGGACCCTCATCAATACCAACCTCGCCACATCATGGGTTTATCGCAGCAAGGACAAGTGGGCTGCTTTCAAATATGCTGAAGACAAGACCAAGGCCAACAACTGGCTCATCTCGCCCGCCGTGCGCCTCGAGGCCGGGAAAGCCTACAAGCTTGCTTACAGCTGGCGTGTCATCGACAAGAAATACCCCGAGAGCTTCACAATCCACTGCGGCTCCGCTCCCACGCCCGAAGGCATGTGCGAGCCCCTGGCCTCGCACATGCAGATGGTCAACACCGCATGGCAGTCGGCTTCCACCATCGTCAAGCCCGAGGCCGACGGTATCTTCTACATCGGTGTCCATGCTGTCAGCGACCCCTGGATGTATGAATTCTACGTCGACAACATCTCCATCGAGGAAATCGACAACCGCGTGCCTGCCGTCATCGCCGACCTCTCAGTCGAGCCCGGCGACAAAGGCGCCCTCAGCGCAACCGTCAGCTTCACGGCCCCCGATAAGGACAACAAGGGCGGAAACCTCGAAAGCATCGACGGAGTGAAGCTCTATCGTCGCGGCACGGAAGAAGCCGTCAAGGTCTTCACCGACGTGCAGCCCGGGCAGAAGCTCAGCTTCACCGACACGCAGATCGCCGCCTCCGGCCTCGTTGGATACTCCGCCGTGGCCTATAACGAGCTTGGCGAAGGCGTTCCCGCCGATGCCGAAGCCTTCATAGGCGTCGATGCTCCCGGTGCCCCCACAGATGTGCACATCTCCGAAGTCAACGGCCATCTCCATCTCGAGTGGAATGCTCCCCTCAAGGGCGCCAACGGCGGTTGGTTCGACCCCGCGGAGCTCTCGTATCGCATTGTCCGCAGCGACGGCACTGTCGTGGCTGCCGCGCATAAGGCCACGGAGTTCACCGACACCTCTATTTCCTCGCCCAAGGATTCCCAGCTGGCTTACTGGTATCTCATCACGCCCTACTCCGGCGAGGTCAAAGGCGCTTATGCCCAGTCCGAAACCCTCCTATTCGGTGCGCCCTACAAAACGCCCGCAGCCGAAGGTTTCGCAGCTGCCGACATGGCCTTCTATCCCTGGATTGCCCAGAGCAGCACGGCCGTGAACTATGCCTGGACCCTCGACAACATGGGCTACAACCCCCAGGTCTCTGACCAGAACGGCGACCGCGGTCTAGCCACCTTCCACAGCGTTGGCGAGCCCGTGGGCTCCTCGGCCTGGTTCTATTCGCCCAAGTTCGACATCTCCACGCTCGACAATCCTTCGCTCTCCTTCTGGGTGTATCGTTCGACCACTCCCGGCGACGAGAAGATGGAAGTTTACATCGCCCCCGAAAGCGATACATTCGTGCCCGCAGGCCTCACCGTCAGCCGCCAGGCCGACGAAAACGGTTGGGTGCGCTACAGCCTTCCCCTCGCCGAATATGCTTCCGCAGCTTGGATTCGCGTGGCCTTCCTCGGCACGGGCGCAGGCGTAGAGGACATGTATCTCGACAACGTTGCCATCTCCTCGCGTGTCCGCTTCGATGCTGCCGTCTCGGCCTTCAAGGCCCCGGCCCGCATTGGCGCAGGCATTGGCTTCAAGGCTTTCGTCGTGGTTGAGAACATGGGTTCCGACGACCTTTCCGACCTCACTGTTTCCGTCAGCGACGCTCAGGGGGTGGTCCTCGGCAGTGCCGGGCTCGCTTCCCTCGCAGCGGATGCGCAGGCCTCCGTGGAGATCGAAATCCCCGGAATTGACAACACAGGCTCAGCTCGCCTCACGGCCTCCGTGGTTGCGCAAGCCGATGGCAACGCCGCAAACAATTCCGCCCCGACCGTCGTGAAAGTCGTGGCTCCCGTTCTCCCTGCGGTAACTGACCTCACCGGCGCGGCCGATCCGACCGGCGGCATCGCTCTCTCATGGAGCGCTCCCTCCGCTCGCGGCGAGGTTGTCGACGACTTCGAGGGATATAAAAACTTCGCTATCGACGGTGTCGGCGAATGGACCATGTGGGATGGCGACTACGACAACACCTACATGATCAACACCTCCTATGGCGAATACCCCGACGCAACAGCCCGCAAGGCATTCCAGGTGCTCAACGCCGAAGTCCTCGGCATAAACGTCTGGGCTCAGGGAACGCCCCACAGCGGTAATAAGATGATGGCTGCCCTCGCTTGCCAGCTATACGTCAACAACGACTGGCTCATCTCGCCCGAGCTCAACGGAGCCGAGCAGTGGATAAGCTTCTGGGCTCGTTCGTTCACCATATCCGAGACAATTCCCGCCGAGCGCATGCGCGTATTCTACAGCACCTCCGACAACGACCCCGCAAACTTCGTTGAGCTCACCTCCGACTATGTCGAGCTCCCCGACCAGTGGGTGGAATATCGCTACTTCCTGCCCGAAGGTGCTCGCTACTTTGCCATCAACTGCGTGAGCGACGACTCCTTCGCCATGTTTGTCGACGACGCATGCTTCAACGACCTCTCCGTGCCCGCTTGGACCCTCACAGGCTACGACATCTATCGAAACGGCCAAAAGATCGGTTCCGCCACCGAGACAAGCTTCGTCGACGCTGCTCCCGAAGCCAAGTCGAGCTACACCGTGGTGCCCGTCTACGACCGTGGCACCGGACGCGAATCCGACGCATTCGTTGCCGAGCTCAGCTCCATCGGAGGTATCGGTGCTCCCGCCGGCGCCCTCGTCAACGTCTACAACCTCCAGGGCATGCTCCTGCGTCGTCAGGTTCCCGCAGCCGAAGCCACAAAAGGCCTCCCCGCAGGCACCTACCTCGTAGGCTCCCGCAAAGTCCGCGTCGACTGATCAAAGAAAGCACACAACCCCTCCGCCCGATAGCCCCGCTACCGGGCGGATTTTTTTACCCATTGTGATGCGCTGGGGCGGATGCTAATTTGCTGTAGGCCTTGCGGCGCACGGTGAAGTAGGCAAAGAGTACAGCCGTCCCCGTTATCACCCACGTGATGGGATAGATAGCCATAAGCATCCGGAAGTCGCCCCCGATGCGCGGAAGCGCCCACACCCACAGCAGCCGGAACACACACGTCCCAAGAATCGTTATCACCGTAGGCGTCATCGAGTAGCCCAGCGCACGCATGGCCCCGCCGCTCACCTCATAGCTGCAGGCTATAAACTGAAACAGAAGCACAATCGTCATGCGCGAATATGCGAACGGAAGCACAGCTCCGTCGTCAGTGAATATCCCCGCAAAAAAGCCCTTCTGCCACACGATGATGCAGTTGACCACACCGCATGCAATCACCGCAAGCAGCATATTCAGCCTGTACACCTTGTTGCAGCGCTCGATATTGCCCGCAGCATAGTTCTGCGACGTAAAAGCCACACACGCCTGCACGAACGCCACGATAAGGTAATAAGAATAAAGCTCATAGCTTATAGCCGCCGCCGAGCCCGCGCTCGCCGCCGCCCCGAAACTGTTGATCGACGACAGGATAAACACATTCGACAGCGAGAACACCAGCCCCTGAAGCCCCGCAGGCAAGCCTATTTTCACTATCTGCCCCAGTTCGCGCCCGTAAGTCTTCATCTTCCGCGGCTCAAGCCGTATAGCGCTTTTCTCGCGCATGAGCACCAGCACTATCAGCACCGCATTCAGCCCCATGCCTATGGTCGTGGCAAGAGCCACGCCCTCCACACCACGGCCCATCCCCGCCACAAACAGCAGGTCGAGCCCAACGTTCGCCACTCCACCCGCCAGCAGGATATAGAAGGGCCGCGCCGTGTCGCCCACGCTTCGGAGCACAGCCGCCCCGAAATTATATATCGTCAGGAACGGAAGTCCTAAGAAGATGATTCGAAGGTAAGTCGCCGCCCCGTCGATCACCTCCTCCGGAGTGCTCAGCGCCTCCAGCAGAGGCCGCGCGAAGAGCGAGCCCAGAATCATCGTGGCGATGCCGCACACCAGCGCCAGCACACCCGTCGTCGCCACAGCCCTACGCACCGCATTGTCGTCGCGACGCCCGATACACGAAGCCACAACCACATTGATGCCCACGCCAAGCCCCAGGAAAAGAGTCACGATAAGGTTTACCACCGGCCCGTTCGATCCCACAGCCGCAAGAGCGCTCGACGCGCAGTAGCGCCCGACAACGAGCGTATCCGCCGAGTTGAACGATTGCTGCACGATCCCCGTGGCGATAAGAGGGAGGGCAAAGCGAAGGGTAGGGCCCGGCAGCGGCCCCGAGAGCATATCGATAGTATTCTTAGTCTTCATAGGAGCTTCAATTCTTGGAGAGATGCAACAAAGTTACCCTATATAAAAGTTACTACAAAAAATTTAACTAACTTTGCACTTCCGAAATACTCCCGGCTATAAAACTATGAGAATCGACATCATCACCGTTCTGCCCGAAATGCTCGAGAGCCCCCTCAACTGTTCAATCGTTCAGCGAGCCAAGAACAAAGGCCTCTGCGAGATTGAGGTCCATAATTTGCGCGACTACACCACCAACCGCTATCGTAAGGTCGACGACTATCCCTTCGGAGGCGACGCCGGCATGGTCATTCAGATCGAGCCCGTCGACCGCTGCATCTCGGCCCTCAAGGCTCAGCGCAACTACGATGAAGTCATTTTCACAGCCCCCGACGGCGAAGTCTTCAACCAGAAGATGGCAAACTCCATGTCGATGCTCGACAATATCATCATCCTCTGCGGCCACTACAAAGGCATAGACTACCGCATCCGCGAGCACCTCATCACCAAGGAAATATCCATCGGCGACTACGTCCTCACCGGAGGCGAGATGCCCGCGGCCATAATCACCGATGCCATTGTCCGCCTCCTCCCGGGAGCCATCGGCGACGAGCAGAGCGCCCTCACCGACTCATTCCAGGACAATCTCCTCGAGCCCCCGATATACACCCGCCCCGCAGAATACAAGGGCTGGCGAGTGCCCGACATACTTCTCAGCGGACACGAAGCCAAAATCAACGCCTGGCGCCACGAGCAAGCCCTCGAGCGCACACGCCGCCTCCGCCCCGACCTCCTCTCCGACTGATTGTCAGGCCACGGATGCCCGGCGGTAGAGGATGATGGCGATGATTGTGTAGATAAAATTCGGAATCCACATCGCCACGAACGCGCTCGTAAGGCCCGAGATGGCGAATGTCTGCGTGATGGTCATGAACAGTATGTAGCTGAACGACAGCACGAGACCTATGCCTATGTTAAGACCCATGCCGTTTTTCACCTTCCGCACCGACAGCGACATCCCTATGATCGTAAGGATAAAAGCCGCAGCTGTCATAGCATAGCGCCGTTCCCGCTCCACCTCGAAGCTCTGGATATTGGCCACCCCGCGCATCTTCTGCCTCCGTATATACTCCGCAAGCTCAGGCGAGGTCATCTTCTCGTGGTCCGTTACCGAAATCAGAAAATCCCGCGGCTCAAAAGGAATGATTGTATCCAGCCGCCGCCCCTTGCGGATTTTCTCACGGTCGTCGTCGAAATCGCGGATTATGTAGTCCACCACCTCCCACGAGTAGAGCGTGTCCCAGTGGATATTCTGCGCCGTCAGGCGCGACCGCAGGCGCTTGTCCTCGTCGAAGCTCTCCAGCGAGAAGCGGTAGCCCGTCTTCGAGCCCGCGTCATAGCGCGAGATATACGCTATCTCCCCCGGCGCAACCATCAGCATGATGTTCGAGCCGTATTCCACGCTCTTGTTGCGCACATACTTGTTCGTATACTCCAGTCGCTCCGCATTCGCCGGAGGGATGATGTACGCGCTCAGAAGGTAGTTGGCCCCCGCGATTATCGCCGCCGCGATAAGATAGGGGCGCATCAGCCGCCGGAAGCTCATCCCCGTGGAAAACATAGCGATAAACTCGCTGTTGCCCGCCAGTTTCGACGTGAAGAATATCACCGCGATAAACGTAAACAGTGGCGAGAACTGGTTGGCGAAGTAGGGCAGGAAGTTCAGGAAATAATCAAAGATAGTCTCCTTCAGCGGCGCCTTCAGAAACGAGTCGAGCTTCTCATTGATGTCGAACATGACAACAATGGCAAGCAAAAGCAGTATGGCGAAAACATACGTGCCTAAGAAATTCTTTATTATATACTTGTCGAGAATCTTCACCGTCCGTAGCCTCTTCAGTCTCTCCCTCTCTTACAGTCGACGCATCGTCCGCACCGTCATTTCCTCCTTCCAAGCCTTGAAGTCGCCCGCAAGGATATGCTTCCGCGCCTCGCCCGTCAGCCACAGATAGAACGCCAGATTGTGGATCGACGCAATCTGCAGCCCCAGAAGCTCGTCAGCCGCGAACAGATGTCGCACGTAAGCCTTCGAGTACACCCTGTCCACAAGCGCAGGGCCGTCGGCCTGCAGCGGCGAGAAATCATGCGCCCACTTGGCGTTGCGCATGTTCATCGTTCCCTCGGGCGTGAAGAGCATCCCGTTGCGCCCGTTGCGCGTAGGCATCACGCAGTCCATCATATCCACACCCCGGTCGATAGCCTCGAGGATATTCGCCGGAGTGCCCACGCCCATAAGGTAGCGCGGACGGTCGGCAGGCAGAATATCGTTCACCACCTCGATCATCTCATACATCTTCTCCGCAGGCTCCCCCACGGCCAGGCCGCCTATGGCATTGCCGTCGGCTCCGAGCCCCGCAACGAAGCGCGCGCTCTCGCGCCGCAGCTCAGGGTAGGTGCAGCCCTGCACGATAGGGAAGAAGCTCTGGTAGTGGCCGTAGACCGGCTCCGTCTCCTTGTAGTGCTTCCACCCCCGCTCCAGCCAGCGGTGTGTCAGGTCAAGGCTCTTGCGGGCATAGCCGAAGTCGCTCGTCCCCGGAGGGCACTCATCCAGCGCCATCATTATGTCCGACCCGATGGTCCGTTGGATGTCCACCACCTTTTCCGGCGTGAATAGATGCCGCGACCCGTCGATGTGGCTCCGGAAGTGGGCCCCCTCCTCCGTCAGCTTTCGCTGGCCCGACAGCGAGAATACCTGGAAGCCACCCGAATCCGTAAGGATAGGCCGGTCCCACCCGTTGAAGCGGTGAAGTCCCCCCGCCTCGCGGATTATGTCCATCCCCGGTCTCAGATACAGATGATACGTATTGCCCAGGATTATCTGAGCCTTCACCTCATCGCGAAGCTCATGGGTGTGTACCCCCTTCACGCTCCCCACAGTGCCCACAGGCATGAACACCGGCGTCAGGATTTCGCCGTGGTCCGTCTTTATCGTGCCCGCGCGGGCCCCCGTGTCGGGGAGAGTTTTCTCGATGCTGAATTCCATCGTCTCCTGTCAGAATCTTTTTAGGCCGAAAAGCCCGCGGCAGTGGCGGAAACTCCCACTATCGGGAATGTCCGGCACTGCCGCTGTCGTCGTTTATTCAAATAACTTCCCGTTGGGATACAGCCCCTTGGCGTGAGCTTCAGCAAGCTTGTCCACAACGTCCTGGCGGTCTTCCGGATACGTTACCCCGAACCATTTCGAAGTCGTGTCCAGCACGTCCACCGTCGCCTCTCCGTTCTTCACCAGCGTGTCTATGCACGTCGGAATGTAGAACTCGCTCTTGGGCACGTCGATTTTCTCGTCGAGGAAGCGGCGGAACTCCCGCTCGCTATAGTCGAAATAGTCAGGCGTGAAGCCCCAGAGATTCATGCTCACGGGCGTCATCGGGTCCAGCGTCTGCACCTCGCCATTCTCGTCCGTGAACACAATCCGGTGCTCGGGGTCATAGCTGATAGCCGTGCGTTCCACCACGTCCGTCAGCTTCCCGTCCTTCGTCGAGCAAACACCGCGGCTCACAGAGCCGTTCTCCGTCATCGTGTTGCCCACGCGGAAGCCAACCATCGCATACTTGCCCTTATCCTTCTCAGGATCAAGCTCCGAAAGGAACTTGCCCATCACCGCAAAAGCGTCCGGGCCGTAGTAGTCGTCGGCATTGATCACCGCAAAAGGCTCCTTGATGGCATCCTTGCCCATCAGCACGGCGTGGTTCGTCCCCCAGGGCTTCGTCCGGTCCGCCGGGCACGTATACCCATCGGGCAGATTGTCGATGCTCTGGAACACAAGCTCTACAGGCACGTGCCCCTGATACTTCGACAATATCTTCTCGCGGAACTGATCCTCGAAATCCTTGCGGATCACAAACACGATTTTTCCGAAGCCGGCGCGCAGCGCGTCATAGATAGAATAATCCATGATCGTCTGCCCCTGAGGGCCCAGGCCGTCGAGCTGCTTCAGGCCTCCGTAGCGGCTGCCCATGCCGGCCGCGAGTACGAATAGTGTAGGTTTCATATTTCTGTCCTTATTAAGTTTCTTCTGCAAAGTTACGAAAAAATATTCAGAAATATTCAGATGCGTTCCAGCACCGTCTTCACCAGCGAGCGGATGCCATCCTTGTAGTTCGGATTAGCCTCCGTATTGAAGCGGTTGGCGATGATCGAGCACACCGTCATGGCCTTGTGCCCCATCAGCTTCCCAAGCCCCTGCAGAGGAGCCGATTCCATCTCATAGTTCGTGATTTTGCGCCCGCCGTGCCGGAAGGCCTCGATCCGCCGGTTCAGGTCCGGATTGGCAAGCGGCAGACGCAGCTCCCGCCCCTGAGGTCCGTAGAAGCCAACGGCCGAGATCGTATTGCCCCTCACCATGTCATCCCCGCCTATGCGCGCCACGAGCTCCGGGTCCGCGTCCACCACGTAAGGCTTTGCCCACAGAGGGTTCCAGCCCGTCTGCTCGCAGAGCGCATGCTCAAACTCCAGGTCCGCAACCTCGTTGCGCCCCGCATAGTAGTTCAGCACCCCGTCGAAGCCTATAGCCTTCTCTGCTATCACCGGCGTCCCCAGCGACAGCTCCGGCTGGAGCGCCCCCGACGTGCCGATGCGCACAAGCGTCAGCACCCGTTTGCTGTCCTTCACCTCGCGCGTGGCAAAGTCGATGTTCGCAAGAGCGTCAAGCTCGTTTATCACAATGTCGATATTGTCCGG
Source organism: uncultured Porphyromonadaceae bacterium (assembly GCA_947176295.1). Taxonomy (GTDB): domain Bacteria; phylum Bacteroidota; class Bacteroidia; order Bacteroidales; family Muribaculaceae; genus CAG-873. Next base: position 10,852 of record CAMWQB010000047.1, read on the forward strand.
CCCGATGCCGTGGCTCAGACACATTATAGGTTTCCCCTTGTACGTCCCGCCTATGGTGTGGAACTCGCGCGAGCTCACCTCGAAGGTCTTCTCGTCAAAAAATTCCGCAACCATGTCCACACGGCCCGGGTCGCCGACAAGTATCACGCGATCCGTAAGTTGTTCAGGTTTCAGATGCAGATGGAAAACAGAGCCGTCAGGATTGATGATAAGCTCCGATTCAGGAATGATCTTTTTCATGATTTCACGATTTTGAGGTAGAGTAGTGTAGTTTTATGTTTCAGTAATATATGGTGGAGCCTGCAGGGCGGCCGGCCAACCTCAAGGATTAAACGCTCCCGGCGAGAAAATCGTTTGCCACCGCCGTCAGCCCATATCGTCCCCCGGGGATGCCCACCACCAGGTCGTCCATTTCCAGCTCGAAGAGTAGGGCGCTCAGCCGCCCGAAAGGCATCCCCAGCGCCGCGCAAAGCTCATTCACGTCCGCCTCAGGTTCAGCACCAATCGCCCGCAGGATAGCAGTCTTCTCCGGGTCAGGCTCGAATTGCAGCGTCAGCTGCCCGGCAGCCTCCTTTCGCGATTTGCGGGCAGCCTTCCAGCCCATGGCATCAAGGATGTCCCCCGCATCCCGCACCACCCGCGCCGTCCCCCGCGCAAGCAGGTCGTTGCATCCCCGCGAATAAGGGTCGCTCACCCGCCCCGGAAGTGCAAGCACCTCCCGCGAGTAAGCCGACGCTATCCGCGCCGTCGCCATTGCCCCTCCTCGCATGTCACTTTCCACCACCACCACCGCGTCAGCCATCCCCGCCACAATCCTGTTCCGCGCAAGGAAGTTCCCCCGGTGCGTCCGCGCCTGCGACGTATATTCCGTCGCCAGAAAGCCCCCGTGCCTCACCATATCCATAGCCTGACGCCGATGCTCCATCGGATACACCGTGTTCAGCCCGTGGGCAAGCACAGCACCCGTCGGAATCCCCGCACGCATCGCCGCCTCATGCGCCGCGATGTCTATCCCGTAAGCCAGGCCGCTCACAATCTGCAGCCCCTCCGGCAGAGCCTCCCCCAGCTCGGACACCAGTCGGGCCGTGAACTCAGCCCCGTAAGCCGTCGCATGCCGCGTCCCCACTATGCTCACGCAGTATCGCGGATTCAGGTCCCCATCCCCCAGCATGTAGAGCATCGCCGGAGCATCATCGCAGAGCGTCAGTCGCCGAGGATAGGCCGCGTCCTCGCAGTAGATCGCCCTCACACGGTTGTCGCGCAAAAAATCAATCTCCTTCCCCGCACGCTCCAGAGCTGCCTCCCGCGTCGCCTCGTCGAAATACTCCGCGCGAAGGCCCGTCCGCCCCGCCAGAGACCCCGCGCTCTCCGAGAAGAACTCATCAGGCCCCGCCCCGCGCAGCGTCAGCTCCCGGGCCGTACCAAGCGTTACGTTCCTGTAGCCCGCGAAGGCCATCCGTCGTTGCAGCTCCTCGTCCTTCATTCCTCCGTCAGATATTTCCCGAACGCCTCCACAAGCGGCAGACCCCGCGTCAGCCGTCCGTTCTCGATACACGCCACCTCAATGGTCGCGCGCACAATTTCCGTCGTCCCGTCCTCCCCGTAGATGTCCTGGTCGAATACAAACAGAGGCCCGCGGCGCCGTAGTCCTAACTTGCTCACAAATCGCTCCCCAAGCCCCAGAGGCCGCCGGTATACAATCGTCGCCTTCGCAAGCACAGGGTCTATCCCCTGTTCGTGCATCGCCCGGAAGCTCAGACCCGCCTGCTCGCAGAATTCATGCCGCGTGTGCTCCAGATAGTGGAGATAAACAGCGTTGTTCACAATCCCCTCCGAGTCCACCTCGTAGTCTCTCACCTTCATCGGGAGCTCAAAGATATATCGTCTTTGCTCTTTCTTCATTTTATGCATATATAGGATGTTCACAAAAATACAAAAAAATCATGCATCCCCGCTCGCCCCGAATGTTAAAATTCACCTCCCCGAAAAACCTTTTCCCTCCCGGCGCGTTTTATTTTCAAAGCGCGGACAAAACGGTCCGCTCATCCAAACCTAAAAACGAACTAACAAATTTTTACTAACAACATTCTCTCTCCCTTTTAACCCCAAAACAATATTATGAATTACGCTCCTCTTCAAGGTATCAAGGTCGTCGACTTCACTGAAGTTCAGTCCGGCCCTTCTTGTACTCAGATGCTCGCTTGGCTCGGTGCCGACGTTATCAAAATCGAACGTCCCGGTGTAGGCGATGCCACGCGTAAAGAACTCCAGTTCAATCCTGATCTGCCTTCTTACTACTTCCTCCAGCTCAACTCCGATAAGAAGTCTCTGGCCCTCGACGCCAAGACGCCCGACGGCAAGAAGATTCTCACCAAGCTTATCCAGGAATGCGACATCTTTGTCGAGAACCTCCACCCCGGCGCTATGGACAAGCTCGGTTTCTCCTGGGAAGAAGTCCACAAGCTCAATCCTAAATGTATCTACGGCACAATCAAGGGATTCCCTGTTTCCTCGAAGTATGCCGACCTTAAGGCCTACGAGCCTATCGCTCAGGTAACCGCTGCCGCCGCTTCTACCACCGGTTGGTACGAAGGCGCCGACAACATTCCTACCCAGAGCGGTGCAGCCCTCGGCGACTCCAACACCGGTATGCACCTCCTCATCGGTCTGCTTGCCGCTCTCCAGCAGAGAAACCGCACCGGCGAAGGCGTTTACGTCTACCAGTCCATGCACAACGCATGCCTCAACCTCTGCCGTATCAAGACCCGCGACCAGCTCACCCTCGACAAGATCGGATACCTCACCCAGTTCCCGCAGTATCCTAACGGCAAGTTCGGCGACTGCGTGCCCCGTGCCGGTAATATCGAAGGCGGTGGCGTCCTCGGTTGGACATATAAGTGTAAGCCCGCTGGCGACATGGACTCCGAAATCGATGCAAACAACTACGTTTACGTCATCCTTCAGCGTGGCGCAAAGGACTTCGAGCTCTTCTGCCAGGCTACCGGTTTCACCGACTGGCTCACCAACCCCGACTTCAACACTGCCGACGCCCGCGATCGCCACAAACAGGAAATCTATCAGCGCATAGGCCAGTGGACCGCCGATAAGACCAAGTTCGAAGTTACCGATATCCTCGGCAAGGCCGGTGTCCCCGTAGGTCCCGTCCTCTCCACAAAGGAAATCCTCTCCGACCAGAGCCTCTACGATGGCAACACCCTCGTCAAGATCAATCAGGGTGGCGAAATCGGTGAATTCGTAACCGTTGGTTGCCCCTTCACCCTCAGCAACTACACCCCGGAATATGGTCCTTGCCCCACGCTCGGCGGCAACACCGAAGAAGTCCTCACCTCTCTTGGCTTCTCCGCCGAAGAGCAGGCTCAGTTCAAGCAGAACGGAACAACGGCTCCTATGCCTAAGCCCGCTGAAGCTCCCGCAGCTCCCGCAGCAGCCGACAAGAAATAAGCCCCAATCTTAATTGACCCTCATAGCGGAGTGCCGCCCGGCCGCAAGCCTGCGGCGCTCCGCAATATTTTTTCTTACATCTCACTTTTCAACTAACTAAAACACAACCCGAAATGACTGACTCAACTCCCAAAGCTACATTTGCCGATGGCGCTACTGCTCCCAAATTCCCCGAGCAGGTTACCGGCATGTATATCCTCGCTCAGGCCCTCAAGCGCGTGGGCATCAACGACGTTTATGGCCTCGTAGGTATTCCCGTTACCGAAGCCGCATTCGCAATGCAGAAGATCGGCATGAACTACTACGGCTTCCGCTTCGAACAGCAGGCCGGTATGGCCGCCGCCACCCACGGCTACCTCACGAAGACCCCGGGCGTCCTCCTCACCGTTTCCTCCCTCGGTTTCCTCAACGGCCTCACAGCCACAACCAACGCAACTGTCAACTGCTATCCTATGATACAGATCTCCGGTGCGTCCGACCCCACAATGGTCGACATGAATATGGGCACATACGAGCAGCTCGACCAGTTCAATACCGCCAAGCCCCTCGTAAAGGCCGCTTTCCGTTGCTCCCACGCTAAGGACATCCCCGCAGCTGTAGCCCGCGCATACCGCGCTGCCGTCAGCGGCCGTCCCGGTGGCGTATACATCGACATGACCACGCCCGCACTCGCTGAAATCATGGACGCCGACGAAGCTGAGAAGCTCTTCTACGCTCCCGTCGACCCCGTTACGCCCTATGCTCCCAACCAGGCATCCGTCGATCGCGCCGTCGAGCTCATCGCTTCGGCCAAGCGTCCCGCAATACTCCTCGGCAAGGGCGCAGCTTACGCTCAGGTCGACGACAAGATCAAGACTCTCGTCGAGACTTACAAGATTCCTTACCTCGCAATGAGCATGGCCAAGGGCCTCATGCCCGATGCCGGCGAGTACTCAGCCCTCTCCTGCCGCTCCGACATCATGGAGAAAGCCGACGTCGTTATTGTCCTCGGCGCACGAATCAACTGGATGCTTTCCTTCGGTCGCGGTAAGTGGAACCCCGATATCAAGTTTGTCCAGCTCGACGTCGAGCCTACGGAAATCGACCGCAACGTCCCCATCGCTGCTCCCGTTGTCGGCGACCTCGGCCTCTCTCTCGACGCTATTCTCGCAGGCCTTAAAGGCAAGACAATGGCTGCCGATCCCGCTTGGCTCGCTTCGCTCCAGGCCGAGACTAAGGCCAAGAACGCCAAGTTCGCCGCTCGTCTCGCCGATGCTGCTAAGGCAATGCCTATGACACACTGGACCGCCCTCGGCACCATCAAACCCATCCTCGAGGCTAATCCCGACGTTATCCTCATCAACGAAGGCGCAAACACCCTCGACGACACCCGCGACACCATCGACATGGCCCTCCCGCGCCACCGCGTAGACTGCGCTACATGGTCAATCATGGGCATGGGCATGGGCTCTGCAATCGGCGCCGCTGTCGCAACCGGCAAGCAGGTCGTGGCTATCGAAGGCGACTCCGCATTCGGTTTCTCCGGAATGGACTTCGCAACGATCAGCCGCTACAAACTTCCCTGCACCGTTGTAATCTTCAACAACGGCGGTATCTACAACGGCATCGGCGTTGACCCCGGAAACCCCCAAGGCCTCGCTCCCACGACCCTCGACATCAACGCACGCTACGAAAAGATCGCCGAAGCATTCGGTGCCGACGCATACTACGTAGCAACCCCCGACGAGCTCGCAACAGCCCTCAAGGCATCCCTCGCAGCCAAAAAGCCCGCGATCATCAACGTGCAGCTCGCCGACAACTCCGGCGCAGAATCAGGCCACATCGGATACCTCAATCCCGCGCCCCTTATCCAGTACACCGTATAACGTTCAACCCCTTTAATACTCAAACGGTATGAATCTCTCACACGTTCTACTATACGCCATCGTCCCGATCCTCGTGGTCATGTTGGCAGGATACATATCCGGTAAGAAAGGCATCTTCTCAGGCGACGACGCCAAGAAGTTCAATAAAGTAGTCCTCGACTACGCCCTTCCCGCAGCCCTGTTCGTCTCCATCGTTCAGGCCACACGCGAAGACCTCGTCAAAGACATCAAGCTCACCCTCGTTGCCACAATAGGCATCATGGCATGCTTCATGCTCGTATACTTCGTCTTCCGCATGTTCAAGAAAAACACCGGCGCCGACGCCGCAGTCTCTGCCCTTATCAGCGGCTCTCCGACCATCGGCTTCCTCGGATTTGCCGTCCTTGAGCCTATCTTCGGCACATCGCCATCCGTCGCCCTCGTTGTCGCAATCGTCGGCATCGTCGTAAACGCAATCGGCATCCCCGTAGGTCTCTCGCTCATGAACGCATCCCTCGAGAAGCAGAACCCTGGCAGCGGCTCCAAAGAATCCGCATGGAAGCCCGTCCTCCACGCCCTTGAGCAACCCGTAGCATGGGCCCCGATCCTCGCTGTAATCCTCGTGGTCTGCGGCCTTAAGTGGCCGGATTGGGCAAGCCCTTCATTCGACCTCATCGCTAAAGCAAACGCTTCAATGGCAGTATTCTCAGCCGGTATCACCCTTGCTGCTATTAAGATCTCCATCAACTGGCAGGCAATCCTCGGCTCAATCATGAAGATGATCGTAATGCCCGCAGTAGTGCTCGCAATCGGCCTCTTCGCCCACATGGATCCCCTCAACCTCAAGATGCTCATTGTCGCAGCAGCCCTCCCGCCCGCATTCTCAGGCATCATCATCGCCGACGAATACAACACATACGTCGCAACAGGCACGTCATCGCTGACCCTGTCCGTAATCCTCTTCATCGGCTTCTGTCCCCTTTGGATCTGGCTCACCGACGTAGCGATCAACATGTTCTAAGCTCCCTCGGATCGCAGGCCTCCGGCTTGCACCAGATAAAACCCATAATAATTCCCCGCCCGGCCCCAAACCGAGCGGGGAATAGCATTTTATCCCCAAAGGAGAGCAGCTTGTCTTGCTATCGCAAGCGCCTGAAGGCGATAACCCCAACCTCTCACTCATAAACACATCTCCGAGCCAACGAGACTAGGCATCCACGCGTCTGCAGTCTTCTGCTGTAAAAAAAAAAA
>CAMWQB010000048.1 GCA_947176295.1 uncultured Porphyromonadaceae bacterium
GTTTTATCTTTGCGGCTGTCTGCTCAAATACGGTTCTTCTTTGAGCCTCGGTAAGTGTCAGAAATTTATTCATAGGAATCGAGTATAATTTTACGAATCCATGCCGGAATCAGGGCAAAATCCTTTTTTATTGTTTCAAATGGTATGGACTTGACCAGATTACGGACATGGGCAAGCTGGGTATCGGTGATATTGTTTTCTCCGATTTCGCGCAGAGCAAATGTGAGAAGCATTGCGATTTCATTCTGAAAAGCCAGATTTTTTTTAGCAGTATGCTTGAACTGTATGCCCCTGTTCCCTTCCAACTTTACTTTACGTGGCGATCCATCTGTCAGATATACCACATTCATCGGCAACTGGGTTGATAACCCAAGCTTATTAAGCGCATACGTCCCGGTCGGGACAATCTTAGCTTTGTCGCGCCTTGCAATAGCAGCGGCAATCTCCTCAATGGTCGGATAAAGAATACCCAACCCCAAAACCTTATCAATCTTTGGATAACAATAGACACCACGTGCCACTCTTATCAGCTTTTCGGTTGCAGTAAGTCGTTCAAAGGCTTTCTGGACTGCCTTTGAATCTCCATATCCCGCATAATCAAGAGGCGATACTATTGTACCTCTGCCGCGTTTAGATATATTCGTAATTATTCTGTTTTCAAGAGATTGCATTTGAATTAAGGGGTAGCTTTGTCGCAAATATACAACATTTTTACGACAAAACCAAATTAGTGGCAATGCATTCTTTGGGTGGGCGGATTTTGTGATGGCTTTCTTGGAGGGGGGGCGATCAGTTGGCGGATTGCATTTCGACGAGGCGGCGGTAGTGGCCGGGGGCGTCGGGGCGCATGAGCTCGTCGTGGGTGCCTTTTTCGATGATGCGGCCTTCGGAGAGGACGCAAATCATGGAAGCGTTGCGGATGGTGGATAGGCGGTGGGCTATGACAAGGGTGGTGCGGTGTGCCATCAGTCGCTCGAGGGCTTCCTGAACGAGGGCTTCGCTCTCGGAGTCGAGGGCGGATGTGGCTTCGTCGAGGATGAGGAGGGGGGGATTTTTGAGGATGGCGCGGGCGATGGAGAGGCGCTGGCGCTGTCCGCCGGAGAGGCGGCATCCGCGGTCGCCGATGACGGTGTCGTAGCCGTTTTCGGAGGCCATGATGAAGTCGTGGGCGTTTGCGATGCGGGCTGCGCGCTCGACGTCTTCGCGCCGGGCGTTTTCGACGCCGAAGGCTATGTTGTTGAAAATGGTGTCGTTGAAGAGGATTGCCTCCTGGTTGACGTTGCCCATGAGGGAGCGAAGGTCGTGGACGCGGAGGGAGCGGATGTCGCGGCCTCCGATGGTGATACGTCCGGCGGTGGGGTCGTAGAAGCGGGGGATTAGGTCGGCGAGGGTGCTTTTTCCGGACCCGGACTGGCCGACGAGGGCGACGGTGGCGCCTGCGGGGATGTCGAGGGTGATGTCGCGGAGCACTTCGGTAGCTCCATCGTCGTAGCTGAAGGATACTCCTTCGAGGCGGATCCCGGCAGGGCCGTCGGGTAGGGGAGCGGGGTCGTCGGGGTCTTTGATGGGGTTTTCGGCGTTGAGGATTGCGTCGATGCGGGTCATGGATGCGAGACCTTTCTGGATGGCATACATGGCTTTGGAGAGGTCCTTGGCGGGGTTGATGATGCTGTAGAAGATGACCATGTAGTAGATGAACTTGGGCGCGGTCATGTCGGTGTGTCCGCCGAGGATGAGGCTGCCGCCGAACCAGAGGATTATTGCGATGGCCGTGGTGCCGAGAAATTCGCTCATGGGGTGGGCAAGGGTCTGGCGCCGGGCCACGGAGTTGCTGAGGCGGTAGAATCGCTGATTTTCACGCTCGAAGCGGGAGCGGACTTTGGTCTCGGCGTTGAAGGCCTTGATGACGCGGAGGCCACCGAGGGTCTCTTCGATGTTGCTCATGAGGACGCCCCACTGGGTCTGGTTTTCGAGGGAGGTGCGCTTGAGGCGTCGGCCGACGCGCCCCATGACGAGACCTGCGAGGGGCAGGAGGATGAAGACGAAGAGTGTGAGCTGCCATGAAATTGCGAGCATCATGCCGAGGAATACGACTATCATGACGGGATCCTTGAAAAGCATGTCGAGGGAGGCCATGACGGAGTTTTCGAGCTCGGCGACGTCGCCGCTCATGCGAGCCATGACGTCGCCCTTGCGTTCGACGGTGAAGAATCCGATGGGGAGGGCCGTGATTTTGCGATACATAAAGTTGCGGATGTCGCGGACGATGCCTGAGCGCAGGGGGATGATGAAGTATGAGCTCAGGTATGTTGCTCCGGTCTTGAGGGCCGTCATGACCACGAGCAGTGCGGCCAGGAGGGCGAGGGTGGTGGCGGGGCCGTAGGAGGCGATGCTTTCCTGCGTGTAGTAGTAGAAGTTGTTGACGACCACGTCCTTGAGCGATGCGCTTCCGAGGGGCATGAAGGTGTAGACGCCTTCACGGATTTTGAATAGCATCTCGAGGATGGGGATAATCAGGGCGAAGGAGAAGAGGGTGAGGACGGCGGCGAGAATATTGAAGATGATGTTGAGCGCCAGATATTTCTTGTACGGCGGCACGAATCGCCGGAGCACGGCTATAAAGTCTTTCATCGCTGTGAGGAATTGGGGTCGGTGGTTGAGGTGTTGAGGACGATGCGTGGCGGCTCCCAGCCTTCGGGGGGGAGGGTCTTGAGGCGGAGATGGGCCGGGAAGAGGTTGTTGGCTCGGGAGCCGAGATTTTTGACGAATCCCAGGGGGGCGCCGAGCCATGCGGGCGCGACGAATCCGCGGGGCGTTCCGTCGGGCAGGTGGCCGAGGCTTTCGCCGCGGAGGTAGGCTATGGCTTCGCGGGGGTCGGAGAGGCCGACGATGGGAAAGGCTTCCGGGCGCAGGGCTGCGGAGAGGGCGAGGCCCTGAGCGGGGACTATGTCGCGGCCTTTCGTGGCGCCAAGAGGCACGCCGCAGAGGCGCAGGTCGAGGGCCGCGCGGAGGGTGGCGAAGAATGAGGCATCCCCGGCGGGAATTGCCGAGAAGGAGCCGTCGGGCATGACCACGGGGGCGAAGCGAGGGCCGAGGGCCGAGGCGCAAAGCTTGGAGGCCGCGGGGTCGATTTTTTCTTTTCCGTGATTTTTGGGTGGCCGCGGGCGGCCGCAGGGGGCATCGTCCGGCTTGTGAAGGACGACGATGAAGAGACCCTCGCCGTCGACGAATCCGGGCATGAAGCGATATGTGGCGGGTTCGTGGGACAGTACGCCGGGGGCGTCCTTGAGGCAGTCGAGGGGAATGCGTCGAGCGCCGAGGGCTCGTTCGGCACGGGCCACGTTGTCCTCGTTTTCCTCGCGGCCGAAGGTGCATGTGCTGAAGATGAGGAATCCACCGGGCTTGAGGGCCTCCCATGTGTTTTCGAGGATTTCGCGCTGGAGGGCGGCACAGTCGGCCACGAGCCCGGGGCTCCATTGGGCAATGGCTTCGGGTTCCTTGCGCATCATCCCCTCGCCCGAGCAGGGGGCGTCGACAGCTATGATGTCGAAGGAGGCCGGGAGCTTGCGGAATGCTGCCGTGTCGCCGCAGGAGGCAGCCACGGCCGGGTAACCCCATTTCTCGAGATTTTCGACGAGTATTCCGGCGCGTCGTCGGTCGAATTCGTTGGCCACGACGATGGAGCCCTCGGGGAGGGCATCGATGGCGGCTATGGTTTTCCCGCCCGGGGCGGCGCAGGCGTCGAGGTATCGGAGCGCGGCGGAGGGGTCGAAGTGCTTGCCGACGAGCTCGCGGACAACGGCCGAAATGGCCATCGAGGAGGCGTCCTGGACGTAATACAGCCCGGCCTGCCAGGCGGGGTCGAAGGCAAAGACGGGGCGCTCCGTGCGGAGGCGGAAGCCGCAGTCGCCGCTCCAACTCACGGGTTCGGGGCAGAGGTCCGGGCCTGGGAGGGCGCCTTTGCGGCGATTGAGCCGGACGGCGGGGGTGGCCGGAGGAGCCATGCGCAGGGCCTCGAGCATGCGCATGGCCGTGTCTTGTCCGAGCTCAGCGCGGAGCCGGGCTTCGAAGGCCTCGGGGAGGGTGCGGATTTCCGTGGGGGTCATAGGAGAGAGTTGAGGATGGCGACGGCTTCGTTGCGGAGGTAGGGGACATCGACGACGTATGGGGTGCTGTAGTTGGGGTGGAAGACGCCGAGGTGGGCGGCATCGACTGACAGAGCATACTCAGTCTCAAGAATATAGCGGTAGAGGCTGAGCTGAATAGCGTAATGCCAGTAGGAAGTGTCGGGGATGTGGGCCACGGCGGGAGCGATGCCGCAGCGGCCTCGGAAAGCATCGCTGACGATGCGGCCGTCTTTCACGATTTTGGAAGAGCGCTTCCAGTCCCACAGCTCGAAGCGCGTGGCCTCCTCGGCGGTGCTGAAGGCAAGGAAATCGAGGGTGCCGGCTACCCGGAAACGCTCGCTGAAAATCCGCCACTCGGAGCGGAAAGGCTTGAGTGGCCTTACTGCGGCGAAGGCGAGGAAGTGGGAGTATGCGAGGTCGGAGGCGGCGTCGGGCGCGGCGTCGAGGCCGAGGTAGTGTCGTTCGATGTTGTCGTGTAGGGCGGTTCCGAGTTGGCTTGCTCGCCTGCCGTTTTCTTCCCATTCGCGGAGTATGTCGGCGGTGGGGCGTCCCGAAGCATCGGCCTTGACCTTAGCCCAATATTCGCTGTTGAAGGGCTCGAAAAGGCTTTCGACAATGCCCGTAACGGAAGGGCAGTCGACGGGGCCGCTATCGGTGGAGAGAGTGTAGCGGTGATCGGCAGGGTCGAAGGCGAGCCTGCGGTCGCGCGGGTGGCCGTTGCGTTCGTTGTAATTCATTCTGCAAAAATAAGAAAGTCTGCCGGAATAAGCAAATCCGCCCGTGCCGGGGCTACTGCGCGGCCGGGGCGAGGTGGAATCGGGAGCCGTCGAAAGTGAAGCTCAGGAGGTCGAGGGAGGCTAGGGTTTCGAGGAGGAAGTCGACGCGGGCCCGAGAGAGGTGGAGGGCGATGGCGATGTCGGCTTCATCGATTCCGGCAGCGGGTGCTTTTGCCAGGAGGTCGAGGATGCGGCTTTCGTCGGGCCCGAGTGTGAAGGCCGAGGGGACCGCGGATTCGCGGCGCTTCCATCCGCGGACCATCAGGGGGTGAGCATGGATATTTTCGTCGGCTACACGCACGAAGGCCACGCGGGAGCCGTCGGCCTCGAGGACCTCTACCGGCCGCTTTGTGGCAGGAGCGACGGAGGCGACGATGACGGTGATGCGGGTGTCGACGGTGTATGCGTGGAACTCGACATCCTGAGGCGGGGCGCAGTATCGCCCGGCGGCCTGCTCGACGACGAAAACGTCTTCTTCGTTCCGGACGCCGGCGATAACCCCGTTGTCTTTAACGCCAATGAGGAGGCGCCCTCCGGCATGGTTGGCGAAGGCAGAGATGGAGCGTGCAATTTTGCGGGGGTCGGAGACTGTGAGCTTGAAGTCTTGGGTTTCGTGTTCGCCCTCGGCGACCCAAGCGCGAATTTTTCGGGCACCCGGCGATGAAGGAATGTCTTTCACGAGGGATGTATTGTGGCCTTTTAGAGCTCTCGGAGGAGGGTTGTGAGGGCAGAGAAAGTGCGGGCCGGGGCGTCGGCCCAGAAGTTTTCGTATTGGGCGATGTTGTCGGCGGCTCCCGGGGTGTCGCTGATGACGCGGATGCAGACGAAGGGCACGGATTTGAGATGGCAAATCTGGGCAATCGCGGCGCTTTCCATGTCGCAGGCAATGGCTTCGGGGTAGAGGGCCTTGATGTGGCTAACTTCCTCTGGGCTAGAGATAAAGATGTCGCCGGAGGCTACGAGACCGCTCTTGGCTCCGATTTTTTCGGCCATTTCGGTTGGGAGCGGCGAGGGGAAGATGCGGGGGCATCCGGCCGCCTGGCCGGGTTCGGTGCCGGGTCCGCACCAGACGTCGTGGTAGGCTACTCCGGAAGCGAGCACGAGGTCGAGGACGCCGGCCGCGCCACCGGTTCCGCCTGCCACACCGGTGTTTATGACGAGTGCGGGGTGGAAATTTTCGATGAGTGTGAGGGCTCCGGCCGCGGCGTTGACCTTGCCGATGCCGCACTCCATGACTACGACGGGACGGTCGGCGAGGATGCCTGAGTGGAAGGTGAATCCGTTGAGAGACAGGGTGGTATGATCTTCGAGAAGAGGTGTTATTAGGGCGAGCTCCTTGCTCATAGCCACGATAATGCCAATTCGTGTCATGGGTGTCATGGGGTTGTTTCGGCCACTACGCGGACGGAGGCCACGGAGTTGGTCGGGTCGTTGGTAATAACTGTAATTCTGGAATTTATGATGTCGCCGGATATTTCGGCGGGATTGACGGAGAAGGGAATGTCGAGGTGTTTTCCGGGCTTGAGGGTCTTTTTTGCGGGTATGTGGAGCCTGATTGCGGGGTCGGGCGACCAGATGCGACGGATTTCGAGGGGCGAGTGTCCGCGATTGGTGATACGGAATGAGGCCTCGACGGGTTCGGGGGCCCCGGGGGAGACGGGCGGGAGAACGATGCGGCCGTCGGGCTCGAATGCGACGACGGGGGCGCGGGCGAGGTCCTTGTCCGAGAGAGAAGAGAAGTCTTCGACGACGGTTGCGACTACGGGTAGGGCGAAAGGCTCGAGGCCGGCGTCGGGGGCGATGTCGACGAGGGTTTCGGAGAGCCCCCAATCGGGGCAGCGGTCGGAGCGGAAGTAGACGATGAAGGATGCTTGCTCGCCCGGGGCAATACGGGCCGGTTCGAGGGAGATGTGGAGCCAGTCGGGGGTGTTTCCGATTTGCGGGGAGATGGAATCGTTGGAGCGGTTGTAGGCGTTGATGAAGACGGTCTTCATGTGGCCTTTGAGGACATCTCCGACGAGGGCAGTGGCCTTGCGGATGGCCAGGGGGCCGTGGGCGACGGGATACTGGGCGCGGACGGATTCCTCGCCGCCAACGACTGTGCCCTTGATTTTGAGGTTGGAGCGCCTGGGGTCGGTGTTGGTGTCGACGATGATTCCTTTTTCGAAACGACCGAGGCGTCCTGCGGGGTCGTAGTCGACGATTATTTCGGCGGAATCGCCCGGGGCGAGGGGTTTGCGGGAGTATTCGGCGACGGTGCAGCCGCAGGTGGTGCGGACTTTGATGACAATCAGGGGCTCGGAGCCGGTGTTGACGTATCGGAAGGAAGTGCGGGCGATGCCGGAGTCTTCGTTGAAGGCACCGAAATCGTGGAAAGTCTCGCGCCAGAAAATTTTTGGACCTTGGGCAGCGAGGGCCAGGGAGAAGGAGGCAGCGAGGACTGTGAGTATGGTTCTTAGGGCTTTCATAGCGATGCAAAGATACGATTTTTTCGGGAATCGGCGAAATGTTAAACGGCACGACGGCGCCGGGAGAGGGCTCCGGCCGCGAGTGGCGGGCGTAACTTTGCGACGTGAAACATTCAACAACACCTGAAAAAATTATGGACAACACAGAAACGACATCCACAACAACCACACCGACATGCACGGCAGCGCCCTCGGCTGCCACGCCTCCTCCTTACGTGCCGGAGGAGGAGAGCGCCAAGGAGCCGGGGCTCTACCAGTCGGCTGCCATCGAGGCAGCGGCGCAGGCGGCTAAAGAGGGCGAGAGCCCGCTGAATTCCTACCCTGCATTTCTCTACACTCCGCGCCGAAGCTTCTGGGACGACTGAGGCCTGGGCGGCAAGCCGATACATCAGGGCCGAGTGAGGCCCGGGTGGAGGAATAAACTAAAACGCCAAATTATTCAAATTTAAAACTTTAATTTTCAAGACAAACAAATCTCAACTATGAACACAGAAGAAAACCTTGTTGCCGGCGTTGCCGGCGGAACACATGTGGCGGGACAGCCGCTGACGACAACAGCCGCAAATATGGCGTCGCCCGGTCTGGTGATGAACGGCATCGACCAGCGAATCGTGAAGGTTCGCCCGATGTCGACGCCCATCGACCAGCTGAGCCGCTGCGCCGGAAGCCGACGCACCGACGGCATGAGCGTGGAGTATGCGTCGGTGGACACGCGCCCCACAGAGGTGGCGCTTGCGAAGGATGCGGGGGGTAGCACGGCCCTGGAGCCCGAGAGCGGCGGGGGCTTTTCGACACAGATCACGCTCGCGTCGCCCGGCACTCTGGACGTAACGGAGACGCTCCTGGGCCTACCCTCCGACCCTGAGGAAGAACCGGTGGTGATGTATGTGCTGAGCCAGGAGAAGCCGTTGGTCTACCGCGTGATGGTGGTGAATCCGAAGACAACGCAGACGAGCGGGATGGGCGGGTCGCAGACGGTCCACACGATGGCGCAGCTCAAGGCCGGCTCGAAGCTTATCCGCATGGGCCGCGCGGCGGCAGAACTGGATGTGCAGACGGCACAGTTTTCGGCCCTGCCGTCGAAGGACTTCAACCACTGCCAGATTTTCAAGATGCAGGTTGAGCAGTCGACGCTGATGAAAATCGCTCACAAGGAGCCGGGCTGGAACTTCTCGGACCAGGAGGAGGCAGCTATCATCGACATGCGCCTTGGGATGGAGAAGAGCTTCCTCTTCGGCCACAGGACCAAAATCTACGATTCGAACAAGAATCAGGAGGTGTACCTGACGGGGGGCATCTGGACGCAGGCCGGGTCGGAGACGAAAATCGACCTCGAGAATCTGGACCACCGCGCGCTGACGAAGCTCTGCAGCGACGCGTTCGTGGGGCGCACGGGCTCGAAGCGCAAAATCCTCATCGCAGGCACAGCGCTGATGGAGGCTCTGAGCAACGTGGAATACACGAAGGTGGTGAGCGGTGGCGAGAGCTTTGTGAAGTGGGGTATCGAATTCCGCGAAATCCGCTCGAACTTCGGCACGCTCTACGTGCTCCACTCGGAAATCTTCGACCAGTGCGGACATGCGTCGGACGGCTTCATCCTCGACCCCGACTATCTGACGAAGTATGTTCACATGCCTTTCAGCTGCGAGACGCTCGACCTCCGCAAGAGCGGGCAGCGCAACACGGACGCCGTGGTTCTGACGGAGGCAAGCTGCCTTGTTCTGCGCTATCCTTCGACCCACATGCGAGTGCTGGGCGTTAAGAAACCGGCCTGAGGCAATGAAGATAACGCTATCTAAAAACGAGATGCTCGGGCGCTTCCGCCTTGCGGGGGGCTTCGAGCATCTTCGCTCGGATTGCACGATAGAGGCCACGGCGGGTGTGGCTCTGGACGCGCTGCTTGCGGAGCAATTGAGGCGGCGCTACACGGAGCTTCTGAGCGAGGGTCCGCGGGAGCTGCTTGTGGTGGAGGATATGTCGGCGACGGCCGGCGAGGCATCGTATCACAGCGGAGGCACGGGCGTGGTGCGGCTTCCGGCGGATTGCGCACGGCTCTTCGAGATAAGCCTCGAGGGGTGGGAAAGGCCGGCGGCGGTGGCACCCGCGGAGGCCCTCGAGGCCCTGCTGATGCGGGGCGACAATGCCTACACGGCGCCGACGGCGGAGCGGCCTTCGGCGGCGATGGGAGCGGACGGGCGGACGGTGTATGTCCACCCCGCGAGCGGGAGCCGGAAGATAACGCTGGCACGCGGGGTGCGCGACCCGGGCCCCGATAAGTATACGCTCGAGGAGGCAGGCCTTTCGTGGATATTTGAAAGAATGAAAACGGACTTTATGCTATGAACGAGAATGAGATATTGAGGCGGGCCTACGAGGCCTGGGCGGCGGGGAGCGACTTCCGCAGCCGCCGCGAGCGCTGCAAGCGCTTCACCTACGGCGACCAGTGGGGCGACGAGAGCCGCGCGAGCTTCGGCGGACCTTTTATGACAGATGCGGAGCGGATGGTGAAGAAGGGGCGCACACCGCTGACGAACAATCTGATCCGACAGCTGGTGAAGACAATCGTGGGGCGCTACCGCACGATGAGCCACGAAGAGCGGGGCTATGGCGAGAGCACGAGCCGCCGCAATGCCCTGGGGGAGCTGGACAGCCGTATGCTCGAGGAGTTCCTGATTTCGGGGGCGGCGGTGCAGAGGGTGGTGAACGAGCGGCGCGAGGAGGGTACGGGAGTGTGGGTGGACAATGTGGACGTGCGCCGTTTCTTCGTGAATGCCTACATCGACCCCCGAGGACGGGACATAGAGCTTGTGGGGATGCTCCACGACATGGGCCTCCCGGAGCTTGTGAGCCGCTTCGGCCACGGCGACGAGGCGCGGGGAGCGGCGCTGGAGCAGGTGTTCGGCGAGTGTGTAGCCACGGGAGTTTTCTCGGCCGAGAAGGTGCTGGGGGCTCCGGCCCCGGGGGCGGAAGATTTCTTCATGGCGGGCGACGGGGCAAAGATGCGCGTGGCGGAGGTGTGGACGCTCGACGCCGAGCGCGACGGTAAGGCGGGCTTCCGCTACGAGTGGCGCTGCCGCATATTCGCTCCTGACGGCAGGATGCTGGACAGCTTCGCTTCGCCCTACGCCGGCGGGGGACATCCGTTTGTGGTGAAGCTCTATCCGCTGACCGATGGCGAGGTGCATTCGTTTGTGGAGGACCTGATCGAGAACCAGAAGTATATCAACCGCCTAATAACGCTCGTGGACCACATCATGGCTTCGTCGGCAAAGGGGGCCCTTCTCTACCCGCTGCCCGAGCTTCCCGACGACGTGAGCATCGAGGACATCGCGCAGCGATGGGCGAGCCCCGACGGGGTGATACCCCTCCGCGACGGGCGGACGCTTCCGCAGCAGATATGCGCGCGGGGCACGGCCGACGGGGCGTATCAGCTTCTGAACCTGCAGATGAAGCTCTTCGAGAACAGCACGGGTGTGAGCGATGTGCTTCTGGGCAGGAATGTCTCGGCGGCGGTGGGCACGGAGAATTATCGCGCACGCGTGGAGGCGGCGACTATAGCGCTGTCGGATATATTCGAGACCTTCGGGAGTTTTCTTGACGCGCGCGACCGAAGGGTGAAGCGGTTTGCAAAAATATAAAAATAATTGCAATAATTCTTGCATGTTTGCAAAATTTGGATTAATTTTGCGGTGTCAATGGTTAAACCTTTATCTTAATCCACTATGTACAAAACAGAAATAATGCGCCGGAATGAGGCGTATGTCGAAGCTTTCCGGCGAATGCTGGAGGCGTCGGGCGGGGCGGGGAGCCACGAGGAGCTGAAGGCTCTTGCGGCGCGAGCTCTTGAGCAGCGGCCACCGCACTACTACGTGACGCACGAGCGGGCTCAGGAAATCCTGAAGCTCTACCGACGAGGGGTGGCTCCTCGGCCGGGGGTGTGGCGGGAGCTTTGCGATGATGTGGACCGCGAGCTGGCCGTGCGTCCGCATCTAGGCGACGCCAGGGCTCTGGACTTCGTGCTGTGTTTCAAGCGACCGAGCCGCTACCACATGTCGCTCTCGACGGCCTGGCGCATAATTCTTCGCCACATGGAGATGTGTGTGGCATTTAAATCCAAACTTAAAAAGGAAGCACTATGAAGATAACGATTTCTATTGCGCAGGTGCTGCGCGGGGTGTATGCCGATGCGGCTCTGATGAGTGCGAGTATGGACGGGATCCGGCGGCCGCCACTGCTGCGGCGCGAGCATGAGAAGGCTCTGAAGCATACATGCCTGTCGGTTTGGGCCTCGATGATGGCCGGTCTGGCGCCCTACGTTGGGGAATGCGAATTCACGCCGACGTCAATTTTGCCGGCGGAGGAGCCTGAGATGCTGATTGTGGAACTGACGGGCCGCGAGGCCGAGGCTCATGGGGGGGCACTGCGGCTGCAACTTGAGACGGCGCTGGAGCGGAGGCTGCTTGCCGTGGCCTACCGGGAGACGTGGCCGGATGCTTCGGGGGCTAATGAAGCGCTGGCTGACCGGGCGATAGCAGGGTTTGTGGCGCTGTCGCGCGGGAAGACAAGGGCGACAGCGGAAATCCGCCCGTGGGGGGCGTGATGGGCCGAGGTCAGAGATTGGCGGAGATGAATGAGATGATGCGCTCGGAGGCTTTGCCGTCGCCGTAGGGATTGGCGAGGCGGCTGTTGCGGGCATAGTATTCGGGATCGTCGAGGAAGCGAGCAGCTTCTTCGACGATTTTTTTGCGATCGGTGCCAACGAGGCGAATGGTGCCTGCATCGAGCGCTTCGGGGCGCTCGGTAACTTCGCGCATGACGAGGACGGGCTTGCCGAGGGAGGGTGCTTCTTCCTGGATTCCTCCGGAGTCGGTGATGATGAGGTAGCTCTGTTTCATCATGTAGACGAAGGGGAGGTAGTCGAGGGGTTCGATGAAGAATACGTTGGGGTGAATCTCTCCGCCGAAGGTCTCGGCGATGGGGCGCCGGACGTTGGGGTTGAGGTGCATGGGGTAAACGAAGTCGACGTCGGGGTAGCGCTCGGCGAGGTCTTTGATGGCGAGGGTGATGTTGCGGAACCCGTCGCCGAAGTTTTCGCGTCGGTGTCCGGTCATGAGGACGAGGCGGCGCTTGGGGTCGGCGAGGCGAGCGGCGACGTCGTAACCGGCGGCGGCCATTGTGGCGTCGAGCTCGCTGCGGAGTGCGGGGTCGGCGTCGATTTTGGCCACGACAGCGTGAAGGGCGTCGATGACTGTGTTTCCTGTAACGGTGATCTGTGCGTCGTCGACGTTTTCGGCTCGAAGGTTCCGGCGGCTACGGTCGGTGGGGGCGAAGTGGAATGTGGCGATGCGTCCGGTGATGCGTCGGTTCATTTCCTCGGGCCAAGGGGAGTATATGTCGCCGGTGCGGAGGCCTGCTTCGACGTGTCCGACGGGAATCTGCTCATAGAAGGCGCTGAGGGCGGCAGCAGTGGAGGTGGAGGTGTCGCCGTGGACGAGGACGAGGTCGGGCCGGTGGGTCTTGAGGATGTCGCGCATGCCTGTGAGGATGCGGCATGTAACGTCGGTGAGGTCCTGTCCTTTCTTCATGATGTTGAGGTCGAAGTCGGGAGTGATTTCAAAGAGGCGGAGGACCTGGTCGAGCATCTCGCGGTGCTGTCCTGTCACGGCAACGACTGTGCGGAAATTGTCGGGACGGCTGCTGAGGGCTTTCACCAGGGGAGCCATCTTGATGGCTTCGGGCCTTGTGCCGAAGATGAGCATTATGGTTTTCATCAGAACTGACGTGTTATGTACCACCAAACGAAGCGGATGTAGTCGATGTCGTGTTTGATTCGTTTTGGCTGCCTGAGGAGGCGGTATGCGAATTCGAGTTTGTGGTCGGCCATCCACTTTGGGGCTCTGGGGACGTTTCCGGTGAAGACGTCGAAGCTACCTCCAAGGCCCTGATAAATGGCTCGGTGGCGACTGAGCATCTCGCTCATGAGTATTTCCTGAGCGGGGGAGCCCATTGCGACGAAAACGACGTCGGGCTTCTTTTGTGCGACGTCGGCGATGAGAGCTTCCCGCTCTTGGGGTGTCTTGATGTATCCGTCGCGATGGCCGAGGATCTGAATGTCGGGGAATGTGGCGCGGAGCTTTTGGATAGTTGCGTCGTGGACGGCGGTTTTTGCTCCAATGATGTAGAAGGTCTTGGAGGCGTGGAAGCGCTCGATGATCTTGAGCCAAAGCTCGCATCCGGCGAGCTTGACGGCATCGGGGGCTCCTTTTATCTTGGCCGCGGCAACGGCACCTGCGCCATCGCAGTATGCGATGTTGTTGTTGATGATTGGGAGGGTGATCTCGTTGGCGTCGAGCAGCTTGTGGGCGTTGACGGCCACGAGTATCCCTTTGTGGATGTCGGCGAAGTCGATGAGCTGTTCGGCCGAGACAAAGGGATATACCTTTGCGCCCCGGATGTCTACTCTTTCGGGAAAGGGTCGAGAACTCATTTCTTGAAAATTCCGCAGAAGTCGAGAATCACTTTGTCGTCGCGCCAGGGGAGGGAGCGGAAGGGAGTGTGGGCTGTGAGGAATACAACGATGTCGGCCTTTTCGTAGGCTTCAAGATATGGTGTGAGCTTGAAAACGCGATGCTCTTCGACGTTAGGCTCCACGACGAGGATGTCGGCGTTGTTGTGGCCCTGCATGACTTTAGTGATGATGTATTTCGCGGGGCTTTCGCGGAGGTCGTCGATATCGGGCTTGAATGCTACGCCCATCATTGCAACGACGGGCTTGCGTCCGTGGTCGATTTCGAAGCGGAGCATGGCGTTGATGACTTTTTCGGCGCACCAGTCGGCCTTGTAGTTGTTGATGGCACGTGCATCGGCGATGATACGCGATTCCTTGGGGAATGCGGATGTGATGAAGTAGGGGTCGACAGCGATGCAGTGTCCGCCGACGCCGCATCCGGGCTGGAGGATGTTTACGCGGGGATGGCGGTTGGCGAGTGCTATGAGTTCCCAGACGTTGATTCCGGCGCGGTCGCAGATGAGGGATAGCTCGTTGGCGAATGCAATCTGGACGTCGCGGGAGGAGTTCTCGGTGAGCTTGCACATTTCGGCTGTGCGAGCGTTTGTGGGGTGGAGAGTTCCTTTGACGAAGCGGCTATAGAATTCGATTGCCTTTTGGGTTGAGGCTTCGTCGATGCCGCCGATGACGCGGTCGTTGTGGACGAGTTCGTGGATAACGTTTCCGGGGAGGACGCGTTCGGGGCAGTATGCGATATATATCTTGCCTTTGAGCTCGGGCCGCTCCTTGAAGATGATTTCGGCCATCTGCTCGGTGGTGCCGACGGGGGAAGTTGATTCGATGACGTAAAGGTCGCCTTCCTTGAGGTATGGAATTACTGCGCGGGTTGCGGATTCGACGTAGGAGATGTCGGGCTCGTGGTTGCCTTTGAAGGGTGTGGGTACAACCATGAAATATGCGTCGGCCACTTCGGGCTTGGATGAGGCGTGGAGTTTTCCGGAGGCAATTACCTCTTTGAGGTAGTCGCCGAGGCCGGGTTCGATGATATGTAGCTTTCCTGCGTTTGTCTTTTCAACTACCGAGGGGTTGATGTCGACACCGACAACGTCGACATTTCCGTTGCGAGCTGCGATAATCGCTGTGGGCAGGCCTATATATCCGAGGCCCATAAAGCAGGCTTTCATGAAGAGTAAGGTTTTATATGAGATATAGGTTGTGATTTCTATTTATTGGGTAATGCAAATGCAAAGGTACGCAAAAAATCAGAAAATCTCTAAAGGGGCGGCTTATTTTTGTGCGAAAAGGGGCGAGTCGGGGTTTACTTCGATGGTGCGTCTTTCGCTTGGGCCGACGCCGATGACGAGTATGGCGGCGGCTCCGGCGCTGCGGAGCATTGCGGAGGCGGAGTCGGAGGGGAGGACCATTGCTGCAGTGGCGAGGGCGTCGGCCAGTCCGCAGTATGAGCCGGGGAGGATGACTGTGGCGCTGAGGACGTCGCTCTGGATGGGGCGGCCTGTGCGGGGGGATATTGTGTGGCCGTAGCGGTTGCCGAGGGAGTCGGTGCGGAAGTTGCGGTAGTTGCCGGAGGAGGCTATGGAAGTGACTTCGGGGCCGAAGGCTTTGATGCAAAGTTCTTCGCTGATGGAGGGGTCGGGGTTTGGAGCCTCGATTTTTATTCTCCAGGGCTTGCCTGAGGGGTTGAGGCCCTGAAGGACTACTTCGCCGCCGATTTCGACCTTAAAGTCGGCGCATCCGTTGCGCTCGAGCATGCGTGCGACGCGATTTACGCCATAGCCTTTTGCTACACCTGAGAAGTCGAAGCGTGTGAGGGGGTGTTTTTTTATGAGGATGCCGTCGGAGGTGATGTAGCAGTCGGTGATGCCTACGCGTCGGAGGGCGCGTGCGATGGCGGAGTCGGAGGGGGTTGAGCCGAGCTCGCGGTCGGTGGAGCCGAATCCCCAGAGGTTTACGAGTGGCTCGACCGTGGGGTCGAAAGCGCCGTCGGAGAGTTTGTTGGCTTTTTGAGAAATCTTTATCACGTCGGCGACGTATTTGTCGGGACGTGTTGTGAGGGAGGAGTTGATGGCCGAGAGGGTGGAGAGGGGGTTGAACATGGAGAGGGAATTGTCGACGCGCTCGAGCTCGGCAAGGATGGAATCGTTGAGGTCGACGGGGGAGTTGTAGACGATATGATAGGTGGTGCCCCATGTGAGGCCGGAGAATTCGCGGAAATTATTTCGCGTGCAGCTTGCAAAAGATAAAATAATTACGGATATTAGCGCTGTGAAAATAGTTCGCATAGGTCAGTGATAAATATTGGCACTTCAAAATTACGAAAAATTTCCGGTCCGGAAAAGGGGTATGGCTTCGTTTCCGGTTACAAATCATTAACATAACACATACAATATGATGAAAAATTTCTTATTCTTGGCTGATGGCTTCGAGGAAATCGAGGCACTTGCGACAGTTGACATCCTTCGCCGCGCGGGGATGGACGTTAAGACGGTGTCGATCAATCCCGGCAAGGACGTAACGGGGGCTCACGGGGTGGTGGTGAAGGCCGACCTTACTTTCAAGGAGGCAGACTTCGGGGGCTCTGACTGGCTTATCACTCCGGGTGGAATGCCCGGGGCTCAGAATCTGCATGATTTCGCGCCTCTGATGGACCTTCTGAAGATTCACCACGGGCGTCTGGCGTCGATCTGCGCGTCGCCTTCGCTTGTGCTGGCCCCGGCGGGTGTGCTCAAGGGCGTGGCGGCTACGTGCTATCCGGGCATGGAGCAGGGCCTGAAGGATGGCGGAGCTGTGGTTGAGGACCGATCTGTCGTGGCCACGGAGCGCATCATCACGGGCCATGGCCCGGGAGCGACTTTTGTGTTCGCGCTGGCTATCGTTGCTGCTACCCTTGGAGAGAGCCATGCGCGCGAGGTGGCTGCGGCGATGCTCGTGAAGTGAGCCCGCGTGCGGGAGCGTGTTTGAAAAATTGTGTGCCGAAGGTGCGCGCCCATGCCTGCTGATTAGAGCAATCGCAGGCGATGGGCGTGCGCTTATTTTTTGCGGCTGTTGGCGATTTTTATTGCGAAGATTATGACGGAGCAGATTGTTGTGATTGCGTTGGTGATGACAAGGGGCCAGTTGCTGAGGATTGCGCCCTGAATGATGAAGAGGATGGAGCCGAGGCCGAGCATGCAGAATGTGGGGAGGGCTATTCCGTCGGTGTTGCGGGTGCGGATTGTGGCTATTGCCTGGGGGAGATAGCCGAGAATCATGCAGATGGAGGCTGAGTAGCCAACGATGTTGAGGAGGAGCATGGTGAGCGTGGGGGGGGATAGATGGTTGGGGA
>CAMWQB010000049.1 GCA_947176295.1 uncultured Porphyromonadaceae bacterium
CCCCCGGCAGCATCGCGCGGCCGGGGGCGGATTTGGTCATCCCGATTTTTTTTGTTAAGTTTGCACTGACAATACAACTTTAGCTCATAAATGAAGTTCGTCAGCACCTGCAATCCGGGAATCGAATTAAGCCTTTCCGAGGCTGTCAGCGCATGCATTGCCCCTGACGGAGGCCTGCTTCTGCCGGCCCGCATCCCTCGCCTCCCGCTCGCTTTTTTCAACAACATTTCCGAGCTGTCCCTCCGGGAGATTGCATACGTCGTGGCCTCAAGTTTCTTCGCCGACGACATTCCTCCACAAGCACTAAAGCGCATCGTCGACCGTGCCTTCGCGTCCGGAATTCCCATGTCCGCCCCCTCCGGCCCTCACGCGCCGCGCATCCTCGAACTCTTTCACGGCCCCACCCTCTCCGTCAAGGATTTCGGCGCCATTTTCATGGCCGGAATCCTCGAAGAACTGCAGCAGCGCGGTTCGGGTCCGCGGCATCGCAAGATTCTTTTGGCTTCGTCCGGCAACTCGGCTATCGCCATCGGCTCTGCCTTCCGAAATATCAAGGACGTCGATCTCTACGTCGTTTCACCCCACGGCTCCCTGAAGCGGCGCCGACATCTGGTCCTCTCCTCCTTCGGCCCGGGAATCCACATCCTCGAAGCCGCCGGGCTGATCGACGACTGCAACGCCATGGTGCGCGAATTCATATCTCAGTCCCGCGCCGACGGCGACATCTGCATATGCGGAGCCAATAGCGTGAATGTCGCACGTCTTATCCCGCCTGTCGTATTCTTCTTCCACGCCTACGCCCTCCTTTGCGGCGAGCTTGGGCCGGAAAAAGCGGCGCAAGCTGCCTATGTCGTGCCCTGCGGAAATCTCACGCTCCTCACCGCTGCCGTCATCGCCAGACGCATGGGGCTCCCGATGGGGCGCATAATAGCGGCATCTTCAGCCACCGACGCCCTCGGCCGTTTCATGCGTGGCGATTCGGAGTCAAATGCCCGCAGCGAATTGGCCCCTGCAATGAATTCACGCAGCCCTCTCAACCTCCCGCGTCTCCTCTCGCTCTGCGGCGGCCGCGAAGGCATGGCCAGCGAATTGGAATTCGCCTCCGTCAGCGACAGTCGCATCACCGAAACAGTTTGCCGCATGCGTTCCGACTTCGCATACTCGCTCTCCCCCCACTCCGCTGTTGCCTGGTCAGTGGCCTCCGACATGGCCTCCGACGGCATTCCCGTCGTCGCCTTGGCTACGGCTCATCCGGCCGTCGACATCGACATATTCACAAAGATAACCGGCGCGCCGGTCGAACTCCCTCACCAGCTCACACGTTTAATGAACACACGGCTCTCGCCCGTAGAGCACATTGCGCCAACTGCACCCGCCCTCCGCAAAGCCGTAAAACCTTTGAAATATTAAAAAAGGGGCTGGGCTTCACGCCCATCGCCCTGCTAACCATAAAACACCCATATTATACATCATGAGCAACCGACGAGAACTCAAAAAGTACGTCCACGCTGTCTGTGGCGACCTGGCTGCAGGAATCCTCGAAACTTCCTACGCCTTCGGAAATGTCAAGAAATCCGATGTCATCGACATCGTAAACGACATCGCTTCACTGCAGATCGACACCCTCGCCAAAATCAGCATTGCCTTCGACAAGACGCCCTCAGCCATGGAAGCTGGCGAATACCGCAAAGCACGCCGCGCATACTATAGGAGTGCGGCCAAAGCCCTCCTCGATGAATTCCACAAATCCGTCGACGAAATCCTCAAGAAAATCAACGCTGCTCTCCCCGAAGAAGTCCGCGCCGAGCTCAAAGCTGCCGCAAAATAATGAATCTCGCTTCCCGAATACTTAATGCCTTCGGATGGAAAGTCTCCGTTACGGTGCCCGACTGTCCGAAGTGCATTATTTGCGTAGCCCCCCACACAAGCAACTGGGATTTCCTTTGGGGCAAGCTGGCTTACGCCTCCGTAGGACGCACGGCCGGATTCCTCATGAAGGAAAGCTGGTTCTTCTGGCCCCTGAAATACTTCTTCCGCGCAATGGGCGGCGTGCCCGTTCCCCGACGTCGCGGTTCATCCCTATCCGACATCCTCGTCGAGCGCTTCCGCACCGAACCTCGCCTCTGCCTCGCCATCACCCCCGAAGGCACCCGAAGCCGCACCTCCCGCTGGCGCACCGGATTCCTCCGCATCGCCTTCGACGCAGGCGTCCCCATCATGCTCGGCGCCATCGACTATGCCCGAAAACTCATCCTCATCGAAGACGAATTCATCCCTACGGGCAACATCGAAGAAGATATGCGCGCCATCAAGCGCTTCTATCGCCCCTTCTCTGGCAAATATCCCGAAAAATTCAGCACGGCCGAAGAAGAAGAAGAAGAGGCTGAGTAAATCCCGCCAATCTTTCTCATCGGCCCGATCGTTCTTTATCCCTCATCTCAGATGGCTCTCGATTCATCTCTCAACGTCCTCGCCATGCCCCTCGACATCGTGTGGGCCGATCGCGAAGCAAACATCCAGCAAGTAAAGGCCGCCATGGAGCACATGCCCGCAGGCATCGATATCGTTGTGCTCCCCGAACTCTTCTCCACCGGATTCATCAAGGACCCGAGCCTCCTCACCGACCTCCCCGAGACAAACTCTGGCCCAACCCTCAAAACCCTCCACGAACTTGCCGCTCGCCACAACTGCGCCATCGCCGGAAGCTTCCTCGCCCGCACGGCCCGCAACATTTACAACCGAGCCTTCTTCATCGAACCCTCCGGCGATGAGACATTCTACGACAAGCGCCACCTCTTCTCCCTCAGCAGCGAGAGCGCCGCTTACTCCCGCGGCTCTAAATTCAAACCCGTAATCCGCTTCCGTGGCTGGAATATTGCCATGATCGTATGCTACGACCTCCGCTTCCCTGCCTGGTGCCGCAGCCGCGCTAACGAATACGATCTCCTCCTCGTCCCGGCCAACTGGCCCTCAGCCCGGGAATTCGCCTGGCGCCACCTTCTCATCGCCCGCGCGATAGAAAATCAGGCATACGTCGTCGGCGCAAACCGCGGTAGCCGCGACGACTATGGCGAATACGACGGCCTCACCTTCGTCTTCGACCCCATGGGTGCATCCGTCGGCAAAGTTATCCCCGAGGTCCCGGACGCCGTTACCGCCTCCCTGCGCAAATCCGTCATCGATGAATGGCGCCGACGTTTCCCGGTCTCGGCCGACGCCGATTCCTTCGACATCCCCCTCGAAATTTAATCCCTCCCCGGGTGAACCTTCGCCCCTTTAGCGGTGTTTTTATAGTATAAAGACTTTAATACTGTAAAAACATCCCACCGCTATGAACTACGAACAACCCCAACTCCCCTACGAGCCCGATGCACTCGAACCCGCTATCAGTGCCCGCACGGTCGATTTTCATTACGGCAAACACGAAAAAGCATATATCGACAACCTCAACCGCCTCATCAAAGGCACAGAGTTCGAAGACATGGAGCTCGAAGAGGTTATAGCCCGGGCCAAAGGTCCTCTCTTCAACAACGCATCCCAGGCCTGGAACCATATCTTCTACTTCTTCACCTTTTCTCCCGAAGGCTCCCGCGAGCCCTCCGGCAAACTCCGTCAGGCTATCGACCGCGACTTCGGCTCTTTCGAGAAATTCAAAGAGGCTTTTGTCGATGCTGGCGTGGGCCTCTTCGGCTCCGGATGGGTATGGCTCTCGCGCGATGACACAGGCAAACTGTTCATCACCCAAGGCCCCAACGCCGGAAACCCCATCACCGACGGCCTCACACCCCTGCTCTGCTTCGACGTCTGGGAACACGCATACTATCTCGACTACCAGAACCGTCGCGCCGATGCACTCCACAAATTGTGGGACATCGTCGACTGGGACATCGTCGAAAACCGATATTGACAATTCCAACCCCCATACGGCGCCCCATATTGCGCCGTAAGTTTAGCATAATGTGATGAATGGAAAGGGAGGTACTCGTGAGAGCACCTCTTTTTCTATTTATACCATAAAAGCAGGGCAGCTTGCCTTACTAAAACAAACGGCTAAAGTCTATAACCCCGATCCGGGGCTTCTCTCATAAATCCTAAACTCAATTCTCCGGGCAAAGGTATTGCCCCTTGCCGTCGGTCGCGGATCCATAGGCCACTGCATGCTGTGGGCAAATGTGGTAGCACCGAAGGCATAAAGCGCAATCAGCGCCCCACTCCGGTCCGCTCGCTCCCATCTTTATATTATCCAGCGGACAACTGCGCGCACACTTCCCGCATGCCGTACAGGCCGCTGTATATCGGAATGGCTTGGGCGACATCTCATACCGCCGGAACCAAGGGTACACTATCCTTGTCTTCACCCACGGAAAACCTCCGCGCACAAGCATATCCGTAGCCCTCTCCCGCCCGTAAATCATGGAGGCTATCTTCTCCACCGTCTTCGGCATCTCTGCAAGCTTATGCTTCGCCACAGCACGGGAGTCCACATCGAAGCCCTTCATCAGCGTGTAAGTATTTGGCATTATCACGGAAAACGATGCGGCAGCAGGGCGCCAGCCCCGTCTGCGCAGGATGTTCCGAAACATCCCGTCCTCTCTTCCCATGTCGTCGCCACAGGTCGTCACCATCCAATGCTCGGCCGAAGCGAAAGCCTCATCCGCTGGAACATTAATCATAAATCGCTCTACCACTGGAGGCACACCCCACGAATAGGTCGGAAATACCCACACAACCCTTCTTGCTTCGCCGCCCTCAAACGCAGGAAGTGCAGCCGTGCCGGGCGCCGTAGCCCGGCTACCGCAGATTTCATACACATCATCGCCGAGAAACCTCGACAACCTGCGCGCCACAGCCCGCGAGTTGCCGGTACCGGAGAAGAATATAATCATCGTTTCTCCCCCTTGTTTTTTGCCGCAGCCATAGGCCGGATTGTTACCTGTGTGGCTCCATAGCCATATTCCTGAAACGAAGCATCCTGAACGTCATGGCCCTTGAAGCGGTGTGTCAGCTCCTTCATCAGTGCCTGCCTCAACACGCCCTCGCCCTTGCCGTGGATGAATACGATCTTCCGACCCGCATCATTCCTGTGCGCTGTCATCACCTCAGTAAATCTGTCGATCTGCCGGTTCAGAATATCAGCACTCGAAAGCCCGCGCATATCGTCAAACAGCTCCGAAGCATGGAGGTCTACAACCACAGGCTCATTGCCCGCAGGACGCCGAAGAGTTGCCGTCTTTTTAGACCGTCGGTCTTCCTCCTTTGGCGCGCCTCCGCGCATAGCCCTGGCTATCACCTCAGGCTCGGGATGCACCTGAGCCGATGCTGCCTGGTCGTTGCGGATTATGTCAAATGCAATAACTGGCCCTTCGAAATACGTGTTCCCCCGGAAACAATGAAGCTTGGCAAATTTCGTAGTATCAAGCTTGAGCTCGACACTCGCAGGCGCTTTCGCTTCAAACGGACGCCCCTCTTTGTAGGCCACAATCTGTACAATCATGCGGTCCGCTTCAGCAAGGTCAGCTGTCTCGAATGTCATCACGTGCTCTTCCATATTCGGCTCGATCAGCCCGGCAAATCGTCGTGTCCACAGCCGCGCTTCATTGCTTCGCGTCATTATCACGGCGAAAAGCCAGTAGTTGGAATCATTCACGAGGTATCCCTCGAATTTCGATTGCGAAAGTGCCTTTATATCGGTAGGCTCAAATCCGAGCACCACGTTCATCACATCCCCGTCGGGAGTTTCGATAGAGTTCAGAACTTCCTTCAGCTTGGGAGCGGGAGCTGGCGCAGGCGTTGAAGTCTGCTTGGAAGCCGGCTTCTCTTTCGGCAGTATCTCGGGCCGTTCCGTAAATCCAAGGCTCCGAACCGGGTCCACCACCACACACTCGCGCAGCTGGACAGGCACCTCGAAACCATCCGAGTCTTCTACATAAGCAATCGAATCAACAATACGAACAACCTTGCCTCCTCCCACACTGTTCAGGAAGCGGACCGTGTCTCCGGGTTTTGCATTTATAGCCATTATATTATTATATGCTACATGAGCCCCACGTCTTGCGGTGAGGCTCATTAGTTTGATATCTATGTGATTTTATTTCTTTCGACGGCGGAAAAATGGAAGCACTCGGCGCACTACCCTGTAAGCCACCAGGCCATATTCCAGATAGCTCATCCAGCCCGAAGCCTTGCTCATCAAGCCGGAGCCGCCTCCTCCAAGAAGCGGCGTCGAGCGACGCATTCCTTCTGTGGCAAGCGTCAGTCGATACTTCTCGATCTCTTTGCGCGCATAAATCTCTGCGCGGCGCAGATAGAGTTCTTCAAGGGTGTAGCCCTTCCACGAACTGTTCTTGCTCGTTTCAATCAACTCTTTCATGACGTTCTGCAGAATTTGAAGTTTCGCTCTTCGGAGGTTCGACTATCAGGCGCGTTACAAAGCGACAAATGGGGTCGATCAGCAGCTGACGCTTGAATATTATCAGCACTACCAAAAGCACCACATAGAACATCGCTATGTACAGATATGCCATTAGAGGTGCCACGGTAGCCGCAAGCCAATGGCCGATGCCTATCGACACAAACACAAGTCCCACAGTGCCCATTATAAGCACAAGAGCGAAAAATGTTACTGTCGAAAAAAGCACCGTCAGCTTCTCGGCCGCTGTCAGCCGCAGGTCTTCAGCCACAAGTCGCAGATACCGCATGAGTATCGCGCTCGTCTTGCTGATCTGCTCGCTCGTACTTTCGCCTTCCGTTCGGTTCGAAAAAAATCCCATTATCTCGGTCAGTATGTTTGATTACTCAACTGCCTCGGGCGCTTCTTCTACCTGTGCAGCGATATACTCTACAAGTTCGTCAAGACGATCGGCCTCGATGATTCCTCGCTTCTGAAGCTGCACACGGATACGCGCACGAAGTTCTGCTCCCGTAAGGGGAGTATAAAGGGCTGTAGCCACGGCTCCAACAAGAGCTCCTACAACAAAAATCGTTAGATCACGCATAATGTTTTATTTCTTTTATTGATGATTTTAAATTATCGGCACCCTGCATCCTCCGTTATCGGAGATGCAGGATGCCGATGTGTTTCTTATCTTATTCTGCTTCGCGGATTTCCTCGGCAATCTTCTCTGCGAGGTTATTGATGCGATGCTCCTTCATGCCGGGGCAATGGGATTTCAGAAAATCGCGTACGGTTTCGCGGGTCTTGTCGCCCGACTGAGGAGCGGTGAGAAGTGCTGCAGCTGCGCCTACGAGTGCGCCGCCCATAGCGGCGAGGATTACATGATAAGCTTTCATTGTTCTGTAAGTATTTTTGTTGTTAGTAAATGTTCTTTCTATACTTCTAACGCACAAATATACTAAAAGTTCATCACTCCGCCAAGTCTACTGCAAAATATGACGTTTTTCCTGACGGATACACGCCCGTTATGAAGAGTGCCTTCTCGCGTTCCGACGATGTACGCACCATCTTCACTATTTTCTCCAGGTCCTCAGGTGTCTTCACTCTCACGTTGTTCACCGCCAGAATGATCAGCCCGTCGCGAACTCCGGCTCTACCTAAGAGCCCGTCCTCATTCACATCGCTCACCGCTACACCGCCGCTGAGCTCAAGCCGACGGAGTATCTCGGCATCTGCCTCGCCGAACGTGGCGCCAAGCGAAAGCTTGTCTGTATTGCTCACTTTCGCGTATGTCCCCGAGGCATTCCGTAAGGTTACGCGCGTCTTTCTTGCCTCTCCGTCGCGCAGATAATTCACCTCTACTGTGTCGCCGGGGCTGAAACGAGTTATTGCCTCCTGGAGTTCAGCCGTCGAACCGGTAGGTATTCCGGAGATAGACGTAATAATGTCGCCTTCTTTAAGGCCGGCTTCGAAGGCTGCGGAGCGATCTTCTACAGCTCCCACATAGATGCCCTTCGTGGTCCCCTTGATGCCCTCCTGCTGGATAAGCTCGGGCGTAAGTTCCACAAACCGGATTCCAAGATAAGCTCGCTGCACGGTGCCGAAACTCTTCAGGTCTTCAACAACCTTCTGCACAATCGACACGGGGATAGCAAACGAACATCCGGCGTATGCACCCGTCTGTGAGTAGATTGCCGTATTGATGCCCACGAGCTCGCCTCGGAGATTCACAAGAGCGCCGCCAGAATTTCCCTGATTCACGGCCGCATCAGTCTGGATGTAGCTTTCGATATTGCCCTTCGACGGCGTACCGGTGGTCGTGGAGATATTGCGGGCCTTAGCCGATACAATTCCTGAGGTTACGGTCGACGTAAATCCGAAAGGATTTCCCACGGCAAGAACCCATTCCCCGAGATGCAGGGCCTCGGAATTTCCGAGAGGGATCACATGCAGACTCTCTCCTGCAGGAACCTCGATTTTGATAAGGGCAAGGTCGGTAATCGGGTCGGATCCGACCACAGTAGCCTCGTAATTCCGGTTGTCATTCAGTGTCACCTCCAGTCGCTCGGCCTGGTCGATTACGTGATTATTCGTTACGATGTATCCGTCTTTATTGATTATCACACCAGAGCCCAGACCAACCTGTCGAGGCTGCTGCGATTTGGGGGATTCGGGCTCCATCTGACGCTGACGCGGCTGGGGACCGAAGAAGAATTCAAAAAACGGGTCATAATACTGCTGCTGGCCGCGGCCGCTGTTCCGCGGATTAGCATATACGTAGCTCTTCACAGACACAACACCGTTCACGGTCTCCTCCGCTGCACGCGTGAAGTCGTCCTGAGAAATTACGCGTCCGGGGCTCAGGCGCGTTGCCTGGATGCTCCCGGCTTCGCTCTCGGTGCCTGTGTTGTTGTCCGAAACTGCCGTTGAATTACCTGTCGAAAGAGCAAAGGTCGCAGCGCCTCCGGCCAGGACGCAGGCTCCTCCGAGAAGAAATGACTTAAAATTCTGTTTCATAGCACTCACAAAAAATTTGGATAGATTGTAAGATTGATTTCTTTTCCTTTTGTGAGTGCAAAAATAATGCAAGGTTTAAATACTCCGACGAAATTTATCTATCTTTAATCATTTAACACTTCATCTTAACTGATTTTCACTCTCTGCGGCTACTTTCAACCGCCCCCGTATCAATCGAATATGTCAGGCTGCTGTCAAGCAGTGTCAGGTGATATTCTTTTGCGTCCCGGCTCATTTCGAACACGCCCGATGCGGCTTCGATGCCCTCGAGATAAGTGTATAGCGGCTCCGGGGTCTGGTCGTATATCAGAATCTCCTTGATTGGCAACCCATTGCCGGAGATGTCGGACCATATCCCACTCCTGTCGAAGGTGAATCCCGGGCCGTCCTTCAGCTCCACGACAATGCTACCCGACTTGTCTTTGCTATATTCTGCGAGTTCGCTGTTGGGATAATAGTAGTCGATAAATGTTTTTATATTAGCAGGAACACTATCCCACATGTCGGCTCCCGTGCAGCCTCCGGCCACAAGAGACAGGACGGCAAGTATCAGTCCGCGAAAAAATATAGCTTGTGTCTTCATATCTGAAAAACACTCGCCCCCGGGTCTTGGTTCAGCCTCTGCTCCAGAACGACGGGAGCAAAAGGACAAGCACCGAGAAAATTTCCAGACGGCCCGTGAGCATAATCAGGCTCAACACCCATTTCGCAGCCCCGGGAAGCATGTCATACGACCCCCCGAGACCGGTTATCTCCGTGCCGAATCCCGTGTTGCTTATACATGAAAAGCAGGAAAATATCGCATCCGTAACAGGCACACCCATCACCGTGAGCACACAGGCCCCGACAATTATAACCATCACATATATACACAGAAAGGCTATTACCTTCCCCACCAATTGAGGTGAGGCCACTCGCCCGCCAACCTGCACGGGGAGCACGGCATTCGGATAGATGCAGCGATAAAGTTCGTTGCGCATATTCTTGAATAGATACACCATCCGGTCGATTTTCGCGCCACCGCTCGTCGACCCCGCGCAGCCTCCGAAGAACATCATCATCACCGTCAGCATCAGAGTAAAACCAC
This sequence comes from uncultured Porphyromonadaceae bacterium, assembly GCA_947176295.1. GTDB lineage: Bacteria > Bacteroidota > Bacteroidia > Bacteroidales > Muribaculaceae > CAG-873. The sequence continues at coordinate 9,999 of CAMWQB010000049.1, forward strand.
CCCAGCCAGCAAGCGGCAAAAGTGAGATGCCGGTCGACGTCGAGATGGCAACAACCTGAAACAAGGGATCAACAAGCAGTTCCACAAGCCCGTGATAACCCTCGGCCGCTACTCGGGCCACCGCAAAACAAGCCCACATTATCCCCGTGAAAATCACATAGATCCTCAATACATCATTGCGCAGCAATTGTCGAGGCTGCCCGGTGATGAATCGGAAGATTAGCGCGAAATTCACACCCCCGATAAACATGAAAACTATCATCACAAGCTTCACGTACGTGTGCTCCATAGCCAGCATTCCGGAAATCCCTGAGGTATATCCCCCCGTCGAAAGCGTGCCAAAGGCCGTACAAAGTGCATCAAAAAAATCCATTGGCCCCGCCCATAAGAGTAAGGCAAGTAACACTGTCAGACCCATATATACCCCCCACAGGCTCTTGGCTGTCTGGCTCACACGTGGCCGTATCTTATCGTGAGTTATACCTGTCATCTCTGCGTTGAACATCTGCATACCCCCGCGGGTATTCAGCATCGGAATTACGGCCAGAGTGAACAGAATTATGCCCAAGCCACCGATCCATTGCATCACCGCCCGCCAAAGAAGGAGGCAATTGCTCATTCCCGGACGGCTCCCCAGCGTCGACGCTCCCGTGGTCGTAAAGCCCGACATCGCCTCGAAAAAAGCATCCGAAACATTGCAGGGCGTAGTCGGGGAGAAGATGAAGGGCAGCATCCCGAAAAGAGAAAAGGCAACCCACACCGACGACGTCAGCAAAAAACCGTCGCGCTTGCTCAGGCGGTTGTGTGTCGTGCGAATTCTTCTTGCCATCCACAATCCCACGAGAAAAGTCCCCGCAGCCGTAATTCCGGTTATCAGCGTGTCTTCCTCATGGTAGTACAGACCTGCCCCTATCGGAAGCAGAAAGAACGCACTTTCGATCATCAGAAGCATTCCCACTACCTTCAGGAGCATGGGAATATTGAAAAGCGGTTGCCGGGATATCGTTCGCATCAGTTGAAAAGACGTTCCACTTGGCGCAACGCACCGGTGAGACAGAAGACAAGCACATGGTCGCCGGGCAGAATCTGGGTATTACCCCCGATCAGCATTCCCTTTCCGTCGCGGATAAGGCCGCCGAGGGTCATGTCGCGCGACAGACGCAGGTCCTTCACCGGCGCATGTGTGATTTTCGATCCTTTCCGCACCTCCATCTCCGCAACCTCCGCGTCCGCAAGGGCAAGACACTTCGATGTCGACGAGTCAGCATCAAGCAACAGCTGGAATATTGCGCTCGAAGCCAACAACTTTTTGTTAATTACAAGATTGATGTTCAGAGCCTCGGCCTGATCGATAAACTGGATATTCTCGACCTCCGCAACCGTCTTGGCATCTACAAGCTCTCGGGCCGTGAGGCAGGTCAGAATATTGCTCTCCGACGAGGGCGTAAGCGTTACGAATGCATCCATCTCGGTTATACCGGAATCCAGCAATGTTTCCACATCCCGGGCATCGCCGTTTATTATCTCCACATCAGTCGGGCAACGGCGCGACAGCTTGTGGCATTCATCTATGTCGTTCTCGAGAATCTTGAATTTGAAACGCCCCTCGGCAAGGTTGGTAAGACGCATGGCCAGCTTTCCGCCTCCCATTATCATCACCCTGCGGATCTTCCTGTCTTCCTGGCCTGTCAGTGCCATCAGGTCGTCCACATGCTCGCGGGTGGTGGTAAAGAAAAGAACATCCCCAGCGAGGAGGCGGTCGCCGCCACCGGGGATGATAGTCTCATGATTGCGACGTATGGCCGACACGTGGAACGAATGGTTCGTGCTCGCAAATTCCTTAAGCTGCATTCCGGCTATTGGCGCACCCTCGGGTAAAACAATCCCCGCAAGGATTATCTGCCCCTCGTGGAGCTCATATCGGCTCCGCATCCACGAATATTCCAGCGCCGTGATTATCTCCTGGGCTGCAAGATATTCGGGATAGATCACCTTGTCAACGCCCATCTGCTTCACATGCCGGAAATTTTCTGGCTTCATGTAGTCATATGAATCTATCCGCGCTACAGTGAGTTGCGCTCCCAGATTTTTTGCTATCGAACACGCCACTATATTCGCTGTTTCGTATGGAGTTACGGCAATGAAAAGATCACAGCGATCGACTTTCGCCTCTCGCAGGGCGGCGAAACTCGTCGGGTCGCCGGTTATTGTCATAAGGTTGAAGTTCGCATCAAGCACACCCAGCTTCGTTGCATCACTATCCACAAGCGTAATGTCCTGCTCCTCGTTCGAGAGCAGTTTCGCAAGATGAGAGCCCACTTCGCCGGCTCCGGCAATAACAATCTTCATACTCCGGGAATATGTTGTTTTACAGCTTCACGTATACCGGCTGCGTCAAGGCCCACCATGCGGTAAAGCTCGGCGGGAGTACCCTGCGGAACAAATTTATCAGGTAAGCCCAAGCGTCGCAGAGATATTTCGCAATACCCCTTGTCGGCGAGCCATTCCGCAACAGCGCTTCCAAGCCCGCCATTAAGCGTTCCGTCCTCCACCGTCATGATAGGCTTTCCTTCTTCTGCAAGTCGGCTCAACAGCTCCTCATCCAGCGGCTTCAGGAATGTCATGTCATAGTGGGCCACATCCATGCCTTCAAGAGCCTTCTCAACTTCTGCAGCGATCGGTCCTAACGTGAGTACGGCTCCTGCCTTTCCGTCCTTGAGCATGCGGGCTTTTCCGATTTCTACGGGTTCCAGCTCGCATTTCCAGTCCGTAAGGCGCCCTGCCCCACGAGGATAGCGGATAGCGAACGGCTGATGAATATTCTCTGAGAGAGCCGTGGCCATAAGTCGGCGCAACTGATGTTCGTCAGACGGGGAGCTCACAATCATCCCCGGCACCGTGCGCATGTAGGCCAGATCATTCGCCCCATGATGCGTGGCGCCATCCTCGCCCACAAGGCCGGCTCGGTCTATTGCAAAAACAACAGGAAGACTCTGCAAGGCAACGTCATGGATTATATGGTCGTACGCCCTTTGCAGAAAACTCGAATAGATTCCCACAACCGGCCGCATACCCTCCTTGGCAAGGCCACCGGCAAACGTCACGGCATGCCCCTCGGAGATTCCCACATCGAAAACTCTCGATGGCATAGCCTTTTGCATCGTGGAAATAGATGTCCCGGATGGCATCGCTGCCGTAACGGCCACAATCTTCGGATTCTTCTCGGCAAGTTCAAGCAATGTATTGCCGAAAACATCCTGATACTTCAGTGGCTTGTTTCCCGTTCCTGCCTTGTCTGCCGCTCGTTCGCCTGTTACAGCATCAAATTTGCCGGGCGCATGCCATTGTGCAGGTTCTTCTTCTGCAGGCGTATAGCCCTTTCCCTTTACTGTGCGCAGATGGAGGATGCGAGGGCCGTCCATGTCGCGGATATCCCGCAATACCCGTACTAGAGTAATCACGTCATGCCCGTCGAAGGGTCCCATATATCTGATGTTAAGGCCTTCGAATAGATTTTGCTGACGCGAAAGAAGCGACTTCAAGCTATTGTTGAAGCGTAAAATCGATCCCTTTCCGCTATCACTCACGAGATGCATTCCCTTGAGCATCCGAAAAGCCTTGTACCTTATGTCGTTATACGACTTAGAGGTCGTCAGGTGTGCCAGATATGAGTTCAGTGAACCTACATTACGGTCGATACTCATATCGTTGTCGTTCAATACAATAAGCAGATTATTAGGCGTATTGGCGGCGTTGTTGATACCTTCGAAAGCAAGGCCTCCGCTGATGGATGCGTCCCCAATCACTGCAACCACATTTCGGCGGGGTTCGTCTTTCTTCAAACGAGAAGCAACTGCCATTCCCAGAGCGGCCGATATTGAGTTTGATGCATGTCCGGCTGCAAAAGTGTCATATTCGCTTTCCGACGGATTCGGAAAGCCGCTCAGCCCCCCCAACATGCGGTTGCTCTCCTCAAAGGCTTCCCGACGGCCGGTCAGGAGCTTGTGCCCGTAGGCCTGATGTCCCACATCCCACACAAGACGATCGTATGGAGTATCGAACACATAGTGGAGCGCAACAGTCAGCTCCACAGCTCCCATGCTCGAAGCAAAGTGCCCCGGATTATGCGAGAGCGTGCGGATAAGACACCGACGGATTTCCTCACATACCTGCGGAAGTGCTTCCACCGGGAGTTTCCTCAGGTCGGAAGGCAGTTGGATTGTGTCGAGCAAAGGTGTCTCGGCAAGGATTTCGGGTGTGCGCATTTTATCGGTCATGGCTCGTCGGCTTAATATATTTTTTATACATCGGCACAAAAATTATTATCGCCGAAGCCACGATAACGAAGGCCGTATATAGTGTGAAGGGCCTGGAATAAAGCACAATCAGTGCCACCAGAGCCGCCCATAAAAGAGCCAGCAGGACAAAGCGGATTATTACGGAACTCGACAGTCGCATCGTTTTTGTGATTATATTAGCATACAAATTTACGAAACTTTTTCCCGTCTGCCAAATTTCCTTGTACCCTCGACGCCATCCTATCGCCATCAACGACTTTCCGCAAGAAATTCGAGCTCCTCCTCAAGTTGGCGCATCAATCTGAGAATGGTCGGACATGCCTTAATTTCAGAGGGAAGGCCATCAACAGCTCCTCTAAGTGCTTCGGCGTCAATTCGAGAGACGACATTTAAGGCAAGCCTCAATGCTCCGTATGCATCATGCTCGTTCTTCGCACATTTCAGACGCTGCAAAGCCAGAGCCTGTGCATACGGCCGGTGTCGCAACATTGAGTGGCAAAGCGCATCCGTGATTTCAGAGCTCGGCGATGCATCAAGCCATTTCTGAGCGTGCGCTTCATCGAATTCCTCGCGAGGAAAAATCATCGGCGCAAGCATCATGCTCTCTCTTGTAGTCGTGTTGTTCCAAAGTGCTTCCGCGAGCTCCCGGTTCTCGCCCGTAAAAGCGGCAATCTCCTTGAGCTGAGGCAAGTTCAGCCCGAAAATGATTCTGAAAGGAGAACCGTTGCTGCGCAATGTGTCAGCAACTATGCCATTGCGAAGAGCAAAAAAACGGCGTTTCACCTCCTGCATTTCCGACAGTCCTTCTTCGTGTTGAGATATATCCATGGGCTTTCTATCTTCGTTTGGGTAGTATTATTCGTTCGCCGTTGCTCCGCGCAAGCTCGGTCTGGAGCTTTTGAATCGACGCAACTTGCGCCAACAGCTCTCCAATATTCTCATTCGGATCTTTCATCCGTGCCAGCAATTCCGACAGTTCGAGAGCCAGGACTGCAGCATGATACTCATGCACGGCGCGGGGCACGAGATTTGCCAGCTGCTCCTGCTCGGTTTCGATAGGGGCGTATTTCGTGTGTATTTTGCTGAGCGTATATTTCTCACATGCAAGATCTGTCGCGAGGTGGCGGATATCGTCGTCCGGAGATGAGCAAAGTTGCCGCTGCAAGTATTCATTGTCGAACGTGTCGATGGCGTCATATAGCTCTGCGTCAAGCTTGGCTATTAGAGCCTCATCAGCCTTCTGAATTTCCGCAACCGAACTCCCCGAGAGGCGCAACTGCTCGCGCCCGGATATAAGTTGTTCATGCCTTATTCCCATTAGTCGGTGGTATTCAGCCTCATGCTCAGCCGAAAAAGCCTCCCCTCCTGCTATTTCCACTATCTTCTCGAATGTCCTTCTCACTGTCGGATTCTTAAATTCGAGATTTGCTCGCTTAAGTTCGCTCACTATCAGCGAAGCAACACTTATGGCTCCCATGGAGCCGTCAGTTGCTGATGTGGCTACTTCGAGCAGGCCGTAACGTACGGCGTATTTCAGAATCATTTTTTCGTAGGGAAATAAGCGCATATCCTTCGCATCTGGAACAGGCATTCGGTTGGCTTTTCCCACTGCTGCAATTAAATCATTCCCCGGGGTGTCTGCCTCCGAGCCTTCAGACTTCACCTCCCTGGCCTCATCTTCAAGCAGTGGCTTGATGCTGTCCTGAGCACGGGCCCGGGCGGCTTCGCGCTCGATAGCCTCAAGACGATTGGCCACGAATTTCCTGAGCTGAAGCACAATCACGTCCTCGCTCATTCCGAAAGTTCGCGCACACTGGGCCACATAGCTCATACGCGTTATCTGATCGTCCACCATCGCAACCGTCTGCAGGATCGTATTTATTACCTTCGCCCTGGCCGTCGGGTCGTTTGGTGCAACATCCCGCATCAGAATATCTGTCATAAAAGCAATTATGTCCTGCTCATGTTCGTTTAGATATTCTTCAACCTCGGACGATGAATGATTCTGGGCAAAGCTGTCGGGATCGTCGCCTTCCGGAAGGAGAAGCGCTTTTACGTTAAGGCCTTCGGCAAGAATAAGATTTATGCCCCGGAGTGATGCTTTGATTCCTGCAGGGTCGGAGTCGTAAATAACCGTAATGTTGCGCGTAAACCGCATCAAGGCCCTTATCTGCTCCTGCGTAAGCGATGTCCCCGACGATGCCACCACATTTTCCACCCCCGCCTGATGCATGGAAATAACATCCATGTATCCTTCCACCATTATGGCCTTGTCTTTCTTGGCAATTGCGCTTTTGGCCTGGAAGAGACCGTATATCTCTTTTTTCTTGGAATAGATGATAGATTCAGGCGAGTTTACATACTTGGCCACATGCTTATCGCTCCGCATCGTTCGGCCACCGAATCCGACAGTGCGCCCCGACACTGTGTGGATGGGAAATATCACTCGCGTACGGAAACGATCATAGCAGTCCCCACGGTCGGAGCGGATACACAGACCCGTATCAACGAGTGTATCTTCCGTAAAGCCTTTGGAAATAGCCGTGGAAAGCAGGTCGTTGGACTTCTCAGCCGAGTATCCGAGATGGAAACGTTTCACCATCGCGTCGCATATGCCTCGCTTCCGGAAGTAGGCCAAGGCAATGGCACGCCCCTCGTCGGTTTCGGTGAGATTATGTTCGAAGTGTTTAAGTGCAAATTCGTTTACGGCGAACATTGCCTCGCGCGCCGAAGCAGCTTCGCGTTCGGCCTCGGACACTTCGTGCTCCACAACCTCAATGTTGTATCTCCTGGCAAGCCATCGCAGTGCCTCGACATATGTCATCTGCTCGTGCTCCATGATGAAGTTCACGGGCGAACC
>CAMWQB010000050.1 GCA_947176295.1 uncultured Porphyromonadaceae bacterium
GGATGCCTTGTCATTTCTGGAATAGTGTACTTGATTCGTTTTTCGCGTAACAGTTCTGGAAGTACCTTATTGCGGATATGATTGACTGTTCTGTTGGTATAACGCGCCATTTCTTCTATTGATAGGGGAAGTACACCACACATTTCCACGAGAAGATCCTCCAGTTCAGATTTTTTAGCGCGCAATTTCAGAGTGCCTATTTTTTTTGAAATATCGGAACCAAATATTTCCAAAGCTGTCCTATTAATGCATGCTCCATTAGCGTCCGAGCATGCTCCATTAGCGTCCGAGCATGCACCATTAGCATTCGAGCATGCACCATTAGCATTCGAGCATGCACCATTAGCATCCAAGCATACACCATTAGCATCCAAGCATACCCCCTTAGCGTCCTGTCTTCCACCATTGGCAGCAAATAATGATTTTAGCTTATCCGTTGGTACATAATAAGTTTGGCGGCCTTGACCCTTGGACTCGATAAAGTCAAGGCTCACTAACGCTTTCAATCCTTTGCTTGCATCCTTAGCTGTGGCACCTGAAAGCTGACGATAAGTGATATTATCAATCGCCCCAACTTCACGCAAGAATATTAGCGCTATCTTTTGAGCGTCATTCAGTTCATCAGTCCCTAATGTAGCAAACCATCTTACGTCGTTTTCTGAAAGGAAGTGGTGCAGCAGGATTCTTGTAGTGAACGTATTGCGGCTATGATCTGATTCAAATGTAGGAGGCATCATAGCTGCGTCTTTCATCAATCTGCGCATCGTACCTATGCCTGTGCCTTTTGCCTCAGCCAGTTGTGTTTCGTGGAAAATGGTGCTGATTGTCGGGTTTCTTAAACGAGAACCCGGTTCGCCAAGGGTTTCAGCGGGCTTCAACGAGAATCCGGGATTTATTATCTCTATACGATTGGAGTATCTGATAATCTGAATGGGCTGATGTATCCTGAAGTTTTGATGTATCAGCGAATTTACGATGGCCTCACGTAAAGCATCGTCAGGTATTGGTAATGGTCTATCTGCCTGTAAGTTTCCCGGTTTTAAGGAAAATCCTCTCGGTAGGTCGTCTGCAATGGCATTGAACGCACGATTAACCATTAACAGTAATGGACCTCGCATATCAATGGATTCAAAACGATTGCAAGGGTCAGGCAACCATTCTGTACCCGTTACACGGATATAATCAACGCGCACAGCCGGAAGCTCTCGGCGTAGCGCCATAGATTTGCCAAATACAAGCAATCCCGTATTTGTCAACTTCCAGTTGCCTTCCTTGTCTTTAACTATGCAATTCAACGACCTCAGCAAATCAATATCAGAATAATTTAATTCTTCTGCTTTTGGGTTTACAGCGGCCCTCAGTCGTCTATATGCTCTAACAGCATTATCATCAATATCATCAAGGTCAGTACCTTTAGCTATTGCAATGTCGAAATCGTCAGCTTCGTGAAATAACGCATGTAAATCTTCTTCGGTACATCGGTGATCAGTTGAGCCTATGCGTCGCCATGCTCCTTTGGGCAGTCCGGTATCCTTAAAATACAAGGGTTTGAGCTTAGTGTCTAACTCCGGCACCTCGACTACAAGCACCTTTTTACCATCAATACTCTCTGCCTCAATTAGAGGGCGCACAGGATGATTAAACATCGTGGCGCATTGAGTGGCAAGGTCTTTTTGCAATTTATCAGCGTTGTTGACCCCGACAACATTATATTGCTGCTCCTTATCTTCTGACTCCTGCAAGCCAATAATTATAGTACCACCGCCGAGTTCAGGTTCATTGGAAAACGAGCACACCGTTTCCAGTACGCTCTTATCTATCTTGTCTGAGCATTGTTTCGCTTCTATCTTCACATGCTCGTCGATAGTATTCAGTTCGTCAATATAATGTTTCGCTTTATTCATAAATATAAGTCGGGATAGACTGCAAAGTTAGTGATAATTTGGGGATTACACAACGTCTACCTTTGTGTCGCTTACCTCGCCAGCATATTTTTATTGTTCCGTTTATCGTTCCGGTATCATTCCATTGGTGCCAATATTGAATTTATTGGTGCCATTGGTGCCATTATCGGTGCCAACATTGAATTTATTGGTGACATTTTCTATGACAACAAAAATCCATGGCATCGGCTCTCAATATCAGAGTAATTTCTTTAATTCCTCGACATCGGGCAAAGCCTCACGCAATTTCTCCGGCATATCCTCGCTGAGACGATATGTAGCTACGCCCATTGGCTTGGCATAATCCTGTATCACATACTCTACGAAATCCTTATTGGCAGTCTTACATAGCACGATACCGATAGATGGATTTTCGTGAGGTTTTCTCACTTTGTCGTCCAAAATTCGTAGATACGTCATAAGTTGAGCAAGATAGCCGGGTTTGAAATTCCCAGTCTTAAGCTCCACGACAACAAGGCAATTCAATTCTCTGTTGAAAAACAACAGGTCGGGGAAGAAGTCTTCTGAAAATGCCTCAAGATGATATTGGTTGCCTACGAAAGCGAAGTCATGGCCGAAAGTCATTATGAACTTCTTGATGTTGTGGATTATCTCTTTTTCCACTACGCGCTCATCTATGTCAGCAAGGTCACGAATGCCGATTTCCTCTGTATTGATAAAATCAAGCAAATATTCGTCTTTGAACATATTCAGAGCTTTAACCGCATCCCGGCTATCCTTGATTGTTACACCAAAGTTTGAAGGCATGGCGCCATATTTGTCTGCCGCATTCTCCTTAATCTGTTGTTGTAGATATTTGGTATTCCAACAATTGGATAAAGACAGATGAATGTATTTCATTCTTTTTGTTGCATCTTTCTCTCCATTTAAGATAGCAATGTGATGTGTAAAATCCAGAGATAAGAATGATTCTAAATCGTCAGTCGTAACTGACGATTTGACTGGAAGCAAAAGCGAGGTTTCGATTTCGTCAGTCGCAACTGACGAAATAATAGTCGAGACGGCTGATTTATTTAACATCGGCGCCCACTCTTCATAGAACAACCTCATATTCTTAAGATTAGTCTCCGAAAAGCCTTTAAGACCCGGCAGTTCTTTCCGAAGTCTCTCTGAGATTGTTCTTATGGCACCGGTCCCCCAGAAACCTTCTCGAGAATTCGCTGAAATGTATCGGCCAATCCCATAATATAGGGATAGCATTTCACGATTAACTAACTTCGCGGCCTGATACTGGCTGCGAAGGATTGCTTCTTTTATTGTCTGAACAGCGATGTTGTAATCTGCTGCGTTATGCTGAATAAGTGTTTCCTTTGCCATAATGCAAATTTACTGATTATTTGTTGATTGCAGAAATTACTGACATGATTTGCTCCGGGGAAAGGCCTTTGAGTAGCTCGATTGCTTGCTGTTGGCGTTCCTCAGCAGTCATGTCATCGTTGCCCGATTTCTTCTTTTTGAATAGTAAGCGCAAAGTATTGTCGGTTTTCGTGGTGTCAAAACTGCCCATATACCGCTCGGTTGTTGCGAGGTTGCTGTGACCGAGTATATCTTTGATAGCGGAACTCTCTGCTCCGGACTCTTGGGCGATGTGAGCAAAGGCGTGTCGGCTAATGTGCATAGTCAGATTAGTTGTAACCTCCGCCTTCTCAGCAATCTTTTTGAGATACTTGTTTATCAGAGCGTTCTTTGCCGACACCTGCTGATATAAATAATGGCGTAGCTCCGGCTTCATTCTGTCCTTGTCAGCTAAAGTCACAAACTTGGCATACTCAGCGCCATTATCCAAAAGCGGGAAAATGTAATCATTCGGCTTAGCATCCTCCTTATGATAGTAAGAAAGAATTTCAAGTGCAGGTTCCACAAGCACAAGGTCGCGGTCTTTGTGATTCTTACCCATCTGATAATGCAGACGGCCATTCTCGGTAACATTCCGCCAACGGAGCTGAATCAAGTCAGCAGCACGAATCCCGGCACAGTAGTAACTGAACAGGAAATAATTTTTACAGTGCCATATCAATGACCCTTCTTCAAGTTCAAGCGTAATGATACGGTCCATTTCCCCCTCGCTCAACTTCTCCTTTGTAGTTTTCACTCCTTTGTACTTGAAGACAAGGAAGGGGTCTTTTGAAGCCTCCATGATACCTACTTCTATAGCTCGATGAACGAGAGTACGCAATATGTTAAACTGTACCTCTATCGTGTTCGGATGAAGCAATTTCCCCGGCTCACGTTCATTCTCCCACTTGTGGAGAAAGTTGTCGAAGCGCGTCAGCAAATCAACGGTCAAATCCTCGATCGTAATATCGGGCATACGACGCTTCTTCCGGAAAGTGTCAAGCTTGTTGATAAGGCCACAATACTTTCTCCAATTTCTCCACCCTCCATTATCATATATCATCTGCGCTCTCTCCCTCGCAAAAGCCAAAAACGACGACGAAACCTTCTCCGTATTCAGTTCTTTTACCAAAGCTACAGTAGTAACTTCACCTTCTTTGTCAAGATCCTTATAGGTTTCCTTGGCTCGTGCCAGTATGTCAGCGAGCAAAGCATTCATGGATTTTGCATCATGTACGTTTGCGCGAATCCAATTCTCTCCTTTACATTTAGCATTGAAGTCCGCAGGGCGCGAAACTTCTACAATAGTCTTAATAAGTTTTCGTTTACCCCCAACTGTTACGCGAAGATATACCACGTATGTTTTGTTTTTAGTTGGTCGCCCGTTAAGTTCAAATCTAAATGAAGCCATTGTAAATAAGGAGATTAAAGAAGTTTTTTAATTTAAATTACAGGCAACTCTTGCAAGTTCTACAGGCAAATCTGCTTAAATTCTCATAAAGTTCGACCCGTAATCGATTGCAAAGGTAGTTATTATAATTTTTACAGGCAAATTTACAGGCAAAAATCTTACTTTTTATTGCACTCAATTCTACTCAAAGAAATTCATTCAATCGCTAATTAACTGATATAAAGCATAATTACAATATAGCCAAAATTCTTTCAATGTGCATTTTCGAGTTCTGCTCTGGGCACCCTATAAAAATGCAAGTAATTGAAATTCAGCTACTTGCAATTTTCAATTTCAACCCGTGTCAACGCGGTGTCAACCAACCTCGCGCCAACACCCCATTTCAACCGAAATAAATCAACCCAAACCGACCTAAATAAATCAAAACTGAATACGTTAACACTTATCAATGCAGCAGTTATTGTCAGATATAATTGTTAATTTTTTATAAATATTTATCCAAAAATTGCTTAAGTCAATTCCTGTCAATACCTTTGCCTTAAAACTTACGCGTTTCACATAGATTCTTACCAATTTAATTTTACTTGCATGAATATAATAAGAAATTTTGAGTTTTTGAATAAAACTTTTATTACGCTGTTGGTGGTTGGGGCATCTTATTTTTCTGCAGAAGGTCGTGTGTTTCGTGTGGTTTTTGATGATAGTGTTTCGAAATGGGGAAATGTTGGATTGGAATACAAGCTTTTTTCGGAGGATGGGACTCGCGGGGAGGATGTAAGCACACGTGTGGAGATGTCGTCTTTCGGCGGTGATTTCAAAATTTTCGAAATCGACGCTCCCACTTTCCCTCAACATTTCAAATTTTATGGAAGCACCGGCTCTTTTTGCGAAAAGACCTTTTATTATTCCGATGACTGGGATAATGATGTATGCTTCAGCTATAATTCTTCCGGGGTAGCCTCAGTGGAGCCTCGGAAGCTCTTTTATTATGAAATTCTCGACCGACACAATTGGCTTGGTAGCGGTCGGGCTGTAGAAAAATATTTTTTCGGCGAGAACGGTTCGCTCTTTCACGCGTGGGTTAAAAATAATTTCGTTGAAACGCCAGTTGCCTTCCATTTAGGCGAAAGCCCATTTTCGGAAGAAGGCACTATACACCGCATGGCATTGATGTGCGAACCGGATAAAACACCATGGCTTTGGCTGTATGACGGGGATTGCCCGTCCAATGCTATTGTCGCCCCGATTCACGACGGCGCACTCCTTTCCCATCAAGGTGAGCTATGCAGCAAAAGCGTGTATGCGTCATATCGCTCAGAAAATATCCCTTACGACCTCTCAGGCTTTCCGGTCCCCTACTCTAACGGCGAGTATTCCGTGGAATGGATATTGCCTTCGCAGACGAACACCGACCTCTTCGCGATGGTGGCCTTCACCACCACACCCGGAAATAACTTCATGGCAGGCGGACTACGACCTACTACTGACTTAAGCGCGGCTCGAAACATTGTGCTTAACACCGATAACGGCAACAATCACCATAGGTTCACGTCAGCGCCTACGGATGCTTATTGTCGTTTTGTCGGGAATGCCAATTCCGACCCGACGCTCGAGTATCGCTACCGGACAACCGTAAGTGAGCCCCTGCGCGTACGAGCAAGCATATCGTATGACAACGAAGGGAATGGCGACGGATGGATGCGGTTCACAGCCCTGCCTGTTGCAGCAGTCCGATGCTCATTGCGACAGAACTCTACGGACGCACACCCTACGACAGCAGCCATCCTCGACCTTAGTCTGACCTCCGAAGCCCGTAACCTCGCATTCGAAGGCAAATCAGTAGCTGATTATTTCGGAGCAATCCGCCTGAGCTCGCCCGACCCTCGGGTAGAGGCCGAACTGGCCAGAGCTCTGGCGTCAAAGACGAGAAGCACCGGTGCACCACTTATCACTGACCCCGAAATCCTTGAAAGCCTCCGCACCACCGGCATGGCCTCCATTTCCCTACCTCCTCTTAGGCCTGATTTAAGCTATCAGATATATTGCGAGGCCGTCCCGTCAGATGAAATTCCGGAAGACGGATGGCGCAACTTCAATTTTGGTATCAGCGAAGAAACGGCCGCCGACGCTCAATCGATCTTCAAAATAGAATTACCCGCACCCACCCTCACGGCCACCGGAGAACGCTTCGAAACTATAATCCTGAGCGAGGAAGAAGCACGCTCGCTTACCACCGAAACAAACCGTCCACACGGCCCGGTGGAGGCTCTTTTCACCAAAGCTACCCGCGTTCACAATGAGTTTTCGCTTGGCGGTATGGCAGAAATGCCCGAAGGATGGACCGCGACCTACCGCCTTCTCTCCGAGGACGGTGGAACAATTGCCGAAACGACAGAAGCATCCACCAGTATAACCGGCCTACGTCCTGACACCCCCCGCCAACTGAAGGTGCAGGCAATCTACATGTCACCGGAAGGAAACGAGACATCTTCAGAAAGCACGTGGGCTCCATCCGATGTTTTCCCCGCTGGAATGCCCTCGATAAGCGTCTCCGAAGGCCAAAGCATCGTACAGCGTAGCACCGTCAGCTCGCTTCCTGAATTTGGGAAAGTCTACGACCTCGTATTCGAATGCAACCACGAAGCCGTAAACCCTCACGGAATACCATTCTACGTAAGCATTGATATTCAAGCCGACAACGCCTCCGCCCACTCCACTCATTTGCCCGACGGAAATTCGCAGGCAATAAGGCTAATGAGCGCAGACGAAACATATTATGGCAACGAGCCCGGACTGATCATAAAAGGGAACGAAGGCCTTAAGGATATCAGTAGCCCCGAGTGGTCGGAAATCCTTGCTAAGAATGGCCGCACAGCCTTGTATATTGAACACTTCCATTGCGACAATCAGAAGGCTTCGGTAATGCGCCGTGTAAGCGCTGCCGATGCTGAAGAAGCCAACGTAACGACCAAGTTCTCCGTACATGTGCCTCTAATCATGCCCTCACATCCTCAGACAAGTGCTAAAGCTGCAGAACGGGCCGTCGACGAAGCCGACAACCTTATCGTGCTCAACAATCCCAACCCCTCGGGCAGCGCCGACACAGCCACTCACACGATTCGGCTCACAAATATCGACCAAATAGCAACCGGCACCACAACAGTTGAAGTAAATACCACAATCACAGCAAACACCATCCACGACCTACACGGCCGACTACTACCCTCGGAACCCACCGAAGGCTTCTACATCAAAAACGGCCACATAATCCGACGATAAATCACCGGGACTTCTCATCTCTCGACCCGCCGCCGGCTATATGAGCTTATTGTTGGCGGCGGTGATTATTGCTTCTGATATGTTGTGGACTTCGAGTTTTTCGAATATCCTTTGTCGATACTTCTTTATTGTATCGGGCGAGAGGCATATTCGATCGGCAATCTCGGCCATGGTATAGCCTTGAATCGACAGCGTGATTACGGTCTTTTCCGTGTCGGTGAGCGAAGGCATCGTGCGCTTATCCCATCTATGTGTCGTGAGATTATACTCAAAATACTCTGATGAGCCTGCATGATGTGCTTCGATATGGCCCGGAGCAGCATGCGAGGATGCTGACACTACACATAAGGCCAGCCATATTTGGCCATCGGATGTGAGGGCCAATGGTGTGAGCTTATGATTCACAAGCACTGGATGACCACCATTGAGGATATGAAAATCATACTGAATATGCCAGTCCTTGCGCTCTTCCGGCGGTATATTTTTCATAAATACAAACCCCGAACGATTTATGTCCAGGAGCAATTGTTGCTCGTCCTCGGGCACATAATCGATATAAAAACGATAGCCCAAATCTTTCACCTGCTTCGGAGAAAGACCGCATAGAAACATGGGATTGGGTGAGACGTACAAAAAATCTTTCTTGTAATAGTCAATAAGATATACGCTCTGGTATGTTGTGCGGGAAAAGGCGTCTGCCGTGAGGACATATTCCTCTGCGCGACGATAGTCGAGCTCGTTGGAAAGCCTTACTTCATTGTCGGGGATAAAGAATTCTTCTATCTGCCTGTGCATAGTGCCATATGTCATTGACGTTCAAGTTCAGAATCCACTCTCTTAACCAAATTGTCGATATACGGAGGAAGCGGGCGCACATTTGCAGGAATGTTGAACGGTTCCCTTCGACTGTGGTCTTTTTTCAGAGCCTTATATTCTTCTACGGTGAGCCGTTCGATTGCTGATGGATACAGGTCGAGCATGCAATTCATTCCTATCGGGGAGCTCGATCTGAAGATTTTTTTGATAATCTTTCCCTTTCCAAGCATTTGCATGTTGTAAGTTCCGCCGATAAAATCGTATAAGCTATAGGTTCCGGAATCGTTGAGTGCATAAGCCAAAGTCCAGTTTGCTTCCTGGAGCTCCGTCGTCAATCCGAAAAGCTTGAAAAACCAAGGACTCCATCTGTGGTCTTTATAGTCCGCCAGCATATCTCCTTCGACAGTAAACAAGGTTGTACCCTTTCGAAGAATCTGCTTGGGATAATATTTTCCTTGCAAGGTATCCACCATTGCGCCACCCTTAATGGCCTCAGTTTCCTCTCTATCTTTGTATGGGACAAAGGCCATATTCGTGAGGAAAGACAATGTTGAAATATCGTCGTCGTAACGCGGACGCATTATGCTGTCTAGCCCATGAGAATTCGAGGTACGTCCATATCTGCGCACTGCTATCACGGTTGCGTTCTCATCCGATTTGGAATAACCCTTCACCTTTCCGTCGGCATAAAAGAATTCCAACATATACTCGCAAAACAATTGGAATGTATCAGTAGAGGTCGAGCCCGAACAATACTCACGAGCAAAAGCCACGACTCGAGTTATTGGTCTGTCGATAGGAGAGATCACGAGTTCGGAAAGCATATATGTAGCGGGTTGCAACATAATAGTATCACATGGCTCGGCCACCTCCCGAGCTTCGTAGCCGATACTTCGGACTGACAGAGGAAAGTCTTTATCCTCAGCACTTAATCGCCCGTAGCCATCAGAGAATCCAACAATCAGCCCCTCTGACGAAATAACCGATGCTCCTGCCAACGGGCTCCCGTCAGCAGCATCGAGCACAACGATTTCATTAGCCCCATAAGCCGTTGCAGTAAGAGCTGCGAGAATCAGAATACAGATAAACTTTCTTAAAGCCATTCGTAATAATCTAATTGGTGATGGGCAAAGTTAGCAAGTTATTCCGAGGTACGATTGCGCAAAATTCTTTTTTATATCTATTTAGCAGAAAACTCAAAAAATAAACGTATCTTTGCATCTATCCCAACTTCTCCTCGAGAACTACAGCAATGAATCTATACTGAGGGAATATTCTAACCACAACTACTCTAACCAATAAATACAAAATAAAAAATTATGGATGAAGCATACAAGGTTGTCATCATAAATGGAAGCCCGAAAATCAAGGGTTGCACTGCACGAGCGCTTGACGAAGTGGAAAAGACATTGAATGAAAATGGGGTTCAGACTGAGCGCGTTGAAGCAGGCACTAAAGACATCCGTGGCTGTATCGCCTGCAACTTCTGCCGCTCACACGGCAAATGCGTATTCAACGATATAGTCAACGAGACGGCGCCCAAACTTGCAGAAGCCGATGGAATAATTATTGGTTCTCCTGTCTATTACGCAGGTTCTAATGGCCAGGTACTTGCTATGCTCGATCGTCTTTTCTACAGCACAGCCGGAAGCATTGATTTGAATCAGAAAGTTGGAGCTGCAGTGATCTCCTCACGACGTGCCGGAAGCACATCTGCATTCGATGAAATCAACAAGTATTTTACTATAAGCTCAATGCCCGTAGTTTCATCCACATATTGGAACGAAGTTCATGGCATCACCGCAGAAGACGTTGAAGATGATCTCGAAGGCCTCCAGACTATGCGAAATCTGGGTCGTAACATGGCGTTCCTCATCAAGGCGATCAGAGCACAGAAGCAAAAGGAAGGATTGCCCAAGCAGGAACATGAGAAATGGACAAACTTCCACACCGAGCAAAGATGAAAAATTCAAGCAGCTATGCTGTAAAAGCATGCTAAACAGTGCCTCCGGTTCTCCATTCTGCGATAACTAAATCTGTCATTCCTCGCGAGATGTCAGCAATGACGGCTCGCAGTTTATTCGAATCTTCGAAAAATTATGAGACCATATCAGGTCTAATAATATTCATCATATCCATTTTAGACAGCGACCCTATTTTCTTTGGCAGACTTGCCCTGGGATTTATCTACATCATCAATGGTTTCCTATTCTTAGGCCTGTCCAGGCAACAGAACAAGGATTGAATATTTGCTATAATGGCTTATATTCTTCGTAATAACAGGATTGGTCGAGACCATGGAAGATTACGTCGGTTTCGTCAGTGAGCGCGTTTTGGAGTAGAAAGCGAAGTTCGAGGTCGTTAATTGGAGATCGCTCCATTGCCTGCATATAGGCATCGCACGTGTGATTTTTCGCCAGTCGACCACCTTTCCGAGAGTGCGGCGAAGCATCATATCAAGCCATATACGGGTAGCGCGTCCATTCCCTTCCTCGAACGGATGGGCAATATTCATCTCAACAAATTTGGAAATAATTCCTTCAAACGTAGTCTCAGGCATTATTTCGATAGCCTCAAGCGCCGACTTGAGGTATAATGAATTTGCAAAAGGGAATCCACATTTGGAAATATTTAGTTTGCGAATTTCTCCTGCATAAGGAAAAATTCTTAAAAAGAGCACAATGTATCATTTGAAGTCCGGCAGTTGTCCCGACCTCAATCATATAGACTTCGCCGGTAGTGAAACGATTCTTGGCTTTCTCAATGCTTGATCAATCCATCTCGTTTTGCGTCATATCTCTAAGAAATTAAAAAAGGCCGAGATACCGGTTTCCCGTCGTCTCGGCCTTTTTATAGAAATATTTTTTTAGACTACGTCTTAATCTTCAATAGCAGCCTGCGCCGCAGCTACGCGGGCGATGGGCACGCGATAGGGGGAGCAGCTGACGTAGTTCATGCCGAGTTTTGCGCAGAAAATTACGGACGAGGGTTCGCCGCCGTGTTCACCGCAGATGCCGACTTTGAGGTCGGGATTTACGGAACGGCCTTTTTCAACGCCCATGCGTACGAGCTGGCCTACACCTGCTTGGTCGAGGACTTCGAAGGGATCGGTTTTGATGATGCCGTGTTCCTTGTAGAACTTGAGGAACTTGGGTGCGTCGTCGCGGGAGAAACCGAAGGTCATCTGGGTGAGGTCGTTCGTACCGAAGGAGAAGAAGTCGGCAACAGATGCGATTTCGTTGGCGGTAAGAGCTGCGCGGGGCACCTCGATCATAGTGCCGACTTTGTAGGCGATGGAATCGCCCTTTTCGTCGAACACCTTGGCGGCCGTCGTCTTGATAACATTGGCCTGGTGCTGGAGCTCCTTGAGCGAACCGACGAGGGGCACCATGATTTCGGGATATACCTTGATTCCACGAGCCTGGCATGCGAGAGCGGCCTCGATAATGGCGCGGGTCTGCATTTCCGTGATTTCGGGATATGTGATGCCGAGACGGCAACCGCGGTGGCCGAGCATGGGGTTGAACTCTTCGAGGGAGTCAACCTTAGCCTTGACCTCAGCAAGGGTGATGCCCATCTTGTCGGCGAGCTCCTTCTGTGTAGCGGTCTGATGAGGTACGAATTCGTGCAGTGGGGGATCGAGGAGGCGGATCGTTACGCCATATCCGTCCATAGCTTCGAAGATGCCTTCGAAGTCGCCACGCTGCATGGGGAGGAGCTTGGCGAGAGCGGCACGACGGCCCTGCTCATCGGAAGCGAGAATCATCTCGCGAACGGCGTCGATGCGGTCGCCTTCGAAGAACATGTGTTCCGTGCGGCAGAGACCGATGCCCTGAGCGCCGAAGTAGCGAGCCTGCTTGGCATCGCGGGGCGAGTCGGCATTGGTGCGGACGAGCGTCTTGGTGTACTTGTCGGCAAGGTTCATGATAGCAGCGAAGTCGCCGCCGAGTTCGGGATCGGTGGTGGGCACCTGGCCGTCGTAAACGTCGCCGGTGGAACCGTTGAGGCTGATCCAATCACCTTCGTGATAGGTCTTGCCACCCATTTCGACAGTCTTGGCAACATAGTCGACCTTGATTTCGCCGGCACCGGAAACGCAGCACTTGCCCATGCCGCGGGCCACAACGGCTGCATGGGAGGTCATACCGCCACGCATGGTGAGGATACCTTGAGCCACGGCCATGCCGCGGAGGTCTTCGGGAGAGGTTTCGATGCGGACGAGGACAACCTTGCGCTTCTTGTCGGCCCATGCTTCGGCTTCATCGGCGGAAAATACGATCTGGCCGGTGGCAGCACCGGGAGATGCGGGCAGACCCTTGGCAACGACTTTGGCGCGCTTGAGGGCGGCCTTGTCGAATACGGGGTGGAGAAGTTCGTCGAGCTTCTGGGGCTCCATGCGTTTGAGGACGGTCTTTTCGTCGATTACGCCTGCGCGGAGGAGGTCCATAGCGATCTTGACCATGGCCGCGCCGGTGCGCTTGCCGTTACGGGTCTGGAGCATCCAGAGCTTGCCGTCCTGGATGGTGAATTCCATGTCCTGCATGTCCTTGTAGTACTCCTCGAGGCGATCAGCGATAGCGAAGAGCTGCTGGGCGCAGTCGGGCATGGATTCTTCGAGCGAGGGATATTTGGAAGCACGCTCTTCCTCGGAGATGCCCTGAAGGGCAGCCCAACGGCGCGAGCCTTCGATTGTGATCTGCTGAGGAGTGCGGATACCGGCCACGACGTCTTCGCCCTGAGCGTTGATGAGGTATTCGCCGTTGAAGATGTCTTCGCCGGTAGCGGCGTCGCGGGAAAATGCGACACCGGTAGCGGAGTTGTCGCCCATGTTGCCGTAAACCATGGCCTGAACATTAACGGCCGTGCCCCATTCTTCGGGGATCTGGTTCATGCGACGGTAGAGGATGGCGCGCTCGTTCATCCACGAATCGAAAACTGCGCAGATACCGCCCCAGAGCTGTTCCCAAGCGGAGTCGGGGAAGTCCTTGCCGGTATAGTCCTTTACAGCAGCCTTGAAGAGAACCACGAGTTTCTTGAGGTCGTCAACGTCGAGTTCGGTGTCGAGCTTGACGCCTTTTTCCTTCTTGACCTTGTCCATGATTTCCTCGAAGGGATCGATGTCGGTCTTGGATTTGGGCTTCATGCCGAGAACGACGTCGCCATACATCTGAACGAAGCGGCGGTAGCTGTCCCAAGCGAAGCGGGGGTTACCGCTCTTTTCAGCGAGGGATTCGACGGTAGCATCGTTCATGCCGAGGTTGAGGACGGTGTCCATCATGCCGGGCATGGAAGCGCGAGCGCCTGAGCGAACAGAAACGAGAAGAGGATTCTTGGGGTCGTCGAATTTCTTGCCGGTGAGTTCCTCGGTGTGAGCGATGGCCTTGCGGACATCTTCTTCGATACGCTTCACGACCTCGTCCTTGCCGTACTGGGTGTATTCGTTGCAGACTTCGGTTGTGATGGTGAAGCCGGGAGGAACGGGCATGCCGAGGAGGTTCATCTCGGCGAGGTTCGCACCCTTACCACCGAGAAGATTTCTCATCTCGGCATTACCTTCGGCTTTGCCGTCGCCGAATGTATAAACTCTTTTCATAAATTTGAAATAGATGGGGTTATATTTGAGATAATGTGTTAATATTGACAGAAATTAGGGCGGAAGACGCACCGCGAATGCAAAGTTAATAATTTTTATCGGAACGAAAAAATGGAAGAGCCCGTTTTTTTTTGTCTAAATTTGCGCAACAAAACAACGCACAACTGTCTCCTCTCATGAAATTTTCTCACATCCTTATGCTGGCAACAACCTTAAGCGCTTCGGCAGCCAATCAAATCTCCCGGGAGGAAAAGGACGACTACATCCTTATTCACCAAAGCGAAGGCCCGACACTGGGCTATTCAGAGGGCTCCGGCGTAAAAATTATTATTGAAGACGGGTTTGCCTTCAAAAGCTTCGACGGGAGGGACGTCCTGCTGCCTTATTGCGACTGGCGCCTTCCCGCATCCGAACGTGCCGCCGACCTGGCACGACGCCTGAGCATCGACGAAATTGCAGGTCTGATGCTGTATAGCCCTCAAAACCGCCTGCCGATGCCGAACGACACCTACGGTGGCGAGCCATGGGCAGAAAGCGGCGAGGCCGCGTGGGCGCTGAGCGACGGCCAACGGTCTTTCCTCAAGGACAATAATGTGAGACATGTGCTTGTGTCGACAGTGGAGAGCCCTGAGACAGCCGCACGCTGGAACAATCGGGTGCAAGCACTCGTAGAAGGGATGGGACACGGGATTCCTGCCAACAACTCTTCAGACCCGAGGCATTCGGCATACGTGGATGCTGAATTTTCGCCGGGCTCGGCCGGCCAGCTTTCGCTCTGGAGCAACCTTATGGGACTGGCATCGACTTTCGACCCCGCGCTTGTAAGGAGATTCTCGGAAATCGCATCTGCCGAGTATAGAGCAATGGGCCTTGCAACGGCCCTGTCGCCACAGGCCGATCTTGGCACAGACCCGAGATGGTACAGATTCAATTCCACCTTCGGCAATGATCCGGCATTTGTAACCGAACTCATCCGAGAATACTGCGAGGGATTTCAAGGGAGCAGCGACAGCGAAGGACACGGCTGGGGACGGGAAAGCGTCAATGCCATGGTAAAGCACTGGCCCGGCGGTGGAAGCGGCGAAGGCGGCCGAGACGCCCACTACGGCAATGGGAAGTATGCTGTTTATCCCGGGGGTTGCTTCGAGGAGCATAAGCGGCCATTTATGGAAGGAGCTTTCGCACTGCCGGGAGCAACGAAACAGGCATCTGCTGTAATGCCCTACTACACAATCTCGTACAATCAGACGGACGAAAATGTAGGAAACTCCTTTAACCGCGAACTTATTGAAGGCCAGCTTCGCAACGGTTGTGGATACGATGGCGTGGTTTGCACAGACTGGGTGATAACCGACGACCAGACCGACCCCGGAAAGCATTGGGCAAAGCCATGGGGAGTGGAGAACTTGAGCGTTGCCGAGCGCCACTACAAGGCCCTGATGGCGGGAGTTGACCAGTTTGGCGGAAATGACAAGAAAGATCCCATCCTTGAGGCATACAAAATGGGCTGCGATGAGCACGGCGAAGAGTGGATGCGCGCAAGGATGGAAAAATCGGCCGCACGCCTGCTGATGAATTCTTTCCGACCGGGCCTTTTTGAAAATGCTTACGTGGATCCCGAAGCAGCGAAAGAAATCGTGGGCAATGCACAATGGATGAAGGAAGGGTATGAGCAGCAGGTGAAGTCGGTGATAATGCTGAAGAACCATGAAGGAACCCTTCCACTCTCCGGGCGAAAGAAAGTATACGTTCCGCGACGCATAGTTCCGGCCATGCGCAATTATTGGGGAGGGTCGGACCGCGCACAAGACTACCTCCCCTTCGGCGAAGAACTTTTAGGGAAATATTTCGAATACACCAATTCTCCCGACAATGCCGATGTGGCGATCGTGTACATGGAATCACCGAAAAGCTGGCGTATGGGATACGATCCGGCCGACCTCGAAAAAGGAGGTAACGGCTATATTCCAATCACACTTCAATATCGCCCCTACACCGCAACAGCGGCCCGCGACACGAGCATCGCAGGGGATAAAAACGAAGCCACGGCCAATCGCTCGTATAAGAACAAAAGCGTAAACGCCCAGAACGAATGCGAGCTCGACATTCTCGAAGAAACAAGGCGCAAGATGGGCCCGCGCCCGGTGGTAGTGGTGATGAACATGGCGAATCCGACCGTAATGAGCGAAGTAGAGCCTCTTGCTGACGCAATCCTGATAGGTTTCAGCGTCCAGAGCCAGGCGTTTCTCGACCTGATAAGCGGCAAAGCCGAACCCTCGGGACTGCTCCCCTTCGAGATGCCCGCATCAATGGAAGCGATAGAAGTCCACTGCGAGGACAGGCCTCACGACATCCTCCCCTACCGCGACAGCGACGGCAACACGTACGGTTTCACCTTCGGCCTCAACTTCTCCGGCCCCATCCACGACAGCCGCGTCGAAAAATACTCAACCATCACCGACAGCAAAGAGTGAGCCGGGGGGGGGGATTTGGTAGTTTGGTTAAAATATCGTAACTTTGGGGTGATTTTTATCCAAA
>CAMWQB010000051.1 GCA_947176295.1 uncultured Porphyromonadaceae bacterium
GGGGAAGGGATTATTCTTCCGTGTTCTTTTCGGCGTAGTCCTTGAGGAGCTTTTCCTGAACGTCGCCCGGGACGAGTTCGTAGGATGAGAATTTCATGGTGAAGGACGAGCGACCGCCGGTGATTGAGCTGAGGGCCGTTGAATAGGACGACATCTCCTTGAGGGGCACCTTAGCAGAAATCTTTTCGAAACCGTTCTCGCTGGCCATGCCCATGATGATGGCGCGGCGTCCCTGAAGGTCGCTCATGACGTCGCCCATGACGTCGGCGGGGACGAAGACTTCGACATCGTACACAGGCTCGAGGACCTTCGGGTTTGCATCGCGGAATGCCTGGCTGAAGGCATTGCGGCCGGCGAGGCGGAATGAGATTTCGTTGGAGTCGACGGGGTGCATCTTGCCATCGTATATGCATACGCGGACATCGCGGGCGTAGGAGCCGGTGAGGGGCCCCTGTTCCATGCGATCCATGAGGCCCTTGACTATTGCGGGGATGAAGCGGGTGTCGATAGCGCCGCCGACGATGCAGTTGCACACCACGAGCTTGCCGCCCCAGGGGAGGGGTATTTCCTGAGTGTCGCGGACATTCATCTTGAATTCCTGATTGCCGAAACGGTATGTGTCGGGAGCGGGCATACCTTCGGTGTAGGGCTCGACGATGAGGTGGACTTCGCCGAACTGTCCGGCGCCGCCGCTCTGCTTCTTGTGGCGATAGTCGGCGCGTGCGGCTTTAGTGATTGTCTCTCGGTAGGGAATCTTGGGCTCTTCGAAAACGATGGGGAGCTTGTCGTTGTTTTCCACGCGCCATTTGAGCGTGCGGAGGTGGAATTCGCCCTGGCCGCTGAGGATGGTCTGCTTGAGTTCCTTGCTCTGTTCCACCTGCCATGTGGGGTCTTCCTCGTGCATGCGGTTCAAGATTCCAGCGAGCTTCTCGGCGTCGGATTCCGTAACGGGGCGGACGGCGCGTTGATATTTCGGGGCCGGATATTTGATGAAGTCGAAGGTGTAGTCGCAACCCTTTTCGTCGAGGGTATTTCCGGTGCGGACGTCTTTGAGCTTCACGGCTGCGCCGATATCGCCGGCTTCGAGTTCGTTGACGGCTTCGCGGATCTGGCCGCATACGCAGAAAATCTGAGCGAGGCGTTCCTTGCCGCCGCGGGAGAGGTTTTCGAGGTCAGCGCCGGCCTTGAGAGTGCCGGACATGACCTTGAAGTAGCTGACTTCGCCGATGTGGGGCTCCACGGTGGTCTTGAAGAAGAAGACGCTGAGGGGGCCATCGGGATCGGGAGCGACGGGCTGGCCGGCCGTGTTGACTGGTGCGGGCATATCGCTGACGAAAGGCACGACGTTGCCGAGGAATTCCATCATGCGGCGGACGCCCATATCCTTCTGAGCGCTGACGCAGAAGACGGGATAGATAGAGCGATCGATGAGGCCCTTGCGGATGCCGAGGCGGAGCTCGTCTTCGGAGAGGTGCTCGCTTTCGAAGAATTTATCCATGAGGGTTTCATCGTTTTCGGCTGCCGCTTCGACGAGAATTTTGTGGAGCTCGTTAGCGCGGTCGAGTTCCTCGGCAGGAATATCTTCGATGACGGGGACGCCGCCGTCGGGGCCCCATGAATACTTCTTCATGAGAAGGACGTCGATCATGGCGTTGAAACCGGGGCCGCTCTGGAGAGGATACTGGATGGCAACGACCTTCGGGCCGAAAATCTCGCGCATCTGCTCCATGACGTTGTCGTAGTCGGCCTTTTCGCCGTCGAGCTGATTGAGGGCGAAGATAATGGGCTTCTTGAGAGAGGAGGCGGTGCGGAAAATGTTTTGAGTTCCGACTTCCACGCCATACTGGCCGTTTACCACGATAACGCCCGTGTCCGTAACGTTGAGGGCCGTGATTGCAGAGCCTACGAAGTCGTCAGCCCCCGGGCAGTCTATAACGTTGAGCTTCTTATTAAGAAACTCGGCATAAAAAACAGTGGAAAATACCGAATATCCGTATTCTTTTTCAACCGGGAAATAATCCGTAACGGTGGATTTTGCATCGACGGAACCGCGACGTTTTATAACTCCACACTCGTAGAGCATAGCTTCAGCGAGTGTGGTTTTGCCGGAGCCCTTGCTTCCGAGAAGGGCGATGTTTTTGATTTCCTGAGTTTTGTAGGTTTTCATTCCGGTAAGGGGTATAGAGAGTTGGTATTGATTTAAGCTTGTGATAGGGCGAAGCCGTGATTCACGACTGCAATTTATAACTATTTTTTTGCAAAACGGCAAGCCGCGGATATGTTTGAAAACATATTTTGCAAATTTTGCGAAATCCGTATACCTGCGGAGCTCAGAAAACTCGCAGATGCACACGGATTTGAGCATTCGGAATTTTTTTTGTAATTTTGGCCTTGATTTTGCATATCTCATCACTGTCATGAACGAACAGAATCCAGAAGAAATCCCGATGAACAAGATAACGATCGACATTTCCGAATTCGATAAGGAGCCGGATACGTCGAATCTATATATTCTTCCTACACGCAACCTTGTGCTTTTCCCCGGTGTAACGATACCCATAGCTCTGGGGCGAAACAGTTCGCTTGAGCTTGCGCGCAAGGCCACGGAGGAAAGGCTGCCAATCGGAGTGGTCTGTCAGACCGACCCCTCTGAAGAGAATCCCGGAATATCGCAGGGGCTATACAAATACGGAGTGATAGCCGACGTGCTGAAAGTGATAGAGCTTCCGGACGGAAGTGTATCGGCCGTGATCCGTGCTCGCGGAAAGTTCCGCATCCTCGGCCGCGGTAGCGACGGCTTTGCGCTCTCGGCCCGTATCCGAAGGATTGAAGACAGGGAAGCCGCCGACCCCGAGGCTTTCCATGCCATCGCACAGTCGGTGCGGAATGAAGCCGAGGCCCTTTTCAAGTCGCACCCCGAGGGTGGAGCCGTGCTGCAGAATCTGCGGCAGGCCGACAGCGACGAAGCCCTGATAAACTTTGTGGCGACCCATCTGCCGATGGAGGTGCAGGAAAAAATTGCGCTTCTGATGCGTTCGCATATCGATGAAAGGGCTGCCGGCGTGAGAGATTACCTCCTCGAAACAGGCGAGAAATTCGCCATTTCCAACGAGATAGCCGCCAAGACCCGGAAGGCGATGGACGAGAACCAGCGCACAGCCTTTCTGCAGCAGCAGATGGATACTATCCGGGAAGAACTTTACGGTAACAGCGAAGAGGAGATAGATGTGCTTATCCGCAAGGCCGAAAAAGAAGGGATGCCCCGGAAGGTGCTTGAGACCTTTATGAGGGAGGCTGAAAAGGCTCGCCACTATAATCCGCAGAGCCCGGATTATGCCGTGCAGTATTCGTATCTCGAGATGCTGTCGTCGCTGCCATGGAAGGCGGCCACGGAGAGCAACAAGGACATAGAGAAGGCGGCCGAAATTCTTGAAGAAGACCATTACGGGCTTGAGCGCCTGAAGGAACGAGTGCTTGAACAGCTTGCCGTGCTGATGCACAATCCGTCGGGAAAAGCACCCATCCTCTGCCTTGTGGGCCCTCCTGGCGTGGGAAAGACTTCCGTGGGCAAAAGCATAGCCCGTGCGCTCGGGAGGAAATACGAGCGTGTGTCGCTTGGCGGCCTGCATGACGAGGCGGAAATACGCGGCCATAGAAGGACCTACGTCGGGGCTATGCCGGGACGTATCATTGCCGCGATGAAGCGCGCGGAAGTAGTCAATCCCGTGATCGTGCTCGACGAGATAGACAAGATCGGGGCCGATTTCAAGGGCGATCCCGCATCGGCTCTTCTGGAGGTGCTGGATCCGGCGCAGAACAATCATTTTCATGACAACTATATAGACGTAGACTACGACCTTTCGAAGGTGCTGTTTATAGCCACTGCCAACAGTCTCGCGCCTATCGCCCGGCCACTGCTCGACCGCATGGAGGTGATGGACATCAGCGGCTATATAATAGAGGAGAAACTGGAAATTGCACGTCGACATCTGCTCCCGACTATCTGCGAGGAATATAAACTCGATGCCGACGAGCTCCGCTTGTCGGACGCGGGGCTGCGGGCTGTGGTGGAGACCTATACAAATGAGAGCGGGGTGCGCCAACTCGAAAAAAAGCTATCGTCGCTGGCCCGGAAAGCCGTGCTTGCGAAGCTTCGCGGCAAACGGTTTCCCTCGCCGATAGAGCCGGAGGACCTCTACGATCTGCTGGGACTTGCACTCAGAGAAAAGGACGAATATGAGGGCAATGACATTGCCGGTGTAGTAACCGGCCTGGCGTGGACCGAAACAGGAGGTGAGATACTCCTTGCCGAGTCGTCCGTATCGCCCGGAAAGGGCGGGAAGCTTGTCCTTACGGGCAACCTCGGAGAGGTGATGCGAGAGTCTGCCACAATCGCCTACCAGTGGGTTCAGGCGCATGCTTCGCAATTGGGAATCGAAGCGGGGGCGTTTGAAAAGAATACGCTTCATGTACACTTCCCCGAAGGCGCTATCCCGAAGGACGGCCCATCTGCGGGGATAACCATAGCCACCTCGATTGCGTCAACCTTCAAGGGCGTGAAAGTTGCGTCCGGAATAGCAATGACGGGCGAGATAACTCTTCGCGGGAAAGTCTTGCCCGTCGGAGGTATCAAAGAAAAGATTCTCGCGGCAAAACGAGCCGGCATACATAAAATAATACTAAGCGAAAAAAACAAGCGCGATATCGAAGACATCGCGCCCGTATATCTGGAGGGAATGAAATTCATTTATGTCGCCACAGTGGACGATGTGATGCGTGAAGCTCTTACCACAGACAAGGCTGCTACGCCTCAGGATTGAAAGTTTCGAAACTTCCGTCGGTATACAACACCAATATCGAGCGTATCTTCTTAGAGGAGGTGCGCTCGTTTTTTTCTTCGGTCGGTGCAACCTCATCCCGGGTCGGGACGTCAGACATGGGGCGCACCTCATAAAAAAACGGTTCGGCAGCCTGAGAAGCTCCCGGAATTTCCCGTTCGCCGCCCGATGGGCGCTTGCTTGCCCCCGAAATGACATCCGAAATTTCTTTGGGTAGTTTTGCAGGCTCGTCGGAAATATCCGTATTAGCAGATGAAAGCTCTTTATTTACAGCGCCATCTGCATTAGAGTAGTCCAGATTTCGGTCAATTTTAGGCTCTGAGGTTTGCGAATTTGCATCTGTCAACATACTCCCCAGTCCAAATAGCAGCCAGCGGACGTCAAGCGACGGGAACTTCTCATATAGCTTTCGAAGGAGAGAGTCGTTCACGGATTTATTACGACCATGCAATAATTGGGAAAGGGTGGGGCGGGGTATGCCTGCATAGTCTGCAAACTGAGAGTTACTCATCCCGGTATGCTGCATGAAAAGCTTCAGACGCTCGATAATAGGACTTGTACTGGCCAAATCAGGGGTATTCATCTGTAAATTCAGTCTAAAATTTATCGATGCAAATGTAATACATAAAATTGAAATACGCAAATTAAAATTTGTATTTTTGAATTTAAAATTTCAAAATCATAATTCTCAAACTCAAACACCAAATTTACATACAGTAAACAAGGATACATAGCGACAATATATAGTTCGTTCTATCAATAAAGTTTAAGAGGAGCTTTAAGACGGTAATTATTTAAACTACAGTGTCGTGATGCAATGCAGCATTACTGACAGATGTAAAAGCACTGCGCTCTAAGCGTAGTTAAAGGTGTGATTAAAATAGTTGCTGCAAATATCTGGGAAACAAGAGGTAGCAACACATGTAAAATTTGGTTAATTGATGTTTGCGGTCTGTTTGTGAAATTAAAGAGCTTTTTTTTGATATTAATTTAGGATTGGATTAAACATTAGCTAAGTATCAGAATCCGATGCGTTTGAAAACTCCAGCGAGGAAAACCTACTTTAAGTCCCTAAACTGAGCATCCATAAAATTTGTTATACTTAATTTTGGGATTCAAATTATATTGGAATGCATGTTTGGATTTACAAATTGTGAATGTTGACCAAACATACACTCAGTTGAAACTTAAATTTGCGTACAGTTAACGTGCTCTTTAAAAAAATAACAATCTCAGAGCGTCAAAAGTTTGACTAAAGTGAGGTTTTGTCTTATCGCCAAGCAATTTAGACTTTCGAATATCGTTGTGTAAAAATTGTCCCAGAAAATAAGATCCCGTTCCATGACAATTATTAAGGTTGTGGCAGTCGAGTGTCGTGCAGTTGAATTCGCTTATTTCTGTCAGAATGCCACCGTATACTCCATCCCTGAGTAAATACATCTACATGACGGTCGGCCAATGCGAATGTTGCTTTTGTCTCGGACATCTATTTGTTCGTAAAAAAAACAATGCGTACTTTCTATAAATTCTCCTGCGTGTTTTAATTAATAAATGCAGAAACAAAATTTCAACATCTATGTTTGATAATATGTATTATGTTAAATACATATTGTCCTGATATACCCTGATGTTGAAAAATTTGCTCAATTGATGCGTAAGCCGTAACTTTGCATACGGATAAACAACAGCATAAAAGAATGGCTAAAGTACACCAGAATTTCACGATTACACAAAAATGCGAGCTTTCGGCAGGATATTGCCTTCTGCATCTTAAGCCGGCTTCCGGAAAACTTCCGGAAGGAATTCTCCCCGGGCAGTTTGTGGAAATCCTTGCTCCCGACAATGCCACGATGCTCAGGCGCCCGATTTCGATACATTTTGTAGACTATAATACTGACAGAATTTCACTTCTTATCCGAAGAGTTGGCAATGGTACCAATGCAATATGCGATCTTCCTGAAGGCGAAGCTCTTGATATAGTTTTGCCACTCGGAAACGGCTTTTCCGAAGATTTCGAGGCCGGCGCCACGGTGATACTCGTCGGCGGAGGAGTTGGAGTAGCCCCCCTACTCTATCAAGCCTCCAAGCTGAAAGACAAAGGTATACGTGTAAAAATGGTGTATGGCGCTCGTACTGTTGACGAACTCGTTGTGGCGGAGGCATTTAAACCTTATTGCGAACTTGAGATCACTACCGACGATGCCTCTGCCGGCACACCCGGACGCGTTACCGACAGCGTATGTTTCCGTGAATATCTCAAAGAAGCAGCAATGGTCCAGTGTTGCGGACCCGGCCCGATGATGAAAGCCGTGGCTGCCGCTTGCAAAGCGCACGGAGTGGCGTGTGAGGTGTCTCTTGAGAATATGATGGCTTGCGGATTGGGAGCCTGTCTGTGCTGTGTGGAAAAGACCGTGAAAGGAAATGTATGCGTCTGCACCGAAGGACCGGTGTTTAATATTGAAAAACTGACATGGTGAAACTTAACGTTAATCTCGGAAAGGGCCTGACCCTTAAAAATCCGGTGCTGACAGCATCCGGGACATTTGGCTTTGGGGAAGAATATTCGCCCTTTATTGATCTCGAACGCTTGGGCGGATTCATCGTTAAAGGAACCACGCTAGAGGCCAGAGAAGGCAACCCTTATCCTCGAATGGCCGAGACCCCGTCGGGGATGCTCAATGCAGTTGGTCTCCAGAACAAAGGCGTAGACTATTTCATAGAACATATTTACCCTCGCATCGCCGGGCTCGACACAGAGATACTGGTGAATGTTTCGGGGAAGAGTGTCGAAGATTACGCCGAGACAGCACGACGGCTTTCCTTGCTGGAGAATATTCATGCCATAGAACTGAATATCTCTTGCCCTAATGTGAAGCAAGGAGGGATGGCCTACGGCACAACTTGCGACGGTGCATCGGAAGTTGTGAGCGCCGTACGTCAGGCTTGGCCTCGGCATCTTATGGTAAAACTTTCGCCCAACGTAACCTCCATAAAGGATATTGCTCTTGCCGTAGAAGGTGCCGGTGCCGACAGCATTTCGCTCATAAATACCTTGTTGGGAATGGCTGTGGATGTAGAGCGTCGTCGCCCGTACCTTTCCACTATCACCGGAGGCCTCTCAGGGCCCGCTGTAAGACCCGTAGCTGTAAGAATGGTATGGCAGGTGGCCAAGGCTGTGAAAGTTCCTGTAGTGGGCCTTGGAGGCATCGTTAGCGGGCGTGATGCATTGGAGTTCATCATGGCCGGTGCAAGTGCTATCCAGGTAGGCACAGCAAACTTCATCAATCCCGAAAGTACGATAAAGGTTCTGGAAGAAATCGAAGAGTTCTGCGAGCGTCAGGGAATAAAGTCGCTCGACGAAATCCGGGGAATAATATAGAGCACCGGAATAGCGAATTCCGCCACCTCCCCTGCCCTCGCGGCTCGGGAGGTGTTTTTATACCATAGATCTGCCTCAGAAACAATGCGCATCATGTCCGCAATGCTTTCCGGAGAGTTAAATTCTATACTCCCGGACATCACGAAGAGAGTGGCACTGATATAGGAAGTTGAGGGTAGTTCGCGTTCGAAAGGGAAGAGAACAAGTCCTCCCGTGCGCGTAAAAGACAAGTATGCCGGCGAGCAGTCGAAAGAATCGCATACTATCCTCCTCGCAAGGATCCGCGTTCCCTCCGGAGGCAAAGGAAAGAGTATAGGAGAAGTCATAAGCTGTCGGTTTCGGCATGCAGACTACCTTCGATGTTGTAAAGTCTGCGTTGACGATAGTGCTGCGGGAAAAGCGTTTCGTTGAAACGTTTACGCACGATGCTCACAGAGTCTATAAAGACGTATGGAGTATTCCTGTCAGGGACCGTAAGATATCCGTAGATGCGCGTGGCAGGTCCTATTGTATCGGTAAAGAAAGAGATTTCCTGCCAGCCGTCGTTGGAAAAATTCAATTGCATGGTCTCGTATTTCCCTCCATCATATTCCGCTACAATGGCCCATGCAGCGGAGGTGCCAAGGTTCGAGAATTTGGCACGCCAGGTGTAGATATCGCCGCTCTCCCAGTTGTCGTCGCGGACGAAATCGAAGCTCACCGTGCGTGTGGCGTCGTGCGGAGAAATACGGATGAAGCGCGTGAAGGGCCATACATCCACAGAGTCACCAACCATAGCCAGGGCATTTGCCTCCGACCGGTTTCCGCTCTCGATCATGCGGTGTTCGAGTATCTCTATACTGCGGTCGCACACTGAAACGTATTCGCGGATATTACGGCCATACCAAGCAAGAGAAGAATCAACTTCCTCACCGCTCACGCCATATCGCGTGTAAATCGACTGCTTTAATGCCGCTCGATCTCCCGTCGTGGGAAAGTCCTTGCGGTTTGCGTCCGCAGTGGCTTCAGCTACGCTCAGCTCAGCCATAAGCTGCGCCATTTTCTCAGGCTGAATCACCGTTTCCGGGACGCGATTGCACGAGCATAAAGCGCCGCAGGTTAATGCAGCGCAAATGAAGTATCGCGACAGCCCCGGAGTTCTCATTCCTTTTCCTTCGAAGGCCATGCTATATGGCGTGAATAGAACAATATGATGACGGCGACGCCAACGGTGATGGCAGCATCGGCGATATTGAACACGGGATCGAAGAACGAGAAAATCTCTCCGCCTACAAATGGCATCCACTGGGGCCAATGGAAAGAGAAGAGCGGAAACCAGAGCATGTCGACGACCAGGCCTTGAAACCATTGGCCGTAGCCATGCCCGAACTCCGTAAACGTGGCTATCTCCGGAGGCCAGGGATTGGTGAAAATCTCGCCGTAGAAGACGCAGTCGATGATATTACCTGCAGCTCCGGCCGTGATGGCTGCCAGAGCTGCGAGGAATCCTGCGGGCTTCGAACCATCGCGGACAAATCTCCACAGAAGCCAGCCGAGAAGGCCTACCATTATCACCCGGAATGCCGTGAGGAAAAGCTTACTTCCGAGCTCCCAGCCAAAAGCCATGCCGTTGTTCTGAATGAAATGGAGATGAAAAAAAGGTAGAATCTCCAGGTCTTCTCCAAGATAAAAGCGCGTCTTCACCCAGATTTTTACGGCCTGATCAAGCAGAATCACAGCCATGATAACAAGAGCGCAAAGCCACGAACGGCGCACGACCGAAGAGTGAGCAATCATTACTTACGCTGAAGTTTTACTTCCACACAGAGAGTGGCATGAGGTACGGCGCGAAGACGCTCTTTGGGGATAAGGCGCCCCGTTTCGCGGCAAATACCGTAGGTCTTGTTGTCGATCCTGACCAAAGCCGCCTGCAGATGTTCGATAAATTGGCGCTGACGCTCGCACAGACGTGCCGTAGCCTCCTGTTCGAGAGTATTGGCACCCTCTTCGAGAGCCTTGAAAGTAGGAGAGGTGTCGGCCGTGTCGTTGCCATAATTGTTGCTCAACGACTCCCGGAGTTCCTCGAAGAGCTTCCGCGCGGTTTCGAGTTTTTTCAGAATTAACACGCGGAACTCCTCGAGTTCTTCATCGCTGTAGCGTACGGGGGGAGTGCTATCCATATGCTCAGACTTTTTGTATTTTCACGTTCACAATACGTCCGTCGAGATCGAGAGCCTCGAAGCAGTCCGAGACAGGGGCATATGCGAGTGCATCAGCCAGAACCTGTCCGGAGATATATTCGCGGTAAGCATCCACGGCATTTCGCACCTCGGCGGGACTATCTTCGCCGAAAGAGAGAACGATATGGTCGGTGATGTCGAGGCCACTGCTCTTGCGGATATTCTGCACCCGGTTTACGATCTCACGTGCCATACCCTCGTTTGCGAGAACCTCGTCGATGTCGATGTCGAGAGCCACCGTGAGCATCCCTTCATTGGCCACAAGCCATCCGGGAATGTCCTCGGATATGATTTTCACATCGTCGAGTTCAACCCTTGCTTTCTCTCCGCCGGCCAGTTCAAGTTCGATATATCCGTCGCGCTCGAGTGCCGCTATAGCCGCGCGGTCGAGAGCCGTGATCATGGATGCGGCAGCCTTCATCTGCTTCCCGAACTTCGGGCCGAGCTTCTTGAAATCGGGCTGTACGCGCTTTACGAATACCTCGTTGTCGCCGCTGACAAGATCCATCTCCTTAACGTTCACTTCCGAGAGGACAAGTTCGCTGACGGCCTCGAAGGCAGCCTTCTGAGCATCGGACATCGCCGGGACAAGAATCTTGCGGAGGGGCTGGCGCACCTTTATGGAAGCCTTCTTGCGCAGGGAGAGTACCAGCGAAGTAAGCTTCTGGGCGAGATCCATACGCTCTTCAAGTTCAGAGTCTACGAGCGCTTCATCCACTTTCGGGAAGCGGGCGAGATGGACCGAAGTCTCGGCTCCGGCCACGCCTTCGGTAAGGTCTCGGTAGAGACGGTCGCTGAAGAAGGGCGCGATGGGTGCGACGAGCTCGGCAACCGTGAGCAGACAGGTGTAGAGCGTCTGATAAGCAGCCAGCTTGTCCTGCTCCTTGCCCGGGCCCCAGAAGCGTTTGCGGTTGAGGCGCACATACCAGTTGGAAAGATTGTCGCCGACAAATTCCGCGATAGCGCGTGCAGCCTTGGTGGGCTCGTAGTCGTCGAGATCCGACTGAACATTCTTCACGAGCGTATTGAGCAGCGAAAGAATCCAGCGGTCGATTTCCGGGCGCTCGGCAACGGGCACCTGAGGCTCCTCGGGCGAGAATCCGTCGACGTTCGCATACATGGCAAAGAAGTTGTAGATGTTCGACAGAGTAGCGAAGAACTTGCGGGCCACTTCAGCTACGCCGTCGTTGTCGTACTTCAGGTTATCCCATGGCGAAGAATTGGACACCATATACCAGCGCACGGGATCGGCGCCATACTTCTCGAGCGTTTCAAACGGGTCGACTGCATTGCCAAGACGTTTGGACATCTTGTTGCCGTTCTTGTCAAGCACGAGACCATTTGATATCACAGCCTTATATGCCTTCTTTCCGAAGACCATCGTGCCGATGGCGTGAAGCGTGAAGAACCAGCCACGGGTTTGATCGACACCCTCCGCGATGAAATCTGCGGGGAAGAGGGTGCCGTTTTCTACGGCCTCCTTGTTCTCGAACGGATAGTGGCGCTGAGCATATGGCATAGAGCCGGAGTCGAACCATACGTCTATCAGGTCGAGCTCGCGATGCATCGGTTCGCCATTCTCCGATACGAGCACGATTTCGTCGACATACGGGCGGTGGAGATCGATCTTATCGTAGTTTGCAGCCGAGTAATCGCCGGGTACAAAGCCCTTGTCGCGCAATGGATTCGACTTCATTACGCCGGCAGCGACAGCCTTTTCAATTTCATTGTAAAGCGTCTCGACGGAATCGATGCATACTTCCTCCGTGCCACTCTCGTTGCGCCAGATAGGGAGCGGAGTACCCCAATATCTCGAGCGAGAGAGATTCCAGTCCTGCAGATTTTCAAGCCATTTCCCGAATCTGCCTGTTCCGGTAGACGCCGGCTTCCACTGGATTTCGTTGTTGAGAGCCATCATTTCCTCGCGGGCGGCTGTCGAGCGGATAAACCAGCTGTCGAGCGGATAATAGAGCACCGGCTTGTCGGTGCGCCAGCAGTGAGGATAGTTGTGGACGTGCTTCTCGATTTTGAAAACCTTGCCTGCCTGCTTGAGGTCCATGCATATTTCAACATCGAGAGTTTCGTCGGTTTCGGACTTGCTCGCGTCGTAAGCATTCTTCACATATTTGCCGGCCCAACGAGCATACTCCCCGGTATCCACCATCTCCGATACGAACTTCGGGTCAAGGTCTTCGATAAGGAAGAAACGGCCCGTAAGATCCACCATCGGGCGCAGGTTTCCATCCCTGTCGATGAGATGAAGCGGAGGAATGCCGTTCTGACGCGACACCCTGAGGTCGTCAGCACCGAAAGTGCCCGCGATATGGACGATGCCCGTGCCGTCTTCGGTCGTAACATAGTCGCCGGGGATGACGCGGAATGCGCCTTCTCCGGGATTTACCCACGGCAGAAGCTGTTCATAATGCATCCCTACGAGGTCGGATCCTTTGAAATGTCCAACTACCTCATACGGAATTAATTTGTCGCCGGCCTTGTAGTCGGCGAGAGGCACATCCGCAGCTTTCGGATTCAGATATGCGCCCATTCGAGCTTCCGCCATTATAACAGTAAGTGGTTCGCCCGAATAGGGGTTGAAGGTGCGCACAGCCACATAGTCGATATTCGGGCCAACGCAGAGTGCCGTATTCGAGGGAAGAGTCCAGGGGGTTGTGGTCCAAGCGAGGAAGAAGGGTGTGCCCCACCCCTCCATCTCCGGTTTTGGATCGAGGATGCGGAACTGTGCAGTGCAGGTCGTGTCGCGGACGTCGCGATAGCATCCCGGCTGATTCAGTTCGTGCGAGCTGAGGCCGGTGCCTGCCGCCGGCGAGTATGGCTGAATGGTATAGCCCTTATACAGGAGTCCCTTTTTGTAGAGCTGAGCCAGCAACCACCACACACTTTCGATGTATCGGTTGTCGTAAGTGATATAAGGGTCGGTAGTGTCAACCCAATATCCCATTGTGTCCGTGAGCTTTTCCCATTCGCGGGTATATTTCATCACTTCCCTGCGGCAAGCTTCGTTATACTCGTCAACTGAAATCTTCTTGCCGATGTCTTCCTTCGTGATTCCGAGGTTTTTCTCCACTCCGAGTTCCACAGGCAGGCCGTGGGTGTCCCATCCGGCCTTGCGCTTCACCTGGAAGCCCTGCATCGTCTTGTAGCGGCAGAATATATCCTTGATTGTGCGAGCCATGACATGATGGATGCCGGGGCGTCCGTTAGCCGAAGGCGGGCCTTCGAAGAAAACAAAAGAGGGACAGCCCTCGCGGACAGCCATGCTCTGCTCGAAAAGTCCGGCCTGATGCCATCGTTCGAGCATATCTTTGTTGACGTCAGTGAGATTCAGGGACGAATATTCGCGAAACTTTTTCATTTTTAGGGAAGAAATGTGTTTTAATTTAAGTAAAAAAGGGCGTGTCCTGCACCGTTAGGTAGCGAGAACACACCCTTTTCGTATCTTTCGAAGCTCAGCTTCGGAGAAGGGAATAAATCACCAGCCCATGCGGGGCGAGGTTTTTATTCTGCTGCGGGAGCTTCGGTTTCAGCTTCGGGAGCAGCCTCAGCTTCCTTTGCTGCTTCTGCGGCTGCAGCAGCGAGCTCGGCCTTCTTCTTAGCAACTTCTTCAGCCTTAGCCTTGTTCTTTGCGGCTTCAGCTTCGAGACGCTTCTTGATGCTCAGTTCCTTGGTGTCGGCCATGGCTGTCTTCATAGCTTCCACTTTGGCTACCTTCTTGGCCTTCCAGGCGTCGAAACGCTTCTGAGCCTCAGCCTCGTCGAATGCGCCTTTCTGGACGCCGCCGAGGAGGTGCTTCATCAGGAGCACGCCTTCATTGGAAAGAATGGTACGTACGGTGTCGGTGGGTTCTGCACCTACGGTCACCCAATACAAAGCCCGTTCGAAATTAAGAGTAATTGTAGCAGGATTAGTGTTCGGGTTGTAGGAACCTATCCTTTCAATAAACTTACCATCTCGTGGTGCCCTGCTATCGGCGATGACAATAGGATAAAACGCATAGTTCTTGCGACCATGGCGTTGTAATCTGATTTTTGTTGCCATTGATTGTTGGTTAAATTGGTTTTGTATTGCTTAGCGAGCGCAAAGGTACGCTTTTTTTTTCATTCCGCCAAATTTTAAGTACTCAAAAATTTACTTAAATACCAAGCTGCCGGAAAAATTCGTCGCGCAGCGCAGGGTCGGAGGCAAAGAGTCCGCTGTATTCCACGGTTGTGGTGGCAGAGTCCTGCTTTTCTACGCCTCGCATCTTCATGCACAGATGCTGGGCCGTGCAACACACGATGACACCTGAGGCTCCAACGGCTTCGCTCACGGCCTCGCATATCTGCGCTGTGAGCCTTTCCTGAACCTGCAACCTTCGAGCATACGCATTCACAAGACGCGCGAGCTTACTAAGGCCAACTATCTTACCATTAGGAATATACCCCACGCTTATGCGGCCGAAGAAAGGAAGGACGTGATGCTCGCACATGGAGTAGAACTCAATGTCCTTTACAATGACGATGCGGCTGCCTTCATGTTCGAAGAGGGCCTGTGTCATCAGTGCGCGTGCATCCATGCGATACCCCTGGGTGAGAAACCAGAGAGCCTTGGCAGCGCGAACCGGCGTCTTACGCAGGCCTTCGCGGCTGCAGTCCTCGCCTAATAGTTCGATAATCTCGCCCAGACGGGATGCAATGGCTTCGACACGCTCCTGCTCGGAGAGGCCGGCAATATCTTCTTTAGTCATAAATATTCACGCGATCGCGCACGATACGGATATAAGCTTTCAATTCAGGGAAAGCTCGGCGGATTTCAGCCATTGCGCTCTCCGCCTCGGCTCGCGAGCGGAAATCGCCCGTCTTCACACGCCAATATGGTGAATTGAAACTTACGTAAGCCCTGTATGCTGGGAATGCGCTTTCGATTTTGCTTTTCAGGCTCGAGGCCGTTTGGCGCGCTGTGCGCGGATTGTTATCATCAAAAACCTGCACTCTGTAGCCCGCGCGGACTGACGAAGCCTGGCGACGGGAAGCGGCGGTTTCAATTCTCGTGCCGTCAGCATCGCTGACAGTCTCCTGCGATGCAGCCTTCTTGCGGACAAGACGGGAGGTAAGCTTTTCGGGTTGAGATACTTTCACATGCCCGGCTGCATTGATTTCGGCCGTGATGCTTACTATCGAATCCGGATTCACTTCCTCAGCGGAGACAGAGAAAGCCGTGCCGGCCATGCCCGCAGCTGCAGCTGCGAGCACACCGGCACGGATAAGTCGGATGCTGTTGAGAATCTTCATTTTAAAAATCGAGGAGAGCTTTGCTTTCTAAAGGGGGGCTCCAATCAGAAAGCGTCTACAATGCCCATGAAGTCGGCGCACTTCAGCGAAGCACCGCCGATGAGGCCGCCGTCAACGTCGGGTTTTGCGAAAAGTTCCTTGGCGTTGGAGGGCTTGCAGCTGCCGCCGTAGAGGATAGAGGTGTTGTCTGCCACTTCCTGACCGTACTTCTCGGCAACGGTCTTGCGGATGAACGCATGCATTTCCTCTGCCTGCTCGGCCGTAGCGGTCTTGCCGGTGCCGATAGCCCAGACGGGTTCGTAAGCGAGGATGATCTTGCCGAAGTCTTCAGCGGAGAGGTTGAATAGGCCGTCGACGATCTGAGCCTTCACGACATCGAAGTGCTTGTCGGCTTCGCGTTCTTCGAGAACTTCACCGATGCAGAAGATGGGAGTGAGCTTGTTTTCGAGAGCGAGGGCCACCTTTGCACGAAGGGTCTCGGCGGTCTCGCCGTAGTACTGGCGGCGTTCGCTGTGGCCGAGAATCACATATTTGGCACCTGTGGAGGCAACCATGGGAGCGGACACTTCGCCGGTGTATGCGCCCTTTTCATGGTCTGCGCAGATTTCAG
>CAMWQB010000052.1 GCA_947176295.1 uncultured Porphyromonadaceae bacterium
AGAGCGTCTGCCTTACAAGCAGAGGGTCGGGGGTTCGAATCCCTCAGCGCCCACCCGAAATCAAAAGAGGCTGTCTAACAACCAAAGTTAGACAGCCTCTTTTTTAGTATAAAAAAGAGAAGATTTAAGCTACATAAATTTTCCATGGGTCAATTTTGAGGCAAGAGGTAGATACACGGCCCGGATAAAGCTGACAAGCGTTTTGTAGAGACAAAAAAATGAGTAATTTTTTTTACTTATCGCCCAAAATCTCCTCATATTTCCGCACAAGCGCCTCTGGCGAAAA
Source organism: uncultured Porphyromonadaceae bacterium (assembly GCA_947176295.1). Taxonomy (GTDB): domain Bacteria; phylum Bacteroidota; class Bacteroidia; order Bacteroidales; family Muribaculaceae; genus CAG-873. The sequence continues at coordinate 287 of CAMWQB010000052.1, forward strand.
CTTCATCGCCACCGATTCTCTCAGGTGCTTCCTACGCTCTTTGCTGTCGCCTCCGACCGCCTCAATAAGAGCCCTCGCCATCCCCTCCGTGTCGCCGTATCCGAGCAGCGAACCCAAGCTCGGATCCGAAATGATATCCTTCTGCCCCCCGCGGTCGAAGCTCACCGGCCATGCCCCAGCGGCCTGCCCCTCGATGAGAGTCCCCGGCAGGGTCTCGTAGTGCGATGTCGAAAGCACTGCCGACGCGTGCGCATACAGCTCGGCAACCCGTCCTTTCTCGCCCACGCGGCCAAGATGCACGTGCGGCAGCCGCAGGCTCCGGAGCACTTCCGGATCGCGAAGTCCCCCGAAAAACACCGCTCCGACGGCCACATCCCCACGCAGCTCATCCACGCGGTTCAGCACCTCTATCGCCGTGTCGAAGCCCTTCACCGGGTCGTCAAGTCGCGCCGCCCCCATCACGATAAGCCGCGCATCAGCCCCGAGGGTGCCGAGCCCTGCCTCCTCCCGGCTCTGCTGCGGCGCAGTATAAAATTCATCCATCGGAAACACATTGGGAATCACCCGTATGCGTCTTCCTCGCGTCAGCGCGCTCTCCCGCGCCCTGGCCTCCAACCACGAACTCACAGCCACAAACTCAAGCTCCGGAACCCTGTCGTAAAGCCTCATCTTCCGGCGCGCTGTCCTTTGCGAAAGCTCCGGCACGAGCCGTCCGAGGCCATGCACAAAACGGCAGCGCGAACACGGGCCAACTCCCTCCGAGGCATAGCCCCGGCAACTCCCCGCGTGGTGGCAGATTCCGGTCAGAGGCCACATGTCGTGCATCGTCCATACTATTCGCTTCCCCATCGCCGCAATCCGGCCTATTTCCTCGATCGACAGCATCCCCTGGTTCACCCAGTTCAGAAGCACCGCATCCGCCTCCCGCACCCACGGATGGCAGTGTAGCGCGAGACCGAAACTCCCCGAATCGATTTTGAAAAGGTCCCTGCGCGAAAATCCTATATTGGCCCAGTTCCACCCCTCTTCTGCCAGAAAAGCGCCCTTAGTCGCAGCTCCCCCGGAAGCCGGAGCTATCCGCGGATTATCCCGCCCCTCGGCCGAGACATGCGCCACCAGCATCCGGGCATCATGGCCCGCGGCCACAAACGCATCCAGCAGCCGCCGGCTCACCACCGAAGCCCCGCCAAGCGTATCGCTATGGTTCACAATCAGAATCCTCATCTCCTCGACACTCGCAGGTTCTCGACACGGGCAGCAACCCCGAGATACACGGCCAAGACTATTGCCCGCACTCCCCACGTAGCCCACATCCCAAGGCCAAGAGCCCCCGGCCCGTACATGCCCGCGGCATAGAGAGCCCCGGTGAGCACCACATAGAAGCCTATCCGCCCGAGAGGATACTGAATCCGATAATGACGCTGACCCACGGCGTAGCTCACCACCATCATAACCCCGTAGCTCCCGAGTGCGCCCAAGGCGCAGCCGTAGAAGGAGATTCGAGGCACAAGCACAACGTTCATCACCAGCATCACCGCGAATCCTATCAGCGACAGATACGACCCCCATATCGTCTTGTCTGTCAGTTTATACCACACCGACAGATTGAACACGATCCCGAAGCAGAGCTCCGCTATCATTATCACAGGCACAACATCCAGGCCCCCGTAATACGCCCGTCCGATGAAAAGTTTGATGATGTCGAGATAGAACATCACCCCGAGGAAAATGAACAGCGACACGATGATAAAATATTTCATCGCATCCGAGTAGGTCTGCGTCGCCGACGAGCCCTCCCGCTTGTCGCGTGCGAAGATAAACGGCTCATACGCAAATCGGAACGCCTGCAGAAACATCACCATGATAAGACCTATCTTATAGCAGGCTCCGTATGTGCCGAGCGCAGCATCAGCCTCAGCCGCCGTAAACTGAGTGGCCAGATACGGGAAAATTATATTTGGCAGATTCTGATTCATCAGCCCAACGAAGCTCAATATCAGCAGCGGCCACGAATACTTCAGCATCTCCTTCCACAGCCTCGTATTGAACTTCCATCGGAAGCCCCTCAGCTCCGGCGACAGCAACACGAGGTTTGCCGCCGATGCAATGAAGTTGCTCAGAAAGATATAGCCGATGCCGTAGGCAGGGTTGTAGAACCACTCCACCGTGGCCGGAGCATGCTCGGCAAGAACAGGACACGCAAGGAGGAAGAACAGATTCAGTCCGATGTTGAGCCCTATGTTCGTAAGCCGCACAACGGCGAAACGCATCGCACGCGACTGATACCGCAAGTACCCGTAAGGGATAGCCGTAAACGCATCCAAAGCCACCGCCCCGGCAAGGAAAAGCGCGCACGAGGGCCGGTCGGGAGTTCGCATGAAGTCCGAAAGAGGCCCCAGAAACACACACACCGCCACAAAAAAGAGCGTCGAGGTCGATGCCAGAGAAATCAGAGTGGTCGAATACACCTCCTGCGGATTTTTCCAGCGCTCGTGATTCACAAACCTGAAAAATCCCGTCTCCATACCGTAAGTCAGCAGCGCAAGCATCAGCGCCACGGCCGAGTAGTCGAACGTTACGATGCCATATTCGCCGTTGGCAAACACTCGCGTGTACATCGGCACAAGCATCCAGTTCAGCAAGCGCCCCAATATCGAGCTCATGCCATACACAGCCGTGTCCTTTGCCAGACTTTTAATCCCTGCCATCTCTTCCTTCAGAAATTATTATTCAGAAAAACCCTTCATCCGAACAAGCCGAGGTCCTCATACTTGTTCATCCCGAGGTGTCGGTATGCAAGGTCCGTAACCTCGCGCCCGCGGGGCGTGCGCTTCAGGAAGCCCTCTTTTATGAGATAAGGTTCATACACCTCCTCGATTGTCCCGGGGTCCTCGCCAAGCGCCGTCGCAATGGTCGTCAGCCCCACCGGGCCCCCCTTGAACTTCCGGATTATCGTCGTCAGAATCTTATTGTCGATTTCGTCAAGCCCGTAGCGGTCGATGTTCAGCGCCTCCAGAGCGTAGCGCGCTATCTCGAGGTCGATTTTCCCCGACCCAACCACCTGCGCGAAGTCGCGCACACGCCGCAGCAGCGCATTGGCTATTCGGGGCGTCCCGCGGCTGCGCAGTGCAATTTCCGTGGCAGCCTCAGGCGAGATTTCAACCCTCAGCAGCGCCGCCGACCGACGGATGATCCGAGCAAGCACCTCATGGTCGTAATACTCCAGATGGCACGAAATCCCGAATCGCGCACGCAACGGCGAAGTCAGAAGCCCCGAACGCGTGGTAGCGCCAACAAGCGTGAACGGGCTCAGCGAAAGCTGCACCGACCGCGCCCCCGGCCCCTTGTCGATCATGATGTCTATGCGATAGTCCTCCATGGCCGAATAGAGATATTCCTCTACCACAGGGCTCAGACGGTGGATTTCGTCGATAAAAAGAACATCGTTCTCCTCCAGCGACGTCAGGATGCCCGCAAGATCCCCCGGCTTGTCAAGCACCGGGCCCGAGGTAATCTTCATGCCCACGCCGAGCTCGTTGGCAACTATCCCCGAGAGCGTGGTCTTCCCCAGACCCGGAGGGCCGAACAGCAGGATGTGGTCCAGTGCCTCTCCGCGCATCCGTGCTGCCCGCACAAAAATCCGAAGGTTCTCGATTATCTTTTCCTGGCCGTTGAAGCTCTCGAACGAAGACGGCCTCAGCGCCTTCTCCACATCCGCTTCTGCGCTCGATGCCCCCGGTGCCTCGCGTGAGGCCCGGATATCGAATTCTTCCGGCCGGTATTCGTCGTTCATTTCAGTAGTTCCGATAGTCGTTGGTAGATCATTTCAGGCCGTATGGCCGTAAGGCAAAGGTAGTCGCCGCGATGGCACGGCTTCTTCCCGAAAACCGAGCACGGGCGGCAGCTCAGAGGCAACTGGATGGCATCCGCATCCGACTGGCGCCATGCCTTGAAGCCGCAGTAGGGATGTGTCGCGCCCCACACGCTAAGCGTCGGCGTCTCGGCAAGAGCCGCAAGGTGCATGTTCGCCGAATCCATCGCCACCATCGCGTCAAGATGGTTCAGCAGCGCCAGCTCCGACGGAAATCCATACTTCTTGCCCGCAAGCGACGCCACTCGTCCGGGATATTTTTCCGCCCAGCGCGAGAGCGTCGATGCCTCCTCGCCTCCCCCGCCGAAGAGAAACACCCGCAGACCCTCGGGCCATTCGGCCATCAGGCGGTCCAGCACCTGCTCCATCATTTCCGGCGGATAGATTTTCCCTTTATGCGCCGCAAAGGGTGCGATTCCAACCCATTTCTCCCCCTCGGCCTTCGGGCCGGTGATGGCCGCGAACGCATCGGCCGGGGCCTTGCCCCTCCCTCCGTAGAGCCCGCGGAAGCGGTCGTTCACGCTTATGCCCGCCTGGAAAAACACCTCGCGGTAGCGCGCACGCTGAGATATGAGCGGAAGCATCACCTTATTGCGCCGCCGCGTCAGCGCCCGGCGGCGGGCACGTGCCTTCTGCAGGGTGTATTTCTGCACGCCATGCAGCCCGAGAAAGAAGCCCAGCACATTCGTGCGCAACACATTGTGCAGGTCCAGGAACGCATCCGGCCGGAATTCCTTCCGCAACTCCGAGGCAAGGCGGCGCAGACCGCCCACCCCCTTGTAGTCGTGGCTCACGTCAGCGCCCACAAGCCTAAGATTCTCCGGAGCGTTCACAAACAGCGAGGCCGCCGCCGGGCGCGTTACAAGAGTGAACCGCACATCCGGGTAGCAGCGGCAGGCGCTGTAAACCACCGGAACCGTCATGGCCACATCGCCCAAGGCCGAGAAGCGCGCCAGAAGCACGCTCACAAACCCGTGCAAGTTCCCAGCGGCAGGATGTTCAGCCTTTCTGGCCATAAAGCACCGGATTGGTGTCCGCGTCGTTATACATCTTCATCTGGCGATACACCTTCATGTATTTGCGCCCTGCAGCTATATCGTCCAGAAGCGTGCCGATGGCGGCCGTGAGGTCGCGGCGCTGCTCCTCGAGCACGGCAAGCTTGGCCGCACACTTGGCACGATGAGCCTCCGTAGCGTCCGCGCGCTCCACCTCCGCACGCATGTGATATATCTTCAGTGCCAGGATACTCAGGCGGTCGAGGGCCCAGGCAGGGCTCTCGGTGTTGATGGTCGCATCCGCAAGCACCTCCACCCCGGCATACTTCCTCAGAAAGTAGTCGTCGAGCTGCTCGACCATGTCCGTCCGCACCTGATTCGAGCGGTCGATACGGCGCTTCAGCTCAAGGGCCGCCACCGGGTCGATGGCCGGGTCGCGGATTATATCCTCAAGATGCCACTGCACGGCATCCACCCTGTTCTTCGAATAGAGCGTATGCTCCACAGTCCCCGGCGAATACGGATTCACCTCCGGAGCGTCTACGTCGTCGGTCTTGTGGTAGTCGAGCACACACTGCTCGAAAATATCATAGCATTTTTCGGTGAAGTCTTTCATCGCTGCATAATTTTTGGTAGTTCACAAAATTACACCAAATACTCCAAACCAACAAATAAAACCGTCCGCTCCGCGTCAATTTTCCCTCACCGCGAAGGCGCCAGGCCAAAGTTCACAGCCCCGGAAATATACCTCACCCGCTCGGCAATCCAGGCCTTCAGCTCCTCCACCCGCTCCCGATGATGATACGACGGAACAGTCCCCTGCTTATATTCCGCCATTGCCCCGGCCCACAGCAGCCCGTCCTCCTTGGCCGCTGCCTCTATCAGCACCGCATACTCATCCATGCTTGCCAGAAGTGCCGGATAGAATTCGGCCTTGAACTGCTTCCAGCGCTCGGCATAAAGCTCCTGAAACTTGCGGTTGCGGACAATATGCCGCAGGAAAGTCGCGCCGTTCATCGTCCCGTCCCACGTCATCAGCTGCCGCCGGGCAGTCTTCGTGGCATATCCTCCGTCGAATGTAAAACTCCAGTCGAAATCCCACACCGGTCCGAAATGATACACCCCCTCAATACTATCCTTATAGAGATACACGCTTTTCGGGTGATTAAGTTCTTCGTTGAGAGCAAGATTATTCACCATCATGAAGTCCACGGCCGAGTTCAGGTCCAGCACGACGCTGAGGTCGGCATCAAGACCCGCGGAACTTATCGTATCGGCAAACGCCATGAAATCCGCCTGCCACCGGTCCCAATATTCCTCCGGCTCGACACCAAGGGCCTCAGCCACCTCGGCGATATCCGGATCCTTCACCATCACCGTCAGCTTCCTGTCCTTTCCACCCTCCGTCCACTCGTAGGCAAACTTATAGTCCTCGTCCATAGCCGTATCGAGCTCAAAAAGCATTCCCTTCTCTTCGTCTATGTCCACACTTCCGCCCCCGATTCCAATCTTCTCCGTAAGCATATACAACCCCTTGAGCCTACCGTTCATGAACACCCGCACGGGCACGGCATGATTCGAATACGGCAGCTCCAAAAGCTCCGCCAACTTCAGCGCCACAAAATTCCTCATGTGGGTGCAGTCGATGAAATTGGCCAAGAGAGCGAATGTCTTTGCCTTCCGCAGGCCGCACACCCCCCGCTTCTTGGCCATCTTGAAGCGATATGGCTTCTTGGGCATATGCCATGTCGAATTCCCTCGTCCACGGAATTCAACCTCCTGCTCGTCAATATCTTCATAGCTCCCGTTTCCCTCCATCCTCATCGTGGCCCTGTAGATATACTCCTTCCCGCGGCTCTGCACAAGTTCCTCAAGCTCAGGTTCATCGAGAAGATCGAAATAGAAATCCGGAATCGCACTCGTCGACATCCGCACGCTGTCTATCGCCTCCATCGCCACCACCGTTTCCGTGCTGTCTGTCGCCACGATTCGCATCGCCCTCACCCCCTCGGCTTCGTTTCCGTCGTAGGATATTTGCAACACATCCCGCCCGTCGAGATAGTGGAAAGCACTGTCATTTCTATACACATACACGTGCGGCACCTCCCCGCGCAGGCTCATAGCCCACGGCAGCGCAATCACAATCAGCATCAGAAGCCTCGCCACCCTCATCTCACATATATCTTATATCCCGCATCCCCATGCCGGAGAAAATACACCCCCGTGCATAGTTCGGGCGAAACCCAATAATCGCCATCCGCACACGCGCCTCTCACAATCCTACCCTCGGCATCGCTCATAACCACTCCATCACGCCCGCAGCCTCGCACAGCCACACGCCGCCCCTCGACGGACACACGGATGCCGGGGGCCTTCAGTTCCGAGCCCACAGCCTCCGACGTTACCATATCGTTCAGCAGGGGCACACTCGGCTCCTCCGAAAACGTCCATCCTTTCAGACCCTCCGGTGCTAAATTGATATGCCCCCGGGAAGTCCGCAACCGGATTTCGCCGTCATCAAACTCCATTACCATGGTCGAATCCAACTCCACCATGTCCGTCGTTCCGTCGCTGAAACGAAGTTCAATACTACGAGCATGGCCGCCTCCACTCACCCCGAGGGCGGCGAAGGCGGTCATAGCAAGTATTATAGTCAGTACTTTTTGAGCCGGATGTCTCAAATCACATCCTCCTCCGTGGTCTCGAGGGCCTCGGCTGCCTTAGGCGTCTGAGGTTCGGACGTTACGCGCTCGAGCCACTTCACCATGCCGAACATCACGAACATCGAGATGAGGCACACAAGCAGGAACACGCCCCATGCTTCCCAGATAGGCCACTTGTTGTACATCAGCGGGCCCACCCACAGCAGAAGGTTGCCTACGGCCGTTGCACCGAGCCAAAGACCCTGGCAAAGACCCTGCATGTGTTTCGGAGCCACCTTCGATACAAACGAAAGACCTAAGGGCGAGATGAAAAGCTCAGCCACCGTGAGGAAGAAGTAGATCACAAACATTATCCACCAGCCGCTCTTAAGAGCTTCCGCGGCCGAATTTTCCATCGTCTTGAACGCCTCGGCCGAAGGGTAGCCTTTGGCATAGCAGTAGACCATCAGGAAGAGATACGTCAGCCCGGCGATGCCCATGCCGATACCGATTTTGCGAGGCGTGGAGATTTCCTTGCCCTTGGCTGCCATCGACCCGAAGAGCCACATCACCAGCGGCGTCAGGACAATGACGAAGAACGGATTCACAGCCTGCCAGATTTCAGGGGCTATGGCGTCCGTGCGCACAAAGTCGCGGGCGAAAAGCGAGAGCGACGTCCCGTTCTGGTGGAAGGAGAACCAGAAGAAAATAGCGATGCCGAGCACGGCGAAGAGTGCATACATCCTCTGCTTGATTTCCTTGGCCATGGCCACCTTCTCCTCGGCCGTGTAGTTCACCGCTGCGGCTGCCTCCTTCTTCGGAGGATTGGGAAGACCATTCTTGAAGCAGATGAAAATCACGAGCGAGATGAGCATCGCAACGATCGAGGCAATGAACGAGTAGTGAATGCCCGTGTTGAACACGTCGAGATATTCCGTGCAGAAAGCGCTCACATCAGCCGACGCATCGCCGCCAACCTGAGAGATAAGTGCATAAAGGTTGTTAGCATTCTCCATGTTCATGTTGTCGCCAACCGACAGATATTCATGCGCCAGGGCCGGCAGGTTCGCATTGTAGCTCAGGTTGTGGACACCAAGCCACCACGACCGCAGCATCGGGGCCACAAACGGTGCGATCAGACCGCCGACATTGATGAACACGTAGAAAATCTGGAAGCCCGAGTCGCGCTGGGAGGCATAGCGGGGATTGTCGTAGAGCTGACCCACGATTGCCTGAAGGTTGCCTTTGAACAGGCCGTTGCCGAATGCTATCAGGAAAAGTGCGAAACACGTCAGCGGAAGGAGCCACGAAATATTGTCGGAAGTCGAAAGGATAGGCACCGCGAGGATACAGTAGCCGAGCGACATCACGATAAGGCCCCGGATGATCGTGCCCTTGTAGTTCTGCGTCTTGTCGGCGATATAGCCGCCCACGAGGCTGAGGATGTAGATGCCTGCATAGAAGCACGAATAGATGATGCCGCTGGTTTCGTCGCTGAGCCCGAACTTCGAGCACAGGAAGAGGACGAGCACGGCATTCATGATGTAATAGCCGAAGCGCTCGCCCATGTTGCTCAACGCGGCAGGGATGAGACCCTTGGGTTGATTTTTAAACATAGCTGTACTGTAATAGCGTGATTATGAGTTGGTTTTTGTTTTCTGATTCGACACCGTCGCGCCCTTCCGGCCGCATTCCGGCACATTTTTCCCCGCTAAGATACAAATAATTTCTCAATTCCACTTCATATTTAATCCTCATTTTTTGACCCTGTTACCCAATATTTGTTAAGGCGGGGTCTTAAGGTTCTATTTCGAGTTTGCGCCGGAATCCGCCCAATATGGTCTGTGCGTGCTCGATCCCGAAACCAAGATTGTATTCGATAGCATACACGCCATCTTCGCCTATCGCCAGGTCCCAGCCTAAGCGACCAAACCTTGCTATCTTTCCTATTATCTCATTGATCTGAGCATACACTTCCGGCCAATTCTCTATTCCTCCTTCTGAAAAAACATAACCCGTATCAGGATGCTTTGCAAATTTTCCTCCTCCGTGCTCGCGCCCCGCCAATTCCGAAAAGCGCCCCGTTTCAAGATCGACAGCCACCGAGATACCGCCTTGGCCACTGTTGTCCACGATCGAACCCGCACGCCCTATTCGCAGAATTATTCCCAATAACCTGGGCTTGCCGTCGCGATAAGTCACGATTGTGCGCAAGGTATTGAGCGTCGACTCATTGATGGCCGAGAGATCCTTGCGTTGGATCAGCTGTTTCTGCACAATGAAGTCGTAAGCCGGATCAAGATTCATGTCTGATAGGCTGTTTATGCGGCGGTCTCCCACATAGAGCTCTCCATCGCGCTTGGTCATCACAAAGATACCTACGCCACAGCGCCCGTCTACAGGCTTCACAAAGTACTTCTGGCCTTCTCCCAATTTTTCCTTGATCGTCTCAAAGGCGATGGGCTTTTCATCGATCACGGAGAGGGTCCGACCCTCGCGGAACAAAGCCACTATTTCCGGAACCTTAATTCCAAGCCTCTGCATGTTGCGATACTGCGCCAACTTGTCCTCGCCCTCACTCTCGTTCACCTCTTTCCCGTCTATTGTGTTGGGAAAATCACAATAATAGTAGTGCATCGGCACATAATCAAGAATATTTTCCATAGGGAGTTTCATGCGGAAAAGGCCATAGCGGATATAGTCGTCCGGCCGGCATTTCCAGTAGCGGGCATATTCCGCCTTTTCTGCTTTTACTTCTTCAGCCGTCTTCACCGTATTGTCTTTCATGAGCTTTTTTTCTCGCTGTAAATCCTTGTCGACAAATCGGCGACGCAACGAAAACAGAAAATCACTCTGCTTGATAAATCCTCGGACTTGAAGTATAGTTTTTCTGAGCCGCTTGTTCATACTCTCTTTTTTCATTTCTTCTGACAGTCTAATACTTTATCATAAATTTCACTAAGGATGGGCAGCACCTCAGCTGCTGTATAGTCCAACCCCTTCTCCCTTGCCGACTTGCTGAAAGCGGCAAGCGCCGGCTTGTCTTCAGCCAGCTGCTTCATGGCTGCTGTCAATGCATCCACGTCTCCCGGTTGCACTATTATCCCGTTTTTTGGGTCTTCCACCATATCCGGAACTGCCCCGACTTCCGTCCCTATCACCGCAAGTCCATGCTGCAGGGCCTCGATAACGACCATAGGCATACCCTCGCTATATGAAGGGAGCACAAGGACATCAGCCCTCCGAAATGCCTTTTCCTTCTCCGGGCCGCGGATCCAACCCGGAAGCTCGATATAATCCTCAAGTCCGTTTTTGGAGATCAGCTCCCTCACCTTATCCATATCCCCGGCACCACCTGCTATGAGCTTGAATTGAACTCCGCCTCGCGCAAGCCTCGCACACGATTCAATAAGGTCATAGAAGCCCTTTGCTTCGCTCAGAAGTCCAAGGTATAGAAAGACGGGAGCAGCTTTTGAATCAGCCTTGCCCGCCGGGACTTCCGCCGTACTTACAAAATTGGCTACCACACTCACCTTATCCAGCCCAAGCTCCCGTTCCGAGAATTCCTTATACGACTGAGCAAGCACGATATTTGCATCCGCCTTCTTGAGTTTTCCTCTCACCTCTTCGAGCCCCTGATGGTCCGCAAGCTCACTGATATTGCAATGACAATGCATCAGCGTCTTGTAGCCTAATAGTCGGCCGTAGGACGCAAGCATATTCTCCCGCTTCCACGAGCCGCGTCCGGCATAATGAATATGAAGAAGGCGCCCTCCTCTCAGGCGGTAGCCCAAAAGCTTCACCATCGACAGGAAAAGATTAATTAGTCCTTGAGCCTTACCCTTACAGCTGTTCACGCTGCCGTTTCTGAAAGGATCGATAGCCCGGCTATACTCCCGCATAACTGTCGATATGCCTCCTTTTCCCTTCCTGTCAGGGCCCAGATAAACTATTCTTTTAAATCCTTCTGATTTCATCCTGCAAAATTATACATTTTCCCCCAATTAAACCACATGAAAACATCAATCTCCCTCCCATTAGCATTTTTTTATCCCCGGGCTCTTATAATCCCGCCAAAATTCACTAATTTTGCATCCAAATTATCATTCCGAACTTTAAATAACACATTCTTTCAAGTATGGAAAAAATCCAGCTCAATATCTCGGACGTGTTCTCCTGCGTGAGCCGTGCCGAAATCGAAGCCCTCGCTCCCGAAGCTGCCGTGAGCCTCTCCAAGCTCACCGACGGCTCCGGCGCCGGAAACGACTTCCTCGGATGGGTGAAGCTCCCCGCCGAAACCGACGACAAGCTCGTCCGCGAAATCGAAGAGACGGCTAAGGCTCTCCGCGAAGACTGCGAATACGTCGTGGCTATCGGCATCGGCGGCAGCTATCTCGGTGCCAAAGCTGTGATTGAAGCCCTCTCGAACTCTTTCGACCCCTATCTCCCGGGCGCACCAAAGGTGCTCTTCGCCGGACAGAACATCGGCGAAGACTATCTCTTCGAGCTCCAGGCTCTCCTCAAGGATAAGAAATTCGGCATCATCGTAATTTCCAAGAGCGGCACCACCACCGAGCCCGCCATCGCATTCCGCCTCCTCAAGGAGCAGCTCGAGCTCCAGATGGGCAAGGACGAGGCCCGCAAGCGCATCGTCGCTATTACCGACGCTAAGCGTGGCGCCCTCCGCACCCTCGCAACCTCCGAAGGCTACAAGACCTTCGTCATCGCCGACAACGTCGGCGGTCGTTTCTCCGTCCTCACCCCCGTGGGCCTGCTCCCCATCGCCGTGGCCGGATACGACATCAAGGGCCTCATCGATGGTGCCCGCGAAATGCAGAAAGCAACCCTCTCCGGCAAGGACATGACCGCCGTTACGTACGCCATGACCCGCAACGCCCTCTACCGCGCCGGCAAGAAAATCGAAATCCTCGTAAACTACAATCCCAAGCTCCATTATTTCGGCGAATGGTGGAAACAGCTCTACGGCGAAAGCGAAGGCAAGGACCACAAGGGCATTTTCCCCGCTGCTGTAGACAACTCCACCGACCTCCACTCCATGGGCCAGTGGATTCAGGACGGCGAACGCACCATCTTCGAAACAGTTATCTCCGTAGAGAATCAGAAGCATGAAGTGCGCATCCCCGAAGACGCCGACAACCTCGACGGCCTCAACTACATCGCCGGAAAGCGTGTCGACGAAGTCAACAAGATGGCCGAGCTCGGCACTCGCCTCGCTCACGTCGATGGCGGCGTCCCCAACCTCCGCATCGTCCTCCCCGGCCTCTGCGAGCACTGCCTCGGTGCGCTCATCTACTTCTTCGAAGCTGCCTGCGGCATCAGCGGATACCTCCTCGACGTAAATCCCTTCAATCAGCCAGGCGTGGAAGCTTACAAGAAGAACATGTTTGCACTCCTTGCCAAGCCCGGATACGAAGCCGAGACCGAAGCTATCCGCAAGCGCCTCGACGCCGAATAATCCCGGCCCCCGATTTCACTCGCCAAAACCTTAGATTCACACCCCCCGGGCGTATATCCTCTCATGTATGCGCGCCCCGGGGGTGTAATTTTCAAATCCCACTCACTCTTCCCCCACCCCACGATGCTTCCCTCTGCTCCCGGCCCGATAGGCGTCTTCGACTCCGGATACGGCGGCCTCACAATCCTCCGCTCGCTGCAACAGGCGCTCCCGGAGGCCGACTTCCTCTATCTCGGCGACAACGCCCGTGCCCCATACGGCTCGCGCTCCTTCGAGACAGTCTACCGTTTCACACTCGAAGCCGTGGAGTATCTTTTCCGCCAAGGCTGCCATCTGGTGATTCTCGCCTGCAACACCGCATCCTCCAAAGCACTCAGAAGCATACAGCAGCGCAACCTCCCCGTTCTCGACCCCGAGCGACGCGTGCTCGGCGTTATCCGCCCCACAGTCGAAGCCGTCGGTGCACACAGCTCCGGCGGACACATTGGCCTCGTGGGAACACCCGGCACGGTCGCCTCTCGCTCATACGATATCGAAATCGAAAAGGCATACCCCGGATTCACTCTCGCTTCCCGCGCCTGCAAGCTCTGGGCTGCCATCGTCGAAGCACGCGAAGCCGACAGCCCCGGGGCCGACTACTTCGTGGACGCCGACCTCAAGGCCCTGTTCGAAAAAGACCCTCGCATCGACTCCCTGATCCTCGGCTGCACACACTACCCCCTTCTCATCGACGCAATCCGCCGACATATCCCCCCGCAGGTGAAGATTCTCTCCCAGGGCGACATCGTGGCCGCATCCCTCGTTGACTATCTCCGCCGACATCCCGAAATGGATGCGAAAATCACCCGCGGAGCCACCACCCGCTACCTCACCACCGAAGAAGCCACAGCCTTCTCAGAACTCGCCACCCTCTTCATGGGCCACCCCGTCCGGGCCACAAAGATAGAGCTATGATTTCCTCTATTACCACCGGGCCCTCCTCCCGAGCTTCCAATTTCGAGCTCCTGCGCATCCTGGCGATGTTCTTCGTCCTCGTCGTGCATGCCGATTTCGCTGTCCTCGACCCTCCCACACCCGACCAGCTCCACGCCGCGCCCCTCAACGGCGCAACGCGCATTCTCATAGAGATGTTTGCAATCGTAAGCGTAAACATCTTCGTTCTCATCTCCGGCTGGTTCGGCATCAAGGCAAGCCTACGCGGATTTACCAAGCTCCTCTTCCAGGTCGTATTCTACTCCATGGCCGTATATCTCTTCTTCACGGCATTCGGAAGCGCGCCCTTCACCGGCGAGCAGATTATGGCCAATCTATTAAAAGTATGGGTCATACAAGAATGGTTCGTCATGAGCTACATGGTGCTCTACGTCCTTTCGCCCATCCTCAACGCATACGTCGAGAATGCATCCGGCCGACAACTCGGCGGCACAATCCTCGCCTTCTACGCCCTGCAGACCCTCGCCTCCCTCTTCTACGAGAGCGAGCAGTTCGTCAACGGCTACAGCGCCATCTCCTTCGTCGGCCTTTATCTTCTTGCCCGATGGCTCCGCCTCTACGGAGCATCGCTCCTGCGCGTCTCCACCGGCCTTATGTGCATGCTCATTCCATGGCTCGCAGCATCCCTGGCCATGTTTATCATCATTTGGAACGCCGTTCCCAACATCGCCTGGCACTTCCTTTTCTACAGCAATCCCCTCATCGTAATCGAGGCCGTCGGCTATCTCATCCTCTTCGCCCGTATCCGACCCTTCGTAAGCCGCGTCGTCAACCTCCTCAGCTCCGGATGCTTCGCCGTGTATCTCCTCCACATGAATCCCTGGATCTACATCCACTTCAAGCACTTCGTCGCCGAGCAGTATACCCGACTCAACGGCCCTGTCGTCATCCTCGCCATCGGAGCCTTCCTCGTGGCCTTCTTCCTCGTCTCCTGCATCATCGACTTACTCATCCGCCAACCCTTCTGGCGCGCCATAAGTCGTTGCATCAGTGTGCGCGAGAAGAAATAGGAGCAGCCTCAATCTCGGCTATAACGCTCCTCACTCCCGCCACCAGCGGATTCTCCTCGCCAAGCACCGGAAGAAGCACGCCCAGACCCCGGCGGTACCACTGCAGCGCCTGCGCCGAATCATCCTGATTATAATACACATTCCCGATGTGGACATACAGTTTTCCCACATCCGGATGCTCTCCACCAAGCACATTTTCGCGTATAGCCAAGGCCCGTCGGAAATTCTCCAGAGCTTCATCGTAATTCCCCTGCCAGTAATACAACAGCCCGATATTGCTATACGACATTGCCACGCTCGGGTGCTCCTCACCGTAAAGCTTCTCCTTTATAGCCAACGCCCTTCTGTAATAATCCATGGCCTGAGCATCCTCCTCGAGGTCGGCATACACGGCCCCGATATTCATGTACGTCGAGGCCACATCCGGATGTTCCGTCCCAAACTCCTTCTCCAGTATCGCCAAAGCCTTCCGATAATATTCCAGAGCCTTCGCCCCTTCGCGGGTATCGGCATACATATTCGCTATATTGTTGTACGATATAGCCAGCTCCGGATGGGTCGACCCAAGCGTCTTCTCCCTGATTTCCAGTGCCTGCCTGTAGTAATCCATCGCCCTGGCATTGTCCCCCGCCTCGGCCAGAAGATTTCCCCAATCGTTGTAAGCCGTAGCCACCTCGGGATGTTCAGCCCCGAAAATCTTCGTCTTTATCGCCAGAGCCCTGTCATAAAATTCCGAAGCCCGCGCATAGTCCCCGCGCCTGAAAGTCGTATTCCCC